>JAAUUH010000012.1 GCA_012031145.1 Oscillatoriales cyanobacterium SM2_2_1 | reverse complement strand
TGACGTAATTGGTAAGACAAAGATGGTTCAGGATGGGTAAGGGCGCGAGGTAGCGGTTAATTAGGGGAGCAAGGAGGGGGAGGAATTTGGGACACAGGAAGCGGCGGCCGGTCTTGATGGGGATGTAGCCGGAGATGGTAACCAAGTTGAGGATGTCACCCATGGAAAGCCAGTTTTGGGGCGGTTGGGGTTGGCGTTGGCCAATCCATTCGGCGGCTTTTAGAAGCCCCTCCCAAAGATAGTTGTGGAAGACGAGGAGCAGACGGGTGCGGCGATCGCACAGGGGGCCAAGGCGCTCGAGAACGGTTTGGATATCGCCGAGGTAACCGAGGACACCGCTGAGGAGGATATAGTCGAAGGGGGGCGGGGCCGGGAGATCGGATGGGCCGAGCCTAGTGGCGTCGGCGGTAAAAAAGTGAAGCTCGGGGCGGTGGGAGTATTTTTTTTGAGCGATTGTGGTCATGGTATGGGCGAAATCGATGCCAATGCCAAGGGAGGGCTCGAGCATGGCAAGGAGGTCACCTGTGCCGCTACCAATTTGGAGGATCCGGCTTTGGGGAGGGATCAGGAATTGGTGCAGCCGATCCAGGTCGCGGTAATAGTAGCGGTTGCGACGATGCCAGCGATCGAGGTCGGGGGCGATCGCCTCAAAGTAGGGCTTTAGGTCGGCGGTCATAGGGACTCAGTTTTGTCTCCCCATTCAAGCACAGCCGGGGCAGCCGTTGCAGTCAGAGCATCAGTGGATTCTGCCGTGAGGCCAGTCGGGCTTTGCCGGAAGCAGCCCATTCCTGGAGGGCACGGATTTCCTGCTGGGCAGTTTGGGCCAAGGGCACAATTTGGCTGGCCGCTTCGAGGACGTCTTCGGTGGTGAAGTCACGGCTTTGGCTAAAGCCTAGGTGCATGGCTTCGATGATGGCTTGCTCGATTTCAGCACCGGAAAAGTTGGGAGTTTCGTAGGCCAGGCGAGGAAGGTCGTAGGCACGGAGGGTGCTGGGGCGGTAGCGCTGCAAGTGGACGGTAAAGATTTCTTCGCGTTCAGCTTGGCTGGGTAGTCCAACGAAAAATAGTTCATCGAATCGACCCTTGCGTAGGAGTTCGGGGGGGAGCGATCGCACATTATTGGCGGTGGCGACGACAAAAACGGCGGATTCTTTTTCGGCCAGCCAAGTGAGAAAGGTGCCAAAAACACGATTGGCGGTGCCCCCATCCCCCCGCCCTTCGAGGCCGGCAAAGCCCTTATCAATTTCATCAATCCAGAGGACGCAGGGGGCGATCGCCTCGGCTAGCTGAATCATCTGTCGGGTGCGGGATTCGCTTTCGCCGACTAGCCCGCCGAATAGCCGACCAACATCTAGGCGCAGAAGGGGTAACTGCCAGTGGTGGGCGATGGCCTTGGCGGTGAGGGATTTGCCAGTGCCCTGAATTCCCGCTAGAAGCAAGCCCTTAGGATGGGGAATGCCATATTGACGGGCGCGATCGCTAAAAGCCCCACCTCGCCGCAGTAGCCATTCCTTGAGGTTGTCGAGACCGCCGATGTCCTGAATGTTGGTGCTAGCGGGGTAAAATTCCAGTATTTGGGTCTGGCGGATGGACTGTTGTTTCTCGGAGAGTAGCAGGGGCACGTCCTCAATACCTAGGTTTTGATGTGCGGCGATCGCCCGCCCCACTACCCGACGCAATCGCTCCAGGGTCAGCCCTTGGGCGGCTCGGACTAGGGCTTCCCGATCCGCCGCCGGGAGGGGAAACTGCTGCAATTCTTGGGTCAGTTCCTGGGGTGATGGCAAAGGTGCTTCCAATACGGACAGCACGTCCCGCAATTCTTCAGGAATGCGGATGGCAGTCGCCAAGAGCACCACATTCTGGGCTGTGGACTTGAGGCGACGGGACAGGTTTTTTAATTTGCGGGCGATCGCCACATCCTCTAGGAACCGGTCAAAATCCCGGAGGACGAAGATCGCCCCATGGTTTACTTTGTCTGGTAACTCTAGCGCTTGAAGGGGATTCCGCCGGCCAAAGCCCGCATCGGTGGGATTGCCCTGATACCCCTCCACAAAATCCCAGAAAAATATGCCCCTTCCTAGGTTTTGGGCCAGCTTAGCTAGTCCTGCCTCCGTGCGCTCTTCCTCGATTGTCACCAAGTACATCAGAGGGTAACGCGCCCGTAGTAGGAGGTTTAATTCTTGCCAAAAATCCATCATGATGACCGAGATAACCGAATCTATTCCCCAGAGGATCTACAGATTGCCCCAAGTTTCCCTGAATTTACTGTAACGCAGATAAATCCTACCGTGATGATAACTAACGGGCCAGGTTGGGTACTATTATGCTTGCCCAACCCCCGTAACCCAAAAACATAGGGTGTCCGCCATGAAATCAGTAAGGTTAAACCTCGAGGATCGTCAGTCTTGGCTCAAGTTTCAGCACGTGCTGACCAGTCTTGCGTCAGACTATATTGATCTGCTCGCAGCCGAACAAACTGAGTGCCGTCTGCAACAGCAGGTGTTAATCCTTACATTTACATTGGTGGATCAAGCCCAGGGCGATCGCCATCCTCGCCTTAATGAATTCACCTATGCCCTAGAGCAATTCTTCCGCCGTCGAGAGTTCATGGGTGTGCGAAGCGTGCAACTGGAGTTTTACACCGCCCATTTGGATGTTCCTGTCCTGACCCATCGGTTTGCGGTCACCTACATCCCGGCCGGTGCTGTAGCCGCAGCCCAGGGACGAACCATTGCTCGGCAAAGCCCCAGGGTTGGCGGCAACCCGGTGATCAGAACCGTTGGCTCCTTAGTTCGTCGTACCAAAGCGTGGTTGCTTGACCCGGAAACTGCTCGCCAAGCCCGCGCTGCGGGTCGGTTGACCGCCCGTGATCCTCGTGGTGCCCTACTTGGGGCGAGGGATCGGGCTGTTGCCACCTTTACCCAAGCGGTGAACTGGGTGGATTCCTTTGATTGGGAAGCTTGGAGTCGAGATCGCCTCGAACAGCAAAAGCGCCGTCACAGACGCAACCGGGTTAAGGCCTTAATCGAAGATGCATTGATTGTGTTCTGCCTTGCCATAGCGGTGTATTTCGGTGCCGACTATCTGTCTGGGCCCACCCTAAATGTGGCAGCGATGCCCCAAAATCACTACGAGCGCTTTTTTGACAATGATCGCTACCGCTGTGGCAACCCCGGCATGACCCGTAGGAACTATCTTTGCCTCAAGAGGGGCATGCCCTATGAGCAAGTGGTACAGGTATTGGGACAGGATGGTAAACCCGTTGCCCTCGATTCGCAGTTTGGCGATCGCTCCGTCATTTTGACTTGGTCTAATGGTCGGGGTGGGTTTATGAATGCCACCTTTGATGGCAACCGCTTGGTAGCCAAAGCATACTCAGGGATTCAGTAGTTATTCCTTAACCCTACTCCAATAGAGCACTCTGAGGGCTAAGCAGGGGCATCTGCACCGCAAAACCTAGATGTTGCCAAGCGGCGGTGGTGGCAATCCTACCCCGAGGTGTGCGTTGTAGGTAACCAATTTGCAGCAGATAGGGTTCATAAACTTCTTCAATGGTTTGGGCATCTTCGCCCGTGGCAGCAGCTAGGGTATCGAGACCCACGGGCCCGCCACGAAATTTTTCAATCATCACACTCAGCATTTTGCGGTCGATCCAGTCGAGCCCCTTAGGATCTACTTGGAACAGTTCGAGGGCTGCTTCGGCGATCGCCCCGGTGATCTGTCCTGTACCCTTAACTTCGGCATAGTCTCGCACCCGTCGCAGCAGACGGTTGGCAATGCGAGGCGTACCTCGGGAGCGCCGGGCAATGGCTAGGGCTCCGGCTTCATCAATGGGCACCTGCAAACATAGGGCACTGCGATGAACGATTTGGCACAGCTCTGGTTCGTGGTAGAAGCGCAGATGCTGGACAAAACCAAAGCGATCGCGCAGGGGAGAGGAAAGAGCTCCGATGCGCGTTGTGGCCCCGATTAGGGTGAATCGCGGCAGTGAAACGCTGCGAATTCTAGCTGCCTGTCCCTTACCAATGGTGATGTCGAGGCGAAAGTCTTCCATCGCCGGGTAGAGAATCTCTTCGGTGACCTTTGGTAGACGGTGAATTTCATCGACGAACAGCACCTCCTGGGGCTGGAGCGAAACCAACAATCCGGCGACGTCCCGGGGGCGCTCTAGGGCCGGAGCGGTAGTTAGATGGCAGCGAACCCCTAGTTCCGTGGCAATGATCATTGCCAGTGAGGTTTTTCCTAGGCCCGGCGGCCCATAGAGCAACAAATGGTCGAGGGCGGTTTGACGGGACTGGGCGGCGGCGATCGCGATGTTTAACAGATCCTTAAGTTCCTGCTGTCCCACATAATCGGCTAGGCGTTGGGGTCGAATGGGGCGATCGTCCGGCTGGCTCTGGGCAACTTCCCGCTCCTCATCGGGCAGAGCCGAGGCCGTCAGTAGGGATGGCGCTGATGGGTGGGGATCTTTTGAGGAAATAATCGCCATGCTACAGTCGTAGGGAATCCATATCCCCTCAGTCTACGTTAGAAAGCTATGCCCCGCTCCCAGCGCAACGACAACTTTGTTGACCAGACCTTCACCGTGATTGCCGACACGATTTTGAAGCTTTTTCCGGCTAGCCAGCGGGAAAAAGAGGCCTTTGCCTATTACCGGGATGGGATGTCAGCCCAAGGGGATGGGGAATATGCCGAGGCCCTTGCCAATTATGAGGAAGCTCTCAAACTGGAAGAAAACGCCTACGATCGCAGCTACATTTTTTACAACATGGGGTTAATCCATGCCAGTAATGGTGACCACGACCGAGCTTTGGAATTCTATCAGCAGGCAGCGGAGCTCAACCCGCGAATGCCCCAAACCCTGAACAACATGGCAGTGATTTTTCACTATAAGGGTGAGCAGGCGGCAGATGAGGAAGCAGCCAACCAATTTTTTGACCTGGCCGCAGACTATTGGATTCGGGCGATTCGCTTGGCCCCCAATAACTACATCGAAGCCCAAAATTGGCTAAAAACCACGGGTCGCGCTGATATCAACCAGTTTTTTTAATGGCTTGTTTGGGATCTCTCCCCCTAGAAGTCCCCAGATATTTGGCAGTGACCGGGGATGGTGAGGGAAATTCAGGCTCTTTTTGTCTGTCAGTGCTAGGGGTTCTGGATGCGGTAAATATCCTCACCTTGCTGTTGTTTGCCAAGATGGGAGAGGTCTTCAAGCTGGAATTTTTGCTGGAGGCGATCGCGCAAAACCGGAGTTGGGCGAAAGACAAGGGCGTTGTAGCTGGTGAGCAGGGGAAAGAACAGATCCGCCCTATCGGACTCCGATTGCAACCAAAAAACGGTGTTTTGGGGAAGGGCATAGCTGAAACCAACGAGGAGCATAGGGTTAGACCGATTGCCGGGTTGGGTGAAGTCGGTGAGGAGATCGCTAACGATGAGGGGGCGCTGCTGCTGCTGGGCAGCGGCGACCAGGGCAAAGCGCTCAGGGCGGAGATCGGAAAGGGTGCTGAGCAATCCGCCAAGAACCAGGATTAGGGTGATTCCAATCCTGATCCTTCGGGATAGGGGAACGCGGCAAAGGTAGCGGGCAACGGCAATCTGCCAAAATATCAGGGAAGGAATAAAGTAACGTTCCTTAGCTAGACGGGTGCCGCCATCGAGGAGGTCGAGTCCGCCAAAGATCAAAAAGGGCAGAAGAATCAGGGTGGCTAGGCCCCATGCGACACTGCGCTCCTCCCGCCGCAGGTCAATCAGGGCGATGAGACAGAGCAGGGCAATGGCCCAAGCGACCGGACGATTGATGGGGATCAAAAATAGGAGCCGCAGCAGTTGGCTAAAATTATCTATGCGAGTGGGCCACGGGGCGGCGATCGCGGGAAAGGTGAAGCGGAGCGTATCCTGGGAGGCGGCGATGTGGATCAGCCAAGTGACCGCCCAAGGGATAAAGAGCAGTCCGGCGGCGAGGGTAGCGATCGCCCAGGATTGCAGTTCTTGGCGGTTACGGTGCCAAACGAATAACCCGTGACTAACGGCCATAAAAGCGGTGAGGGGGAAAGTGTAGAGGCTGAGGCTGAAGCTCAGTCCGTAGGCAATCCACCACTGGGTTTTGGTCGTGCGGGTGGCAAGGAGCAGGAGGGCAGTACTACTAAGACTCAGCAGGGCCCAAAGGGTGAAATATCGAACGTTGAGGGAAAGCCGCAGGAAATTGGGGGAGCCGGCCAGGAACAGAATGGTAACTTGGGCGATCACCCGGGAAGCAAAGAGTTCTTGACAGAGCCAGTAGGAGACAGGCAGGACAAGAAAGCCCAGAAGGACTGAAAAACCACGCAAGACGGTGATGACATCCCCCAACCCCCCAAAAACCTGCCGCCACAGTCGCGCCAACAGAAAATAAAGGGGCGGCAGTTGGGGTTCCTCGGTGGCCAGTCCAGTAATGGTGTCCCAAAAGGTGCGCTCAGAGGTGAGTTGATGGAAGTGCTGCACTTCCGCTAGGGAGACGAGGCGGCTTTGGAAGAGGGTTTCGCGCACCTCTCGCTCCAGATAGCCCGCCGTACGCAGCACAGAGTAGGACTCATCATGGGTGAGGAAGGGAGGAAGATCCAGGGCAAGAAGTCGCAAAGAAAAGAGAAGGGTCGCGACCAGCCAAACGGCGAGCGTCAGCCCCTGGGAGGCAGTTAGGCGGGGGAGGGAATTTGCAGACATGGCTCAGGGGCTACCATGGAAAGAATTGCGCTACTGAGGTACCGTTGGGCCACGGCTTGGATCTGGTCAGCGCTGGTGTCACGAATTATGGCGATTACCCGCTGGTCAAAGTCGGCCCCCAAACCGAGAGTTTCATACCAGCCATAGGTTTGGGCAATTTGCCCATTGGTTTGTTTGCTCAGGGCATACTGCCCCAATAGTTTACTTTTGCAGGTTTCCAACTCCCCATCGCTGAGGGGTTGGGCACAAAGGCGATCACTTTCGGCTTGAAGTCCGGCGATCGCGGTGCTGGCATTATCGGGAGCAGTGCCCATGTAGGTGACAAACAGGGAGTCAGCCTCGCGAGCGGGGTAAAAGGAGGAAACTTCGTAGGCTAGTCCGCGCTTTTCCCGTAGTTCCACAAACAGGCGGCTGGATAGACCGCTACCGAGATAGGTATTGATCAGCTTCATGGCGGCATAGTTGGGCGAACCCACCGCAGGAGCGGGGTAACCCAACATCACAATCGCCTGCTGATTGTCTTGAATATGGGTCAGTCGCTGGGGCTGAAAGGGGTGGTGGGGCAGGGGGGGGGCGGGCGGCAGGTGTGGGCAACCAGTCGCCAAAAGCTTGTTCAATCAAAGTCTGGGCATGATCGGCAGTCAGGTTGCCGGCAATGCTGATCACCATTCGCTGAGGGCAGAGGTGCTGCTGGTGCCACTGCACTAGTTGCTGACGGGTGATCTGGGAGACCGTTTCGAGGGTGCCCAAACCAGGCAGTCCGTAGGCGGAATCCCCAAAGAGGGCCCTTTGCAGATTTTCATAGGCGATGGTGAAGGGGCGTTCCTGCTGATTACGAATGGCTTGGAGGGTAAGTTTGCGCTCCAGCTCCAGTTCGTTTTCCGGAAAGTGGGCGATCGCCACAGTTCTGCCACCAGAGAGAGCAAACTAGGGAAATCCTGGGTCACGGTTTTAAGGCTAACTAAAAAATAATCTTCCTCGCTAGTGACTGAGAGGGATGCCCCAACGGATTCGATTTCTTCGGCGATCATCGCCGCCGAGTGCAGCGTAGTGCCCTTTGTCAGCAGATCGGTAGCAAGGTGGGTAAGACCGGCTGTGGCCGGGGTCTCCACCTGAGCGCCACCGGCCATGAAAAAGCGAGCGGCCACAATCTCAGTGGTGGTGTTTTCGGTGAGCAGGAGGGTAATGCCGTTAGCAAACTGATGGCGAACAATCATGGAAAATAGGGGCTGGGTTGGAGGCTAATCACCGTGTAGGACTCCAGGGGCAAATACCGACGGGCTAGGGATTGCAATTCATCAACGGTGATGGACTCCATCTCTTGGCGATAGGCATTGGGCCAATGGCGACACAGATGATGACATCCTAGCATTCCGTAATAACCGAGAAACTCCGCCAACTGCGCTGGGGATTCCATTCCAAAAAGGAACCTGTGGTAAAGCGATCGCACCGCCCGTTGACGTTCATGTTCTAGGATCAAACCGCCATGGAGCCGCCAGAGTTCTTCAAGAATTTGTTGTTCGGCGATCGCCCCGTACCGTAGTTCCAGTTCAGCCCGCAGCACAAAAACGCCCGCATACTGATGGGGCAAAAAGCCACTGCCAATGTCATGAACCCACTGGCGTTCTTCCCGGAGCCGGGATACCAGCCGCGAAGAGCGTCCTTCCCCTAAAATCACCGAGAGCAACTCCAGTCCGAGGATGGCGCGAAGGTTCGTTGCTCCCGGGGTGATCCATCCCATCATTAGGGTGCTCGTTTGGCTCACGGGATGGCAGATCTCATCCCGCCGCACACCTTGGACAGGACACGAGGCAGGCTGAAGCATGGGTGGACAGGAATACCGGGAACACCGGGGTACTCCCTCCGTAAGGGCTGCGATCGCCCGCTCACGGGATACAGCTCCAACCACGACCACAGTCCATTGGTGGGGGCTGTAGTGGGTGCGATGGAACTGCCGCAACTCAGCCGCTGAGGTTTGCTGCACCGACGCACTATCGCCCAAAACGGAGCGGGCATAGGGGTGATCGCTGAAGGCCGTTTCCATTAGCCCTTGGTAAAGCACCCAATCGGGGTCGGCGATCGCCTGGGATAGCTCTTCTAAAATTACTGGCCGCTCCAGATCCCACTCTGCCGGGGCGAACGTCGCTGCCGTCAGTAACTCCGCCAAAGCTGCCCAGGACGGCTCAAAATGTTCTGTCGCCACCGTGAATTGGTAGTGGGCATACTCCAAACTGGTCGCCGCACCACTCTGACCCCCATGGCGCTCTATCAGGCGGTCAAAGTCTTGGGGACGTAACCGCTCCGATCCCCGAAAGATCATGTGCTCCACCATATGGGCCGCTCCTAAGACGGTCTGCGGATCCCGTACCGCTCCCGCCGGTAGCCACACATCCACAGTTACCGTAGGTACTAGGGGCAATTCTTGATGGATTAGAGCCGCCCCATAGGGCAGAGAAATAATGTCTGCCGTCGAAGGGTGGAATGCACGGGAATTGACACAAGACGGCAGATTCAAAGGGCTCAAGACAGCTTAAAATAGGGTAATCCTGTAATACTGAGAAAAGCGGCAGCCGAATGTATCCTAGGTTACAGAGCAGCGAGAGTTTATTCCGCCCGAAATACTAGACGTGCGTTCCCAGACCGATTAAAGTGTTCACCAATTCCCCAGCCGTGGCTTCTATGGTTGCCGAGCCTGACAGCTATCAACACAGCTCTGAACAATGTTATGAAACCTTAAAGCGAGCGGTGCTCGAATTGCGGGGCGATGTGGATGTGGAAGTGGAGCGGCAACTGCGGCGGACAGCTACTTTGATCATTCAAACCATGACCGGTTTTTGGCGCTGTTTCCATACCCCAAAGCATATTTTTGAGGTGGGTGAAGAGGGAGATGCGATCGAAGTTTTGGCGGCTCTGTTCCATGATTTGGTTTATGTGCAAGTAGACCATGGCATCGGCGTGAATATCAGCCGCTATATTGCCCCCTACGTGCGGGAAGAGGATCGCCAACTCTGGATTCTGGATCCGGAAGAACTTCCGGATGATCCGGTTTTTACTGCCATCTGCATCCTCTTTGGCTTCCACGGAGGCGATGTTTTAAAGCCCTATGGTGGACAGAACGAGTTTCTCAGCGCCCTGATTGCGTCTAAGAGTTTGCAGGAGATCCTCTCCCTAAAAGATCTCGTGGCGATCGCCGCCTGTATTGAATCCACGATTCCCTTCCGCCCGCCGCTGGGGGATGGCACGACGGTGAGTGAACAGTTGTATCAGCGGTTGGCGCTGTCCAGTTTGCGCTATGACTTCCATTGGTCTGAGCAGGATTTAACAGACTTGGTGCGACGGGCGGTGCGGTTAGCCAATCGGGATGTGGTGAATTTCGCCAGCAGCAGCTCAACGTTCTTCCTCGATAACACCTGGAATTTAATTCCGGAGACCAACCACGATCTGCGCAACGCCAATTCCTATACCGTTGATGGTTATCGCCGCTCCATTCAAAATATGGAGGGATTTATGAGTTCGCGGCAGCCCCAGTACATTTTCCGCCAATACAAAGGGGAGCCCGACGATGATACCTATGCTGAATTGTTACAGCGAACAGAGCATAATTTGGCAGTGGCCTGCCTCTATCTGCGGGCGAAGTTGGTGTCGATCGCCCTAATTGAGGCCCTATCCCTGCGCATTGGTCGTGATATTCCCCTGTCGATGATGATGGGAGGGCTGCCGACGGAGGGGCTTCGTGGTGCGACCCTAGAGCAGTTTTTAGTGACGGTGCCCCGATCCTATGAACCAACCACGGAGATGGAGCGGGAGGTCATGCTTCTGCTAGAGAAGGGACGCACGGGAGATTCGGATTACGACCTGAAAAATTCGCCAGTGGCGACCTTTCTGGTGAAATCCCTGGGCTTTGCAGGGGTGATGGAGTTGCTGAAGAGTGTGCGACGCTTTTTTGCGAAGGAGATCACGGGAGAGGACTTGTTGCAGCACTGTCCGGGAGAACTGGTAGATACCTTGACCCTGGGAATGTCCCATATTTACGAGTATCGTAAAACTGCGGTGTTGCATGGTAAAGGCTGCTTGCCCTAGGATTTTATTCCTCAGCTATACCGCAGCCCTCGGTGGCGGTGAGCTATGCTTGCTGGATTTGGCAATTGCCCTCAGACATCACTCGGCGGTGCTGTTGCTGACCCAAGGTCCCCTCGAACAGCGGCTCCGGGCTGGCGGGGTGGAGGTTTTAGGGCTAACTGCCATGGATGCTGATGGAGCATTGGCCCAAGTGCGAACCAATACGGGGTTTTCCCTCGGCTCACTGGGGGCGATCGCCCAAGTGGGGCGTCTGGCTCGAAGGGTGGCGCAGATCAGTCGGGAGTTTGATTGCCTCCATGCCAATAATCTCAAAGCCTTTGTGGTGGCGGCGATCGCCCGGCTTTTTGGGGGGGGCACCGGTTGTGTGGCATCTCCATGACCTATTGACAGCGGGAATATTCAGCCCGGCTAATCGGCGGCTGCTGGTGGCGCTCGCTAATCGTTTGGCGTGGCGGGTAGTGGTTAATTCCCAGGCGACCGGGGACGCATTTGTGGATTGTGGGGGGCGGCGATCGCTGGTACGGGTGGTCTACAACGGCTTTCGGCGGGAACCCTTCGATGCGGTCTCCGAAGAGATGGCCCGCGCTACTCGCCGGGGACTAAACATCCCAGAGGCAGTGCCCCTAGTAGGTTGCTTTAGCCGTCTTTCGCCGTGGAAGGGACAGCATGTGCTGTTGGCGGCTTTACGGGATTTGCCCGGCGTCCATGGTCTGTTGGTGGGGGAAGCTTTATTTGCCGAGCAGGACTATAGAACCCATTTGCAGCAACTGGTACTTGGGTTTGGTTTGGGCGATCGGGTGCACTGGTTGGGGTTCCGTGATGATGTTCCCCAACTCATGAAAGCTTGCGCTGCCATTGCCCACACCTCTACCGAGCCGGAACCCTTTGGACGGGTGGTAGTCGAGGCCCAACTTGCCCGCCGACCGATTGTGGCCGTCGCGACGGGTGGGGTTTTGGAGTTAATTGCACCCCACCAAACCGGCTGGCTGGTGCCCCCTAACGATGCAACGGCCCTCGCCAGGGCCCTAGAGCATATCTTCTGTCACCCGGACAGCGCCATTGTGGAGCAAGCCTACCAGCAGGCTGTGACTCACTTTAGTCTTGATGCTGTGGTGCAGTGCTATCTGATGGCGATCGCTAACCCCTCGCCCCGCCGATCATCGTTGTAGCGTTGGAACCTTCCATAGTATTTTGGGCACGGCGGGACGCTTCCCGCAACTGGGCGATGGTTTCCAATAGTTCGCGATCGCCGCAAGGTTTGGTCAGGAACGCACTTACCCCTAAATTGAGAGCCAATTGTCGATACTTAGGCTCATGGCGAGCCGTAAACATAATCACTGGCAATTGGGCAAACCGCCGATCACCCCGCAGTTGGGATAGCAGTCCGTAACCGCTGAGTTCCGGCATTTCCAAATCCGTCACTACCACCTCCACTGGCAGTCCACTGCGAATTTTGCTCAGGGCTTCCATGCCATTGGTCACGGCCACCGTTCGGTAGCCGTGTTTTTGAAAGAGTTGGCTGAAATATCGCCGCACACTGGCCGTATCTTCTGCTAAAACTATCACCGGCAAGGACTCTTCCACGGGGGCAATCGCCACCGGAAGCATTGGCGACTCCCGCCTAGGCGATCGCCGAAACAGCTCCTGCATCTGCACCAAGGGTACGGCTTGACCATCGGAAAGGATCACACAGGCAGAAAACAAGTCCGGCAGAGGGATCGCACCCTCAATCCTATGGAGACTGGCTTCCTGCTCTCCCCAACAGCCCTCGACGGGCAGTCCCAGGAATGCCCCGTTCAGGGGATCTTTGAGAATCAGTAAGCAGGGTGTGGCATTGCCGGGTTTTGCCGAATGGCGCTGGGATGACTGAACCGCCACAAGATTGATCGGCTGGGCGATCGCCACCTCCTGATTGCGCCAGCGCACCGTCGTTACCGATAAGCTTACCGCCGGCACCATCTCCTGCACCCAGTCACTGGGTATCCCTAGGGTGACTCCCCCTAACTGCACCAGCAACACCCGCAAAGCGGCCATCAACCGAGGCAAACTCAGGGTAAAGGTCGTGCCCTGCCCCACCCGCGACTCTACGCTGACCCGCCCTCCCAATTGCTCCACAGTTGTCCGCACCACATCCATGCCGACGCCGCGCCCCGACAGCCCTGTTATCCGCTCTGCGGTACTGAAGCCCGGTTCAAAGATCAACGCCATCACCTGTTCATCCCGCCAGTGGGCCACGACCTCACGGTCTGCTCCGGCGGCGATCGCCCGCTCCCGTAGTCGATTCAAATCGATCCCGCGTCCATCATCCCGCACCTGAATCACAGTTTGGTCGAGGGTTTGACTGGCGGTTAGCTCAATCTGTCCTGTGGTAGATTTACCTTGCTTTAGGCGCGATCGCACGTCCTCAATGCCATGGTCAAAAGCATTCCGCAACAGTTGGGTCAGGGCATCTGTTAGGGGTTCTGCCGCCGCTCGGTCAATCAGTACCTCGGTGCCAGAAAGCTCTAGGGACACGGGCTTGTCGTATTGGGTCACCAGATTGCGCATCATCCGAGGGAACCGCTGGGTGACCTCCCCAAAAGGACGCATCCGCACCTCCTGCATCAGCGACCCCATTTGTCGCAGTTCCTGTCCCATATGGGCCGACTGTTGCTCCACGTCGTAAAGGAGTAGATCTAGATCCTCACTGAGTTCCTCTGCCCGTTGGTAGGGACTGGAGGAACTTGCCTCGGGTGGTTCCGAGGAAAAACATTGCCGCAGTTGAGCCGCAAGCTCCCGCAACGCCGCCAGTTGGACATCTAAATTGCCTTTGAATACCTGCAATTCTGTGATCCGGCTGGACAACTGCTCGACTTTGGGCAGGGGCAGTCGAATTGATGAGTCCTTGGTGTAGGCTGCCACTAGGGATGCGGCCACTGGAGGCAGGGAAACGGCCAGATCCTCTCCCTCCTGCTGATCCCCTGACTCTAGGTCGGCAAAGAGATCCTCCACTGTCTCCGCCGTCTCAGGCTCAATCAGTTCAGTCGCCCGCGACGAATCCACTTCGTAGAGGGAGAACTCCCGATCTTCTATGGGAAAGGCAAAGGGATTCTCAAAGGTTTCTAAGTCTGGTGGGAACACAAACAGCGCTTCTTGGCTGATCTCTAGTTTCTGGGAGTCAACGGGCTGCAGCACTTTGGCTTGGGTCTGCCGCCAGTCTCGCACCGCTTCTGCCGCCAAGGACGCACTGGCACCGTTACTGCCCTCCAAGCGGGCTAAAACCATTTGGCAAGAAGCCACAAATTCGGGCAATTCCAGCATTTCACCAAGATTAGCCAGATCACTGGCCACGGTGCCTAGTTCCTGCCGGATCACTTCCGGGTGGGAGTTGCGCGCCAAGAGAGCTTCGAGGGTAGCAAGGGAGCTTTCAATCTCGGTCTCAAACAATAACATGGTCAAATTGACCTCTGGCTCTGAAACCACCAGAACATCAGACTCCATCTCGTCTGTTTTATCGGGCGATCGCACCTGCTCCAGCAATTCCGCAAACACTGTCAAAGAGCAATTCACCGATTCCATCCCCTGCCGATGCAGGGTGACAAGCCGCTGTAGGGTCGCCACCCCATCGAGAATCAATCCCCGCTGGGGCAGATCCCTTTGGGGCCCAAAGTTCTTCAGAGCCTTGAGCACCTCTTCAAAGCGATGGGCTGCCTCACTGAGTTGGGGTAACTGCATCAGCCCGGCACCGCCCTTGAGGGAATGGGCGGCCCGCAGCACGGCATTGAGGCGGGACTGGTAGTCGGCCGCTGCTGGCTCAAGGACAGATAGGTGATCCTCCAGAACATGAAGATGCTCTTGGGCTTCCTCCAAAAACATCTGCCGGACTGCGGCCTCAATCTCGTCCATAGCAGCTTTGCCCCATTTGGATGGTTTTACTCCTAATTAGCCAGCTTAAACCGCATTACTGAGCGTTGCAGCAATTCAACTGAGCGCACCGTGGCATGGAGGGATCGCGATACCTCCGTCGAAGAATCAACCGTGCGGCGGGATACTTGGGAGATTTCCTGAATCAGGGTAGCCACACATTCTGAAGCCGTCGCTTGGGACATGGTTGCGTCCTGAATCGTGGCAATCAGGGTGTCAATTTGCTGCGTCACTTCCATAATTTGCCCCAAACTTTGCTGGGCAGACTCCACCAATTTAGTGCCCTCCATCACTTCCTGCTCACCCGCAGCCATCACCGCCATCACTTCCGCCGTATCAGTTTGGATATGGTGCAACAGGGCTTCGACCTCCTGGGTAGCATTGGACGAGCGCTTCGCCAGTTCTCCCACTTCCTGGGAGAGGCGGGCTAGGTTGCGATGTTGCTCATCAGGGGTTCGGGCTGACTCAAGACTGGCATTGATCGCTAGAAAATTAGTCTGCACCGCAATCTCATTGATCATGGCCATCACTCGCGCCACCCGTTGGGAGGCCTCACTAAGGCGTTGCACCTTCTTGGCCGTGGCAGTGACCGTAGAGCGAAGGTTGAGTACCTTTTGCATACTCAACTCAATGGACTTACCGGCAGTGGCAGCTTGGGCGGCAGCTTGGTGAACGATATCGGTCGCATGTTTACTGTTATTGGCTACGGACTGGGCAGATATCGCCAACATCTGGGTAGCGTTAAGGGTGTGCACCAATTCATCGGCTTGGCGCATGGCCTCCCCCGATAGCTGGGTGATCGCCCGTTCATTTTGCCCCAGGGATTGCTGCACTTGGGCCGCCGAACTTTTTACTTGGGAGACAATCTGCTGCAATCCATCTACCATGCGGTTAAAAAACTCGCTGACATTGGCCACTTCTCCATCCTGAAGGGTGGCGGTCACAGTAAGGTCACCGTTGGCTAGTTCTTTAACTTCATTGAAAATGTGGGCCAGTTGGTTTTGAAGCTGCTCCTTTTCTTGGCGTTGTTTGAGGGCCTCAACTTCTTTGCTTTGGACACGCTCTTCAACTTTGCGCACGACTAGTTGAATGTTTTCATCCACAAGGCGCATATTTTCGTCCTGAACTTGGGCCAGGGTGCGTAGGGACTTAAAGAGTTTTTGCGATTGTTGCTGGATTTTGCGTTGTTCTTGCTGCTGCTGGGTTGCAAGGCTCTGGACTTGATCTAAAAGGTGATTGATGTTAACAGCCAGTTGGGCGATTTCATCGTCGCCCTCTTCACTGAGGCGTTCCTCGCTAAATTTGCCATACACCAGTTGCTGGGCACTGTGGCGCACCTGTTGGGTGAGCTGTAACAGTCGCTGGGCCAGTCCGCGGGCAAAGCTAAAAGCTAGGAGTCCAGCAAGGAGTGGGGTGAGGGCCACGCCCGTAGCTAGAATCAGCAGTAGTACTTGCCGGGCAGCATGGAGTGGGGCATTATCTTCTGGGGTGGCGACCAGGGAGATCTGCCAGTCGGTAAAGCTTGCGTTTGTAAAAAAGGGTAGGGGTGCGGTCACGGTGACAGCGTTGACAGGCATCTCGGCGCTACTGGCAATCAAGTTGGGAATGGTGCTGGTTTGCATCGTAAAGGGTACATCTGTGATGCGCTCCAATACTTCACGGATCCCCGATAGGGGTAGACGGACGACAGCAAGGTGGCTGGTGCGTTTGGTGCGGGGGTTCTGAATCAACGCAGCAATGAAAACTCCGTAGGTGCTCGGTTGCTTGAAGACGACAGGGGCGCTAATAATGCTAACGATGGGGGTCTCAGCCTTGAGCAGATTGCGCCGCAACTGATCATCCATAGTGCTAGGCAACTGGGGATCCGTCGCCCTTTGGGCAATAAGGTTGCCATTGATGGAATAGATCGCCATGGCAGAGAAGGCAGGATAGACTCGCCGGTAGAGGGATAGCCTTTGGTTCCAGAAAGCTTGCTGCCGAGCTAGGGGGACACGACCAAGATTTTCGGTGCCGGTGCTAAGTAGCGTCGTCATGGACTGGGCTTCGCTGTCTTTGCTCTGGAGGTGGCGGTGGGCAGTGCGCGCGAGGCTTTCGGCAAGCTGCTGATCCCGAACTAGTTGGGCTTGGCGGTTTTGTCGGGTTTCGTAGGTTAGGGCCTGATTGCCAGATTGGTAAAGAGCGGTACCAAGAAATACGGCGGGTACCGTGGCGATCGCCACAACAAAGGCTGTGATTCGGGGTTTGAGTCCTGAAAAACGAAAGAGATCTTCAATGGCGATCGGGGTGGGTTCTTCGATGGCAGGAGCGAGGGAACTGCCAGGAGGACTGACCGAAGCGGTACCCTGGGAACTACTCACCGCAGAACGAACCGCTGATGCGGTGGACACAACCATGGGCGTAGGGGCACCCGTGGCAATGGTGTGATCGGGCGTCTGGAACAGAGCGTCGGCAAGATCCAAGCCTTGATGCTCTTCGGTGATGTCAACCTCATCGTCAAGGTTGAATTCGATGCCTTGGGGGAGGGAAAGATTTGCCGGGGGGACGGCAGTGGTAGTTGCAAACTGATTGCTGGATTGAATCTGGGCAAGGGAAGTTTTGGCTAGGTCGATGAGATCGGGATCGTCGGTGAGCGATAAAACTTGCTGATATTGCTCCTTTGCTTCATCGAGTCTGCCGAGCTTGCGATGGGTCGCACCGAGCCAAATGTGCAGCTTGGGATTTTTAGCATCTTCATAGAGCAGTTCGGAAAACTGCCGCATAGCTTCCTCGTATCGCCCCTCGGCGTAGGCCTGAAGAGCTTCTTGATACTGCGCTGTCACCATCATAAGCATCCCCAAATGAGTTCAACTAGACAGAGGACAGTCTCGTTGCCCCCCAGTCCATTAAATCGAGTTCGGGATAATTCCTCTAGCGCAATTTTGCGGTACTTTAGACGACTTGGCAGAAAGCTGTGAAACTCGACTGTCATGGAATTCAACTGCTCGGGCCGGTCGATCCCAATGTCTTTGCCTTCTCTGCCAAATTTCTGAATGTGCTCGCTAAACTGGGCCCAATTAAATCAAAAACTTATTTTTATCATATCTTAAGACCGCTGGGATTTCAGTGTAAATCGTGGGGCTGATTATGGGGATCAATGGAGAGACGGGGATTTTAGGTATCCTAGGCTACCCTGTGCGCTACAGCCTTTCACCGGTGATGCATAATGCGGCGCTGCAGCACTTGGGGCAAAATCTGTTGTACGTGGCCTTTCCTGTGGCGACGGCCGATCTGGCAGCGGCGATCGCCGGATTTGGGGTCGCTGAGTCACTGGTGGGGTTGAATGTGACCATTCCCCATAAAGAACAGATACTTCCCTACCTAAGTGCGGTGGACGAGCGGGCAAACCAAGTAGGGGCAGTTAATACCATTAGGCGACAGGGACGGGGTTGGGTAGGAACCAATACGGATGTTGCCGGGTTCCTAGCTCCGCTAGCAGGCAGGGTGCCGCCGCCAAATGTGACGGTGCTGGGCTGCGGCGGGGCAGCACGGGCAGTAGTGGTGGGATGTCGGGAGTGGGGTTGCGGGCAGATTCGGGTGATAGGTCGCAATCCGCAAAAACTTGCCGCCTTTCAACGGGCATTTCCCGGGGTACGGACTCGGGATTGGGCGGAACTGCCCCAGATTTTGCCGGAGACAAATTTGTTGGTGAATACAACACCCGTGGGAATGGGGGCTCCCGGTCAAACCCCCCTCACCCCTGGGGAAGTGGATCTGCTGCCCCGGGGGGCGACAGTCTATGACCTGATCTACAAGCCCCGCCCCACGCCCCTCCTGCGCCTGGCGGCGGCCCGAGGACTAGGGACTCTGGATGGTTTGTCCATGCTGTTGCACCAGGGGGCGATCGCCTTGGAATACTGGCTGGGGGTGCCGGCTCCGGTGGATGTCATGTACCACGCACTAACTGAGCAGTTGGCGGGGAAGGATGCTGTTTGAAATGGTGAGAAAATATTGGAGCCCCTGTTAGCCTTAACCCATGCCCGAAAAGATCTGTGGGTGATGGGTTGTCCATAATCAACTATCCATAGGATTTTCTGGATAGCAATTGTGTTTTGTATAGCTATATTCGGGTAGGTTCGGACATCGAGAGAAGAGGGGGGTTGGGGGCTGCGCCCCCAGCCAGGGGTTTCACCCCTGCAGCCCGTCCTAACCAAGTTATTTACAGCTATAACTGACTAAGAAACCTGCACAAGCTCCGAATCGTGACAACAGACTGAGGATGCCCCGCTATGGCGGCGGTTAACGGCAAGGATTAATTAATTGCATTTAATTGCACTTCCAAATTCCTAGCGCGGCAAAAAATCTAGCATTTGTTCACCCCTAAGAAGAATGGTTAAGCCTAAAGGTGCATTCAACCCCTAGGCTCCAATGGTGGTTAACGGTCGAATGTTGAAGGACAAAGGGAGAATCGTTGAGCCTAATGGTGCAGTATTTTATTTCCAGCTCCACTGTTGGTGGTTCACGGTCAAAGGGAGCACCTGACCAGCCAACCCCTAAACCTCACCGCAACAGCCCCGGGCCGGGTGTATCCTCCCTAAACTTGGCCCAGAGACTCCTACCTTAGGGCATCGAGACGCCACAGCACCACCTGACCGGCGGACGTGGACAGGATGCGACCATCGGCTGAAAAGACCAGATGTCTCACGATATCGCTTTGCCCCTCTAGGGTGCGAAAAAGTTGACCGTTGGGAAGCCACAGCCTGACTTTTGCCCCGTGCCCCGAGGCGAGGAATCGCCCGTCGGGGGAGAAGGCAAGGTGCATAGCTACGCCGCCTTTCCCCTGGAGGGTGTTTAGGAGCTGACCATCGGCAGTGCGCCACAGTTTGACCGTGCCATCATCGCCACAGGAGGCAAGGAAGCGTCCGTCGGGGGAAAAGGCAATGTGGTGGACGATGCCTGGACTCTGCCGCTTGCCAATCATTTCAGGATGTCCCGGTAGGGTGCGGATGGGTTTGCCGTTCGTTCGCCACAGGGTAATCGAAGATCCATCGGAATCGGCCAAAACCCGCCCATCGGGAGAGAAAGCAAGCCTAGAGTAAAAAGGGCGAGAACTTCTGCTGTTTCTTTTGAGGGTGCGCAGTGGCCTGCCGTCAAAGGTCCAAATTCTCGCGGTGCCGTCGGCGGCGGTGGAGGCAAGGGTTCGCCCATCCGGCGCATAGGCCAGGGCGAGAACGGGGGCGGAATGGCCCTTAAGGGTGCGGAGAGAACCCCCATTGGCCAGCCAAAGTCTGATGGTGCCATCGGTGGAAGCCGAGGCTAAAACCCGACCATCGGGAGAATGGGTGATCCTCGTGACGCGGCTGTCGTGGCCCTCAAGGCTGCGGAGTAAGGTGCCATCGGCGGTGCGCCAGAGTTTCACCATGCGTCCTGAAGCCGCAGCAAGGACGCGACCATCGGGAGAAAAGGATATCTCTCCGGTCGGTTCGGAGCTCCTGTTCAGGGTCTCGACCCACCCAGATCCGATGGGATTCCACTGGGCTCTGGCAATGTTCCAGATCTTAATTCCAGTTCCCGCTGCGGCCAAAAACCTTCCGTCGCGGGAAAGGGCAGTGCGTTGCACGACCCGTCCACCAGATAATTTCACGGTTGGTAGTTCGGGCATTTGCGCCTGTTTGGTGGCGGCAATGGAGGGGGGAGTAATTTGGGCATTGCGCCCTAGGGATGCCCTAATGTGGGGAATCGGCGCTAGGAGTGCCAATCCTGCCATGGCAATTCCAAATCCTGCAGATGCTAACCGACGGATATTTTGCTGAGCAAAGCCTGTGTCCATAGTTCCTTCCTGTCCGCCCTGGGAAGCCTATACGGTGGATATTTTACACCGGTAGCAGGGGGAATTATTCGGAGGCGTGGGGGTGGAAGTAGGCATGGACAATCTGGGCGGTTTTGAGACCAATGCCGGGGGTGTCGGCGATTTGAGCGACGCTGGCTTGGCGGAGGTACTCGACGGAGTGGAATTTTTCCAGGAGTTGCTTTTGGCGGAAGTGGCCTAGTCCAGGAATTTGATCGAGGTGCGATCGCTGCATCCGCTGGCTACGTTTTTTGCGATGGAAGGTGACGGCAAAACGATGGGCTTCGTCCCGCAGGCGACGCAGTAGTTGAATGCCGGGGTGCTCGGCATCGACGCTTAGGGGGTGGGACTGGTGGGGTAAAAATACTTCTTCCCGTTTTTTGGCCAAGCTAACAACCCGCAGATCCTGATCTAGCTCTAGGCGCTCCAACACTGCCATCACCGCCGACAGTTGCCCTTTACCGCCATCAATCATCACCAAGTCGGGGTAGTCGTCCATATTTTGGAGGCTGAAATCGAAGGCTTCTTCGCTCTCGGCTTGGCGCTTGGCTTGGGCATATTTGGTGAAGCGGCGCTCAATGACTTCGGCTAGGCTGGCAAAGTCATCGGAATGGCCGGCCATGACCTCGGGGTTGCGAATTTTGTAGTGGCGGTAGTGCTGCTTGGCGGGAATGCCATCAAGGAACACCACTTGGCTGGCGACGGCATCGGATCCTTGGATGTGGGAGATGTCGTACCCTTCGACGCGGTGGGGGGGAGTCTCCAGATCGAGCAGTTCCATTAGTCCGTCGAGGCTTTGGTGGTTGCGATCGCTCTGCTTTTGGACACGGGCCAGTTCGTACTGGGCGTTGCGCTCCACCATTTCGATCAGTTCGGCCTTCTGTTGCCGCTGGGGGGTGGTGATCTGGACTTTTTTGCCCTTGCGATCGCCCAGCCATAGACAGAGCAAATCAGCTTCGGGGAGTTCCACTTGGGTATGGATCTCATTGGGAATTTCAACGGCTTCGCAGCCCCGATAGTGCGCTTCCAGGGCCCGCTGGAGCATCATGCCTGGGTCATGCCCGCCGGAGTCGGACACAAAGGCGAGCCGACCGACTAGGCGTCCGGCCCGAATTTGGAATAGTTGAATGCAGGCGTGCTGTTCATCTTGGGCCAGGGCGATCGCATCGCGGGAAATGGTGTCGTCGGGCAGGGAAACTTTTTGATCGGCTCCCAAATAGCGCAGCGTTTGGATTTGATCCCGCAGCCGAGCAGCCTTTTCAAATTCCAGCTCGGCAGCGGCAGTATCCATCTTGGCGGTGAGGTGTTCGATTAGTTCGCGGGTGCGACCCTGGAAAATCATGGCGACCTTTTGCATGGTTTTACGATACTCCTCGGGAGAAATGAGCCGCTGACAGACGCCGGGGCATAGGCCGATGTCATAGTTGAGGCACGGGCGATCCTTAAAGATAGGACGGGGTCGCTGCCGCAGGGGAAAAATGCGCTTGATAAACCCTAGGGTGCGCCGCAGGTTGAAGACATCCACGTAGGGGCCATAGTATTTATCCCGGGCCTCGCCAGCAAATCGCCGCCGGGTAATAAAAATGCGGGGATACTCCTCCGACCAAGTGATACAAACGTAGGGGTATTTTTTGTCATCCTTGAGCAACACATTGTAGTAGGGCTGGTATTGCTTGATCAGGTTGTCTTCAAGGGCTAGGGCTTCGGCTTCAGTGTCAGTGACGATGAACTCAATTTCGTAGACCAACTGCACCATCATGGCAATGCGGGGCGATAGTTCCTGACTGGCACGGAAATAGGAACGTACCCGCTGGCGCAGAGCCTTGGACTTGCCCACGTAAAGCACCTGATCGTGGCGATCGCGCATCATGTATACCCCCGGCTCGATGGGGATTTCCTTGAGACGGGCTTGGAGCTTGTCAGGATTTTGCAGCAGACTGGACGACATAGGGTCAGGAATTCTTAGCTGCTGCCTAGGGGGAGCCCCTCCCCGCGCAGGGAGTAATCAAGGAGTTCCATGGGATGGAAGACCGGTAGACGGAACTCCTCATCCCGATTCATGGCACGCCCCATTTGGGTGATGCAGCCCACGTTGGCCGAAGCAATCACTTGCGCTCCGGTTTGGTGGAGGTTCATCACCTTCTGCCGACCCAATTCAGCGCCAATTTCTGGTTGAAGAATGTTATAAACTCCCGCACTGCCACAGCAAAGGGCCGCATCAACGGGCTCCCGCAACTGCACCTGGGGGATTTGACGCAGCAATCGGCGGGGCTGGAGGCTTATTTTTTGCCCGTGGAGCATATGGCAGGCATCTTGGTAGGCGATCGCTAGGGGCTGACCGTCGGTAGTCAGGGGATGGAGCGGGGCGGTGAGTCCCACTTGGTCGAGAAATTCCTGAACGTCCCGCACCTGATGGGCAAACTTTTGGGCGCGATCACCATAGTTTGGATCTTCCCGCAGCAAATGCCCGTATTCCTTAAGCGTGTGTCCACATCCCGAAGCATTGATCACCACCGCATCCAAATCCCAGGGGGCAAAGGCATCGATGAGTTTGCGAGCCAGATCCTGGGATTGGGCTTCCTCGCCCTGATGGTGGGGCAACGCCGCACAGCAGCCTTGGTTGGGGGGAATCACCACCTCGCAACCGTTGGCTGTCAGCACCCGCACCGTCGCCGCGTTGACATGGGGTAAAAATAGCCGTTGCACGCAGCCGAGGAGCATTCCCACCCGATAGCGGCGCGTTCCCTGGGCTGGGATCACCGTGGGGAAGGGGTCACGAAACGCGCCCACCGGGATCGGCGGCAGCAGAGATTCCATCGCCACTAAAGCCTTGGGCAGGAGTTTTGCCAATAGTCCACTTTGCCTTAGCCACCGCTGTAGCCCCAGCATTTGGTAGGGCACTAGGGGCGCAAGGAGCCAGCGCAGTCGCTGGGGATAGGGAAAGGTTTGAAAGATCAGAGTGCGTAGCGCCCGCTCCCAGGGCGAACGGGGATGGTTGCGCGCCACTTGCGATCGCGTATCCCGAATTAACTGGTCATATTGCACTCCCGAAGGACAGGTGGTCACACAGGCCAGGCAGCCCAAGCAGGTATCAAAATGGGGGGCGATCGCCGGAGAGAGGGGGAGTTCCTGTTCATTGATTCGGGCCATCAGGTAAATCCGCCCTCGGGGAGAATCGGTTTCTTTACCTAGAACCCGGTAGCTGGGGCATGTGGCTAGGCAAAAGCCACAGTGCACACAGGCTTCAATGAGCTTAGGATCGGGCGGATTGTGGGAGTCAAAGCCAGTCGCAGTCATAGGACAAGGAGGAAATCCCCTTGATTATGGCATTGCTGATTGCGGAACTGACAAAGCGGCGGTATCCCTCGGAAAAAACTTCGACACACCATTGGGGACAGGAACCGACCTGAGTGGAGGGGGGTGTCAGAACTGGCTGCTCCTATTGCAGGGGCAATGAACCAGTCCCTAGGCGTTCCAAAACTTTTCGATATCCCCTCGATGGAGTCGCGAGGTTATTGACACCTAAATCCGCTAGATCACAGCGCATCATGGGCATGGGCACGGAGCACCTCAAGAGGCACGATGTGAAGGGTGGCTTTGTGGGTGGCGGCTAGGATGACTGGTGGGGCGACACCAGCATCTTTAGCTTCTAGCCAGCGCCCGGCACAAAGGCACCAGCGATCGCCCGGCTTGAGCCCAGGGAAAAAGGTGGTGGCTGTGGAAAGGTCATTACCTTGGGTGCGGGTGTACTGGAGAAATTCAGCCGTCACTTGGGCGCAGACCGTGTGTACTCCGCGATCATCGGGGCCGGTTTCACAACTACCAGTGCGGTAAAAACCGGTGAGGGGATTGGTGCAGCAAAGTTCTAAGGCGGTGCCGAGCACATTGAGGGATTCCATAGGATCAGAAAGAGTAGGTTATTGCGATCGCAGGACTGATCTGAATTTTACCGAAAGTGAGCAGGGGGCGTATTCTGGAACATGATTCTTCTCGGAATTTTGAATGACTATAGAGCGACATTCTCTTTACCGCATATTAGATGCCAACCTTGACCGAGCCCGGGAAGCATTGCGGGTACTGGAGGAATGGGGGCGATTGGGTCGGAATGATCGGGACTTGACCGCCGAATGCAAGGGCTTGCGCCATACCCTAGCCCAGTGGCATCGGGAAGAATTTCGGGCGGCGCGGAATACCCCCAGCGATGTGGGCACGGAGTTGACCCACGGACGGGAGCAGACCCGGGAACACATTCCAGCGGTGCTGCGGGCCAATTGCGGGCGGTTGCAGGAGTCCCTGCGGGTATTGGAGGAATATGGCAAAGTCTATGACCCGCTGATGGGGGCGGCCATGAAGGGTCTGCGGTATCAAGCCTATACTTTGGAGCAGCGGCTGGCTATGGGCGATCGCCAACACAAACTGAGCCGCTCCCTGCTGTATTTAGTGACGATGCCGGTTCCCAACCTCCTGGCAGTGGTGCGCTCAGCCCTAGAGGGAGGGGTAGATTTGGTGCAGTACCGGGAAAAGGAAGGCATAGACCGCGATCGCCTAGCCCTGGCCGAAGCCCTAAGAGGGTTGTGTGCTGAGTTTGGAGTGTTGTTTTTGGTGAATGACCGCATCGACCTAGCCTTGGCTGTGGATGCCGATGGTGTGCATTTGGGGCAGCAGGATCTGCCGGTGGCGATCGCCCGTCAACTTTTGGGGCACGACAAACTGATCGGACTGTCCACCACTAATCCCGATGAGTTATCGGCGGCCATGGCTACCGATGTCGACTATGTGGGCGTTGGCCCGGTCTATGCCACCCCCACTAAACCAGGAAAATCCGCCGCGGGCTTTGAGTATGTTCGCTATGCCGCTGCCCAATGTGATCGCCCCTTTTTTGCCATTGGCGGGGTGGACTTAGAAAATGTAGCCGCCATCCGGGAAGCAGGTGCACAGCGGGTTGCGGTGGTTCGGGCTCTAATGGCAGCCGACGATCCCCAGCGATCGCCCAAACCTTTCGCCGTCGCCTTCAGGAACCAGTCCCGAGCAAAAATTGAGATTTTTTTTAGGTTTTGATGTAGTCAAGCCTACTCCCGAATCCCTCCTGAGGCGGTAGACTTAGCTTGAAAGGAAACTTTCATCTTTTTTTTGTTTTTGCTGCTGGAGAAGACGGTTGTGACTATCTACGTTGGGAATCTTTCGTATCAAGCCACCAAGGATGACGTGCTAGAGGTATTCAAGGAATATGGAGCCGTTAAACGGGTGCAACTCCCCACTGATCGCGAGACCGGCAAGGTGCGTGGTTTTGCCTTTGTGGATATGGAAGAAGACGCACAGGAAGATGCGGCAATTGAGGCCCTCAATGAAGCCGAGTGGATGGGCCGAGTGCTGCGGGTAAACAAAGCCAAGCCCAGGCAGGAGCGTCCTGCATTTCGCGATCGCTAGCCCTAGAAGGCTCCCCCTTGGTAGACTAGGTAATCGTTAGCCGAATGAATGCTACCCATGTGGGACGATTTTCCCCTCACCCCCCAGCAAGAGGAACTGTTTGGGAACCTGTACGATTGCGTTATTGCTGGCAACGAGCGATTAAATCTGACGCGGATCACCACCCGTGAAAATTTTTGGGAAAAGCACCTCTGGGACTCTCTCTGGGGCATAGCCCCCTACTTTACAGTCCATGCTCTCAACGTGATTGATATTGGCAGTGGTGCCGGTTTTCCGGGTCTACCGATTGCCATTGCCAAACCCCATTGGCAAATTACCCTGGTCGAGAGCCGCCAGAAAAAAGCTGCCTTCCTCACGGAGACCATCGACCGCCTAGGGCTTAAAAATGTGCGGGCCGTTGCAGACCGGGCGGAACACCTCAACCAGCAGCGCCCCTTTCGCCACGCCTATGATCTCGCCACCGTCCGGGCGGTCGCAGACCTTAAAACCTGCCTCCACTATGCCTTACCATTTCTTGCACCCCAGGGCCTGGCGGTTCTGTACCGGGGACAATGGTCTGAGCAGGAGGAAACGGATCTCGCAGCGCTAATCCAAAACCGGCAATGTGTCCTGATGCGGGCAACCGCCACCAAAACCCCACTTTCGGGCGGTATCCGCCACTGTCTTTACCTCTCGAACTCTGTTTCAACTTCTGGTTCAAAAACCACAGAAAAATTGGACGGATCGTAAAGAAACCGCACCACTTCTTCCTCTAGGCGATGGATGTGATGCACCTCAATTGCTTTGGCAATGCGTAATGCCGCCAGATAGCCATCTACAAACATACGAAGCTCATCGGGAGAGCGATAACCCCGATCCCACAGTTCTAGGAGCGAATCTGTGAGTTTCTGATAGTGCCGAATGGTCAGCGTGTCTAAGAGCATGGCTTTCGGGGGGAAACATACGTCTTTTGCTGTATCTTAGCACCTCATGTCAGATGGGGCAGGGGGAGGAGAACCGCCGCGCCCCCAACGTGTGATGAATTCCTAACGCCAAAGGCGTCGCCAAAAGGGAATAGCGTCCAAGCTGGACAGATTCATGCGTCGCCGAATTGTGGTGATGTCCCAATTTGTGAGATTGGCAAGGGTTTGGGCCTCGCGCTCCAAGCGCTTTGGCAGCGATCGCTGGTAGGCCTTGGCCGCCTCGCAAGTTGCCGTGCCCCGAAAGGGGTGCTGCAAAACATAGCGTCCTTGGAATAGCTCGTTGTTGTTGGTTTGTTTAAAGATCAGGTCTTCGGGAAACCGATCACGGGTGTACCGCACATGGAGGCGGGTGATGTAGGCACGGCTGGTGGGCGGTTGGCGAACTGGGCGACGGGATGGTGCTAAGGAGTGGGTGGGGCGATCGCCATCGAGCCAAAATACCCCCGCTTGGCGCAGTTCTTCGGGTGTCAAGGGTTCGGCGCTACAGGGATCACAATTGGACATATCCCAGGCGTATTCTAAAAACGCCACGTTCCGCCCTTCTCGCTCATAGGCCGTTTGGAACATGGCTTGGGCAAACCGACCAAATTCTGTTTTGACATAGACCGGAATCGTGACATTGGAAGGCACCTTGACGGTACGGTAATTGGCCACTTCCACCTGTCCCCGGGGCGTCAACAGGTAAACGATCACGTCTTGGGTGCCGTTGGCATTGACCATCCCCAACCGAATGGGCAGCATAAACTTGGGGGACTCAAAAGCCATCATCAGCGGGCGCAAACTCTGGGCTCCACTGCGGCTGAACTCCTTGAGGTTGACCTTAGCCACAAAGAACTTCATCTGTTGGCGAATATAGGGTTGGAGCAGCGATCGCGCCCCAGCGGGAATGCGGTAGCCATTTTGAGTTAACCAAGTTTCCAAACCATCGGACTCCTTGGCGCTCAAGATCAGAATGTCATATTCGCCGACGCTAAATTTTTCTTCAATGGTCACCCCCAACCGGGCCGCATTGCCCTGATTGGCGACTGCGCTTTCGAGGGCGGCGCTAGAAGGTGCCGGTACAGCCCTCAGAACTACTGCATCGCAGGGATTTTCGTCAAAGTACTCCACGAGTCGGGGGGCACTAAAGGCATCCAGACGGTTGATGATGTTCTGATCGCCAATCCGCACCTGTTCTTGCTTCAGTACTACCGGGACTGGCACCACCAGGGCAAAATCCTTCAATTCCCCCTGATAGTCATTGGCCATGGTGAGAATTGTGCGGTTGCCATCCCGGGCAATCACCACCTGGGAAGCCCGATTGAACAATTTGGCATCTGCTTGGGCTACATAAAACCCGCAAAAAGCAAATACAGGACTGGTGGGCGAAAATATGATGGCGATCGCCCCCAGTAGTGCCAGCAAACCTCTCAGCATTGGTTCTCCTCCCTTGGAATCTATCTTTGAATCTATTTAGTGGACTAATTAGTGGATTAATTCAGTGGACTAATAAACTGGGTGAGCCCCCCGAACTGAACCCTGCCATTCGAACCGTGGTGCCTGCCACTGCCGATCCACTAGAGCAGTCACTAAGGACATACCAAACAGGGCATAGAACAGGGCATCGGGTACGAACCAGAAATTCTGTAGGGCAAAGGTGCTTAAGGCGATCGCCCCTGCCCACAGCATCCTGGCCCATAGCGCGTTGGGGATCGAGCGGGGATCGGTGAGCATAAAAAAGGCAAATAGCCAGAGGGAGCCACTGCTCATCCGGTGCAGCCATACATCTAGAGTCCAGCCTAGCCATAGCACTCGCATTAGCTCCAGCCCCCCATAGGTCAGCAAAAACACCACACTGGTATCCAAACGCCCCACGCGCCGGGTGATCAAACCCCCTAGGGCGGCAAAACACAGAACCAAACCTGCTGCTGTGCCCCACTGCCCGTTGGAAATCCAAGTCTCCTGGGTCAATAGCAACGACAGGACAATGCCAAAATTAGCGGGATTAAACCAATGTTTCCCATTGCTACTAAACACGAACTTACTGGCGATCGCCAAAAAAGCTGCCAACGCCACTGCCCAGGCCGTGTGCGATCGCAACATCAAACTCAAGCTCAAGGGCGTTACCATGGCACTGAGCAGGTTCCAGCGGGGCCGCCGGGTTAGATAGGATAGCGCCGCTTGGGTACCCAGACACACCAAAAAATTCAGCGTCACCAGTTCCCAATGGAGTGACCAGTCCCGTGTAGCCACCCCTAGAACCAAAAACAAACTCAGAAATAAAATCTGTGGTAGACGGGCATCCCGCAAAAAAAACGACGGCATAGGCTCTCCCTGAGCAACACTGGCTCAGTATAAAAAGCCAGGGGTCCCCCTAGGGCGTGGTTACGTTTTTCGTAACGCCAAGCCTACACCTCGCTACTCTGCCGCACTACTGGGCCATCCTCAAACTCCAAATGGTCACCGACCTGATGCCAGTCATTCTCGCCAAAAATAGCGGTCTCAAACTTATAGTGCTTAAACTCCAAAAGATTTTGGGAGTAATCGCTCAAGAAAAACGTGCGGTGCTCCAAGGGGGTATCCGGAAATCGCAGTTTAGGCTTTTGGTAAAACTTCAGCCGCTTTTCTTGCACCCGCTCCAGCAGCGCTAACCAGTTGTGTTCCGCCTGAAACACTACGCCAAAATGACGGGGGTAGATTCCCTGCTGCAGGATCATGCCATCCTGAGCAACATGGGCTACCAACTGGTGACCGTAAAGGCTCAAAATCATGGAATTACTCGACTCTCGCCCTGCCAAACAGCCCAAACCATCCACATAGAATGCCTTGGTGCTGGGGATATCAATAACAGGGAATGCTAGGTGGAAGAGAATCTTGGTCATGGTGCTGCGGTTTCTAGGAGAAGTTTGGTGCGCTTGAGTTGCTCAGGAATAGTGATGGGATATTTTCCTGTAAAACAGGCAGTGCAAAACTGGGACGGATCCTGATCGGTTGCCGCCAGCATCCCGGCCTCGCTGAGGTAGGACAAAGAATCGACCTCAATCTGCCGGGCAATATCGCTAACTGAAAGCCGAGATGCAATCAAGTGATCTTGGGAGTCGGTATCAATGCCATAGAAGCAGGGGTGGGTCACTGGCGGCGAAGAAATCCGCATGTGTACTTCCGTAGCCCCAGCATTGCGCAGGGCTCGAACAATTTTGCGGCTGGTTGTGCCCCGAACAATCGAATCATCGATCACAATGACCCGCCGCCCTTGGAGCACATCCCTAAGGGGATTTAGCTTCATCCGGATCCCCGATTCGCGCATGGCTTGGGTGGGCTGGATGAACGTCCGCCCCACATAACGATTTTTGATTAGCCCTTCGGCATAGGGAATGCCTGAGGCTTGGGAGTAGCCAATTGCCGCCGGGATCCCCGAATCCGGGACGCCAATCACAATATCCGCCGCCACGGGAGCCTCTTGGGCCAAAATTTTGCCGAGGCGCATCCGATAGGAATATAGGCTGTCCCCACGCATCACGCTGTCGGGACGGGCAAAATAAATCAGCTCAAAAATACATAGCTTGGGCTGGGGCTGGGGTTCCCACAGGTGCGATCGCACCCCTTCGTGATCGATCCATACCATCTCGCCCGGTAAAATGTCTCGGATAAACTCGGCACTGAGGATATCCAAGCCACAGGTCTCTGAGGACAAAATGTAGGTGCCATCGCTCATTCGTCCCAGCACTAGGGGGCGAACACCATAGAGATCTCGAGCCCCAATGAGTGCCCCCGGTACAGCCATAACCAAACTAAAAGCCCCGTGACAGCGCCGTAGCGCCGTAATAATTCCCTCAGTCCAGTCCATTCCCGTGGCGATCGCCGCCGCCACGCCATAGGCGATTCCTTCGGAATCTGTTGTGGAACTAAAGGTGTAGCCCTGGGCCGCCAACTCAGCGCGCAACTCTAGGGCATTGACCAGATTGCCATTGTGGGCCAAAGAAAAATCCCCTAGGCGGGTAGACACAACCACCGGCTGGGCATTCACCACCCGACTCGAACCCGTCGTAGAATAGCGTGTGTGTCCTATTGCCAGGTTGCCCGGCAGTTCTTCTAACGTAATTTCGTGGAAGACTTGGGACACCAGCCCCATAGCCTTATAGACATGGGCCGTCCTCTGGGCTCCTTCGTAGGAGGAAATTCCCGCCGACTCCTGCCCGCGATGCTGCAAGGCATAGAGCCCAAAGTAAACTAGTTTTGCCACGTCCCCACTGGGAGCAATCACCCCAAACACGCCACAGGATTCCTGTGGATGATCCAGCATTCGTTCCTCTTCCCAGTGATCTAGCATGACGCCTGTTCCTTTTGCCTACCCCCATCCTACCAGTTAAGAAACTCTTAACCATCTGCAAAGTTGGATTTTAATATTCTTCCCGATTGCCCCAGGGCAGCAAAACTTTACATTTCCATAGCTAGGGGCCAGCACTTGTAAACTTAGGTGTGAGGCTGTCACGGTATAGCCACTTCTTCATCAAAAATTATTATTTAGGCAAGGACTTTCCCCATGGACAATACGATCAGTCTAGAGATTATTGAAGTCGTCGAGCAGGCGGCGATCGCCTCAGCGCGCCTGATGGGCAAAGGGGACAAAAACACCGCCGACCAAGTTGCTGTTGAGGCCATGCGCGATCGCATGAACAAAATTCACATGCGGGGTCGAATCGTGATCGGGGAAGGCGAACGGGACGAAGCCCCCATGCTCTACATTGGCGAAGAAGTCGGAATTTGCACCCGCTCCGATGCTGCCCAGTTCTGCACCATCGAAGAACTTCAAGAAATCGACATTGCCGTTGACCCCTGTGAAGGCACCAATCTGGTAGCCAAAGGTCAAAATGGCTCGATGGCGGTTTTGGCGATCTCCGAGAAGGGGGGACTTTTTGCTGCCCCAGACTTCTATATGGACAAGCTAGCTGCGCCCGCCGCCGCTGCGGGCCATGTAGACATCCGCAAAAGCCCAACTGAAAACCTCAAAATCCTCTCCGAGTGCCTTGAGCGTACTGTGGAAGAACTGGTGGTTGTGGTTATGGATCGCCCGCGGCACAAAGACCTGATCGCTGAAATTCGCCAAGCTGGGGCGCGGGTGCGTTTAATTAGTGATGGCGATGTTTCCGCGGCTATCTCCTGCGCCTTTGCCGGTACCAACATCCACAGCCTGATGGGCATCGGTGCCGCTCCTGAGGGGGTCATTTCCGCTGCTGCCATGCGTGCCCTCGGTGGTCACTTCCAGGGACGCCTTGTCTATGATCCCAATGAAGTTCGGACTCCCGAAAGCGAAAAATGGACAAGGGAAGGCAACGTCGAGCGGTTGAAAGAAATGGGGATTACCGACCCCGATCGCATCTACAACGCCAACGAACTGGCCTCCGGCGAAAACGTCCTATTTGCCGCCTGCGGCATCACTCCTGGCACCCTCATGGAAGGGGTGCGGTTTTTCCACGGCGGCGCTCGCACCCAATCCCTGATTATTTCCAGTCAGTCGCGTACAGTTCGCTTCGTCGATACCATTCACATTGTCAATGAAAAGCCCAAAGTATTGAATTTGCGTTAGGTTATCCGATGGGGAGGAGTGGCTCTATTTCTCCCCGAGACGTCCCCTACCGTTCTTCCATAACAAAATCTTTTAGTTCTACTCCATTCATTCCTTCAAAAAGAACTTATTTCTCCGAACATCCAACGAATCCTATGAGTACAAACATTGCTGTGATTGGTCTTAGCCATAAAACGGCGACAGTAGAAGTGCGGGAAAAACTGAGTATCCCCGAAGCTAAGGTGGCAGGGGCGATCGCCCAATTGACCAGTCTGTCCCATGTTGAAGAAGCTGGCATTCTTAGCACCTGCAACCGCCTAGAGATTTATGTTGTCATCAGTGAAACCGAAAGTGGCATTCGGGAAGTGATGCAGTTCTTATCTGAGTTCAGCCAACTGCCCCTGCAATTCCTACGCCGCTATCTCTTCATTTTGTTGCGACAGGATGCCGTGATGCACCTAATGCGGGTTGCCGCTGGTCTGGATAGTCTGGTTTTAGGAGAAGGACAGATCCTGGCCCAAGTCAAGCATGCCCACAAGCTCGCCCAGCAATATAAAGGTATCGGACGACTCCTCAACCGCCTCTTCACCGATGCCATGGCCGCCGGGAAACGGGTGCGCACTGAAACCGAGATCGGCACCGGAGCCGTATCTATTAGTTCAGCCGCCGTTGAGTTGGCGCAAATGAAACTGCATCACCTTCAGGATCAGCGGGTCGCGATTCTTGGAGCCGGGAAGATGTCCCGCCTTTTGGTGCAACACCTTCTTTCTAAGGGCTCCCGAAAGATCACGATCATCAATCGTTCTGTAGAGCGGGCAGAAGCTCTGGCAGAACAATTTGCCACCGCCGAGGCGGCGTTTTTTTGTCGTCCCTACGAAGCTCTATTTGAATGTATTGCTGTTTCCGATGTGTTGTTTACCAGCACCGCCTCTACCGAGTTGTTGGTGACGAGATCGCAACTAGAGCCATTTATTCACTCCCACGGGGGGTTGATGGTGGTTGATATTTCGGTGCCCCGCAATGTCGGTACCGATGTTAAGGAGTTGCCCCAAGTGCAGTTATACAACGTTGATGACCTTCAGACCGTTGTCGCTGAAAATCAAGAAAGTCGGCGATTGATGGCCCAGCAAGCCGAACTATTGCTCGAGGAGTGTGCTGCGGAGTTTGACAGTTGGTGGCGATCGCTCGATACCATTCCCACTATTAGTATGCTGCGGCAAAAGATGGAAACCATCCGCGAGCAGGAAATGGAAAAGGCACTTTCCCGTCTGGGCAACGAATTTGCCGACAAACATCAACAGGTCATTGAAAACCTCACCCGCAACATTATCAACAAAATCTTGCATGATCCGATGGTGCAGCTCCGTGCCCAGCAGGATATTGAAACCCGGCGGCGGGCCATGCAGGCGTTACAAATGCTGTTTGATTTAGAATCTCCCCAATTTCGGGAGGGATAATCCATTGTCTTGATTATTGGGGGCGAGGGCAGGTGGTTTGGTGTTCCCCGCCTCCCACCTTGGCAGATCAGCAGATCATTAGCTATATTCGGGTAGGTTCGGACATCGAAAGAAAAGGTGGGCTGCGCCCCCAGCCCCCAACCAAGACTTTCACCCCTGCACCCGTCCTCACCAAGTTATTGACAGCTATAAAGGCTCGGTTCCCCCGGTGGGAAAAGGAACGAGATGCACCTGTCCCCAATTCCCATCGCCCCAATTCCAAATGAGAGACCACTGAATTCGCACCAGATGCCACAGCACTGAACTGGTTTGTCTCAGCTCTCCCCGCATTTTGTCGGTAGCAAACAATATCGCTTCAGTCCAAATGGATATTTGATCCTGATTGCAGAACAAAGAGTATTCCCTCACTCCTAGTTAGAACCATGGAACTGCCCAAATCAGTAATATTGCCGCCGATGCCGCAACACAGCAACGGATTCCACCAGCCCGATCGCCATAAAGTTAGCCAGCAGCGCCGATCGCCCATAGCTAAGCCATGGTAGGGGAATGCCCGTCACCGGAGCCACGCCGATATTCATGCCAATGTTGATGAATGTTTGGAACAAAATAAAAGAAAACACCCCAATTGCCAGCAAAGAACCAAAATTATCCTTAGCTGTATGGGCAATGACCAGCAGGCGACCGCAGATGCCCACAAACACCAGCAGCACAAACACACACCCCATGTAGCCAAACTCCTCACCAATGGCCGAAAAAATAAAATCCGTGTGTTGTTCTGGAATAAAGTTGAGTTGTGTCTGGGTGCCCTTGAGGAACCCCTTGCCCCAGATGTGCCCGGCTCCGATCGCAATTTGGGACTGAATTAAGTGGTATCCCCCCCCGGTCGGGTCTTGTCCAGGGTCAAGAAATAACAACAGGCGGCGCTTTTGGTAGTCGTGGAGTAAACTCCAAAGCCAATTCCCCAGTTGACCGGACAGTAAATTAATCACCACAGCGGCGATCGCGCTGCTGCCGCGCCAAGGAGCGAGGGAACACCAGGCCACCACTCCCATGAACCCACTCCAACCGAGCCAGGCTAGGGGCAAAAAGTGAAACAGCACCGCCGCCACCACTGGCGAAAGCGCCAGCAAAATCCAACCTCCGCTCGCTCCCGCCCAGTAGATCATCCCCACCGTAATGGCCACCAATACCAGGGAGGTGCCGAGGTTGGGCTGCAAAAAGATCAGAATCCAAGGAGGCAGCAGCACCCAAACCACCCGCAGCACATCCCAGGGTGTTTCAATGTCATGGCGACTAAGCAGTGCCGCTAGGGAAATGATTACCCCCACCTTGGCAAATTCTGAAGGCTGAATATGGAAGCCCAATACCGGAATCCACCGCTCCGCCCCCAACTCTGTGACCCCAAAAAACATCACCGCCACCAAAGACGCGAGCATCAACCCATAGGTGAGCCAGTGAAAGCGCGCCAATAACTCATAGCGCAGCCGACTGAGTAATAGCATCAGACCCAGACCCACACATCCGGTCACCCAATGCTGCCACCAGTAGGACTGGGCGGTGGCGTGGCCAATGCTGTAGATCGAAATCCCCCCCACGACCATCAGCACCATCGGCAATGAAAACAGAACCCAATCCACGTCACGCCCATGGCGTTGGAGGGAGGCTAAATCCAGAGAATACCAGCTTGTTCCTGCCATAACCCTACCGTCACCGATTACCGCTTACTGATGTCTAACCACCCTACCACTGGGGCGAAGTTCCGATCAAACCCCTCTAAAGCTATGGAATAATTGGAAAATAGGCAAGCTTCGGAACGCTGATGACAAACGTCGTGCAAACTGCCTCTGAATGGCTCCAAGAAAAGGCAATTTTAGAGCAGCGTTTGGCAGCGGAAGCCGCAGATCGTATTGCTGCTGAGCAGGCTTTTTTGCAGTTGGGAACTGCCCTCGAAAGTGCCAGTGATGCGATCGTGATCTTTGATGGTCGTGGTGTGCCCCTGTTTATCAATCGGGCGTTTACGGAGCGCTTTGGTCACACCCTGACGGATTTGCAGCGGTTTCAGCGACTCCCTGCCCATTTGTTTGCTAACCCGATGGTGGGAGATGCGGTGCATCACATGCTCAGCAATGGGGGCATCTGGAATGGGGAGGTGGAAATGTGCAGCAGCCAGGGGCAAACCCTGCCGATCATGCTGCGGGCCAATGCCATCCAAGATGCGGAGCGGGTAATTCAGGGTTCGGTAGGCATCTTTACTGATATCAGCGAACGAAAGCGGGCTGAAGCCCAGACCAGCCGCAGTTTTGCCCTCCTGATGTCCACTTTGGAATCCACTGCCGACGGCATTGTGGTGGTTGACCCCATTGGTCGGATTGTGATCCACAATCGCAAATTTGTAGAACTGTGGTACGTTCCCCAACCGATCCTTGAGGGCCAGGGGCAGAGGGTTTTGGAGTTCCTGAGCACCCAAGTCGCAGAGCCGGGGGTCTTGATGGCAGTGCGATCGCCCGATGCCCACACCTCCGATATCCTCCATGTCAATGATGGAAGGGTTTTTGAAGTCTACTCTCAGCCCCAGTGCATTGAGGGTATTCCTGTGGGTCGGGTTTGGAACTTCCGAGACATCACTGAACGGGTGGCCGCCGAAATGTCCCTGCGGTCCTCCGAGGAGCGGTACCGACTGCAATCGCGGCAACTGGAGGAAGCCTTTACCGAACTCAAAACCACCCAGGCCCAACTGGTGCAAACCGAAAAGATTTCTAGCCTAGGGCAACTGGTCGCCGGGATCACCCACGAGATGAATAACCCGATTAATTTCATCTATGGCAATCTGACCCATGCCCGTAGCTACACCGAGAGTTTATTGGAACTGCTCACCCTATACCAACACCACTACCCCCAACCCGTAACTGCCATTCGCGAGAAAGCCGAAGAAATCGACCTTGAGTTTTTGGTGGATGATTTTTTTAAGCTGCTCGACGCCATGGCTCAGGGTGCAGAGCGGGTGCAGAACATCATTCAGTCTTTACAGAAATTTGCCCATGCCAACCAAGTGGGCTACAAACCCGAAGACCTGCGTGCCGGGATGGATAGCACCTTGCAACTGCTCAAAACCCGGTTTCAATGCGAGGGGCGTCCCATGATTCACGTGGTACGGGAATACGAGCCCATTCCCCTTGTGGAGTGCCATGCGGGGCAGATTCACCAAGTGTTTATGAATTTACTCACCAATGCGATCGAGGCGATCGAAGAGCGGCTCTTTAGCACCCAGGGTATGGCTGAAACACCGGTGGTGCGGATTCAGATGATGAGCCTCGACGCTGACTGGGTAACCGTGCGCATTGCCGATAATGGCATTGGCATTGCTAAGGATTTGCAGAAATTTATTTTTGACCCTTTTTACACTACCAAGGAGGTGGGGAAGGGTACGGGGCTAGGTCTATCGGTCAGCTACCAGTTAGTGGTGGGCAATCATAGTGGCAAAATTGATTGCATTTCCGAGGAGGGGCGGGGTGCGGAATTCATTGTTGAACTACCGATTCGCCACGACTCTGTTTTGATGGAAATGACCTAGGTCTGAGCCAGTCTGCTGTTGGCAACTACTAGGCAACTATTATTCCTAGGGCATCGGGAGGGCGATCGCATTCTGAATCAGCGATTGCCCAAAACTAATTAACCCAGGTGAAACTGAACTTGAGTTGACTGTTTATGGGCAACGGTGGACAAAAAGTAAATGCTGTTCGCTCTCAGGCTCATCAATGGCCCCAGAAGTGATCAATGGGGTCATGGGGCACATTTATGTAAGCAATCTGTTTTCCAAGGACTTTAGATCCAAATGGAGAACTGGGCGCGGAATGGGGATATAGCTGTAAATAACTTGGTTAGGACCGGGTGTAGGGGTAAAACCCCTAGTTGGGGGCGCAGCCCTCCTTTTCTTTTGATGTCCGAACCTAGCCGAATATAGCTATATATTGAAACCTCGAGTAATAATGGGTCTTAAGTCTTTCTATAGTTCCTATTTTGTCAGCACTTCTTCTGATTCGATTAATGGGTAGTCGAAGGCTCAGTCAGCCATGCACCCTAGCGATCGCGAGCCGATACGCAAGTTGAGTAGGGGAATTACCCTGCTTTTCTATTCTTTAGAGATCTATGCCTTTAGTTTCCTGTGCTTACTGATATTCCCCTTTTTGTTGAGACAACTTGTAATCATTCCGCCCCTCGCTATTCTGTTAGCCTTTATTCTCAGTGTGATGGGCAAAATCTATTGTTTGGGGTGTCCCAATCGAGTGCCGGGCAAGGTCATGATCCAGGTTGCCGTAGTTCTTGAGGCAATCAGTATAGGTCTTGCCGCCTACACGTTTTATCAATTTTGGAGCAGTTTAACCACATTTGTTTTGCCCAATCCGCGCCTTGTCAATCTCCTGATGACCGTTTCTCAATTGGCAGGGAACGGCGCATTGATTGCCCTGATTATTTTTTTGAAGGGGACAGCGGACTTCCAACGCTCCCGCCCCCTTGCTGATCAGGCTTCCACCCTTCTGCTCATAGTTCTCTTTCTCTTGGCTGCACCGATTCTGCTGCTGATGCTCTCCCCCCTCGCCCTGCTAATTTCCCTATTATCTCTGGTCATGATTCTGGTGGCAGTCATCTTACTGTCTCAATTACTCTTGGGTTTAAAGGAGAGTCTTCTACTCAGTTTGGTCTAGGTTTGTTGGTATAGGTTTGATAGGTTCCCCCATTTTGCCCAGGGGCATCCCTTGGCAACAGGAAGCGACTAAAGTTTGGCGGATGAATGCTGATGACAGGTTAGGCCGATTAGGATTGTGAAGTAGGAGCTTGAGGTTCTAGGGCACTGGAGCTGTCATCAGTTGGCTGTCAAATGATTTTGCGGCGAGAGGTGCAGCCCCTAGAAGGATAGCCCCAGCCACCGACTGTAGGTGCCGAGAATCTGTGGCCCAGCGAGTAGGGATATCAAACCAGCGATCGCCAAAAAAGGGCCAAAGGGATAGGGTTGGGATTGTTTTTTATGGAGTGCGATTGCCACGCCTGCGAACATGCCCAAAAAGGAGGCTAAAAACAAAGTTAGTAAGGTCTGCTCCCAGCCCAGCCACATGCCAATTAACGCTGCTAGTTTAGGGTCACCTGCGCCCATGGCTTCTTTTTGCAGGGCGATACTGCCGCCGAGGCGAAATACATCCAAGACCCATATGCCGACCACCATGCCGACGACTCCGGTGAGAAGGGCAGGTGCGGTTGCTCCGGCGCTGCTACCTGCTACCATCCGATAGGCGACACCCAGCACCAACCCCGACCGTGTTAGGGACTCGGGCAAGGTCAGGGTATCGAGGTCGATTAGGGCCAATGCCAGCAACCAAGCCGCAAAGGCTCCGTAGAAGGGCAGTACCACCAAGGGCACCGTTTGCCCAAGCTGTAGGGCGATCGCCAAAAACGACTGCCGTTAGGGCTTCCACCGCCGGATAGCGCCAAGCGATCGGGGCATGGCAATAGCGGCACCGCCCCCGCAGCAGGAACCAACCCAGCACGGGTAGGTTGTCCCGTGGGGCAAGCTGACGCAAACAATGGGGACAGCGCGATGGTGGGTATAACACCGATAGCCCTGCCGGAATGCGATAGATCACCACATTCAGGAAACTGCCAATGCAAGCCCCAAGTACTACCGACATCAGTTGTAAACCCAAAAATTCCATAGAACTCTGCCTCAACCCATCATGGGCTGGTGACAGGTAATGCAATGGAATGCGCCGCCCCCGCGCAGGATGTGCTTAGCCATCAAACCAATAACCTGTCGGTCGGGGAAACAGGCGGCGATCGCCCGCAGGGCCTCTTCATCCATCTCGGAGCCATAGAGGGGCATAATTACCCGACCGTTGGCGATGTAAAAATTCAAGTAGCTGGCGGGCATGATTTCCTCAGCGGCATCTCGGATCATGCCGGGGGATGGGATGGGAACCACTTTTAGGGGTGTGCCGCTGGCATCGGTATAGGTGGCCAATTGCTGCTGAATGTCATTAAGCACTCGGTAATTGGGGTCATCGCTTCGGGTTGGGGTCATGCACGCCACCGTATGGGGGGCGACAAATCGGGCGATCGTGTCGATGTGACCGTCGGTGTGGTCATTTTTAAGACCTTGATCTAGCCAAAGAATTTTCTCTACCCCTAGGGTTTCCATTAGTCCAGTGGCGATCGCCCCTTCCCCCATGGCAGGATTACGGTTGGGATTAAGGAGGCACTGACGGGTTGTCAGGCACGTGCCCATTCCATCAACCTCGATGGCCCCACCCTCCAGAACCCAGGGATGGCGAAAGGTCTCTATGCCCTGATCCTCCTGCAAAAAATTTGTCACCCGCTCGCTGACAAGGGCATCGTGATCCAATAAATACTTATGCCCCCAGCCATTCCAAGCAAAGGTAAGGGAAGCAATGCGATGCTCGGTGCGATGGTGTACAAAAATTGGCCCAATATCCCGCATCCAAATATCGCCAAAGGGGATGTGGTGCAACCGCACTGGCAGTGTGGCAAAGGCATGGGTGGCTAAATCGGCGATCGCATCATTGAGTACCAGTAATTCCACGGCTTCGGTCACGGCGATCGCCCGGACTAAACTGATCACCTCCTGCTGGGTAGCCGTCAACGCCCCTTCCCAGAGGTCTTCATGGCTGGGAAACGCCAGCCAGCATGCTTGGTGGGGCATCCATTCAGCGGGCATATAAAATCCGGCTTGGCGTGGCGAAATCGGGGGCATCGCCTAGGCACCCACTTCGTGACCAGCGGACTGAATCACTGCCCGCACTTGAGTTGCCGACAACTGGGTTTGGATGGTGAGCTCCTTGGTGACCCGATCGCCCTGCACTTGGGCTTGGGGATCCGCCTGGGTAAGGGCTTTGGTGATGGCTTCAATACAGCCGTCGCAGGCAATAGTAGGAACAGAAAGCAACATGGCGACACCGCAGCGAGAAAATGAAATCGTGATTGATCATAGCAACTCAGGGGCCCTCCACCGGCAGATTCGTTCCTAGCGTCATCCAAGGGTAGAGGGTGCCCGTGGCACCAAAGGGTTGCATTCCCCCCATTTCCTGGAGCTGCATTAGCGCCCTCAAGTCGCGGGGAATGACTTGGGGATCAATAAACAGCACCTTAGTGTTAGCACTCTGGGCGATCGCCCCGGTGGTTTCGAGATATTTTTGCGCCAAGATAAACTGCAATGCCTCTCGGCCGTGGGGATGGCTGGCAATGGTTTCCGCAATTTTGGCGATCGCCACCGTGGTGGTCTCTAGCTCTAGCATCCGGGCTTGGTGCTCCGCCTCGGCCACCAGTTCCCGCGATCGCGCCGTGGCCCGAGCCCGATTGATCTCCGCCTCCTGCTCCCCCTCCGAGCGCAACTTGGTGGCCCGGCTTTCAATTTCGGCCGCCTTCTGCCGCTCCATGGACTGCTGCAGCGATTCCGGGATCGCCACATCGCCCAGTTCTACCCGTCGCAGAGATACTCCCCAGCCTTGGGTAACCAATTGCAACTCCTGCAAAACCTCGTTGTTGACCTGCTGCTGGGAGGTCAGTACCGCATCCAGCTTCAACTTACCCACCTGGGTTTGGATCTGGGTTTCGAGGGACTCCCGCAGCAAGGCTTCGGCGTTCAGCACCGCATAGTGAAACTGACGCACATCCGTAACCTTCCAATACAATGCCCCCCCCACCTGAACGCTGACAGCGTCCGTGGTCGTACAGGGACGGGGATCAATTTCAATGATTTGCTCTGCGACGGATTGAATACACTCAATGCGATCCACCAACGGAATCATATAGTTAATGCCCGGGGTTAGGGTCGCTTGATATTTGCCAAACCGCTCGACTAGGACAATAGTCCCCTCCTCAACAATCTGGAGGGATCGCCTCAGGAGCAAAGCTCCCGCCAATAGCGCCACCATTGCACCGCCAAGGAACGGGTTCATTGCACAGCGAACTCATCGGGGGACAGGTGCACCCGAAACTTGCCGTCAAAGGCTACCACCACCGGATAATTGGGGCTAATCGTCCGTCCATGCCAGTCAACGATCACATCCACCACTTCCCCCTCCATGCCCACAAGGTTAAAGGACTGTCCCCGATGGGCGGGGTGGTGAAACACCTTCACCTCAGCAGTCACGCACACGCGATCACCGACACTGACCCCAACATTTACACCAACATTCCCAGCAGTCATAAATTTCTAAAGTAGTAAATTAAAACAACAAATAAACTTGAATCTTTGCGCTTTGCGTGATCCAAACTCACTATATCGAAATTGCGGGAACCCTGAGAATTTTGCTGTGAGCGTCTAGTATGGTAGGACAACTTGTCCCGTACCCCATCGACTCCGATTAAATCCTCACCGTTAAACGCCGACAAACCCTAGCATTGCAAACCCTTACAACAAAGTTAACATCTGCCCCATACTTATGACACAAGCCCTGCCCCGCCCCACTTCTGAACTTTTGGCCGCCCACCACCGTCCCGATGCCCATGGTCGGTTCGGCATCTTCGGCGGTCAATATGTGCCCGAAACCCTCATGAGTGCCCTCGCCGAACTGGAAACCGCTTTTCACTACTACCAAGCCGATTCTCAGTTTCAAGCCGAATTGGCGGCCCATCTGCGGGACTTTGTGGGTCGCCCCAACCCCCTTTACTTTGCCGAGCGCCTCTCCCACTACTACAACACTGCCGAAATCTATCTCAAGCGAGAAGACCTCAACCACACCGGAGCCCACAAGATCAACAACGCCCTAGGTCAGGTGCTTTTGGCGATTCGCATGGGCAAAAAGCGGATCATCGCCGAAACCGGGGCTGGACAGCATGGGGTAGCCACGGCCACGGTTTGTGCCCGCTTTGGGCTGGAATGCGTGATTTATATGGGCAAACATGACATGGAGCGCCAAGCCCTAAATGTCTTTCGGATGCGGCTGTTGGGGGCAATGGTGACGGAGGTAACTGCTGGCACGGGCACGTTGAAGGATGCCACTTCCGAAGCAATTCGGGATTGGGTGACCAATGTGGAGTCTACCCACTACATCCTTGGTTCTGTAGCCGGCCCCCACCCCTACCCGATGATTGTGCGGGAGTTCCATGGAGTGATCGGGCGGGAAACCCGCTGGCAGTGCCAAGAAAAGTGGGGCGGGCTGCCGGATCTTCTTTTGGCCTGTGTCGGCGGCGGCTCCAATGCCATGGGGCTGTTCCATGAATTTGTTGCTGACACCCAAGTGCGGCTGGTCGGCGTAGAGGCGGCGGGTCGTGGCATCGCAACTGGGCAGCACGCGGCTACCCTGACCCAGGGCAGTGTCGGCGTTCTCCATGGGGCTATGAGTTATTTACTCCAGGACGATGATGGGCAGGTGATTGAACCCCATTCTGTTAGTGCAGGGCTCGATTATCCTGGCGTGGGGCCCGAACACAGCTATCTGAAGGATATTGGCCGGGCTGAATATTACAGTGTTACGGACGCTGAGGCCCTAGCGGCATTCCAGCGCCTATCTCGCCTTGAGGGAATTATTCCGGCCCTAGAAACTGCCCACGCGATCGCCTATTTGGAAACCCTGTGCCCCCAACTGCCCCAAGGGCAGCGCCTTGTGATTAACTGCTCCGGTAGGGGGGATAAGGATGTGAATACGGCAATCGCCCATCTTAACCTTCTGTAACCATCTTCTATGGCGGCTTTGTTAAGCTTGAGGTACGTTTCATGAGGGGGTAAACCCCATGGTCGATCTGTCCTTGCCCATGGCGATCGCCGACGCCCGGAATCCCAAGCATCCCCTGATTTGGGTCAATGCTGCCTTTAGTAAGATCACCGGACTGCCTTCAGAGCAGCTACTGCATCGCTCCCACCCTTTGGTGGCTTCTGACCCAGACTCTCCCTATCCCGAAGTGCGATCATGGCTCTGTGCCGATGGAGCGGTGCGGTGGTATCAGCGCAGTTGCCACACTCAAGCAGATGAGGACGGTGCACGGCAATTGATCATCACCTTTAGTGAGGTCACCGCCCTAATTGCGCAACTTGAGCTGTATCGTGCCGTGGTTGATCACCATCCTGCCATGGTGATTGTGTCCAGCCAAAATGGGCACATTGAGCTGAGCAATACCAAAGCCGGACAACTGCTGGGCTGGCCCCTCAAGCAGATGACGACGCCCGATGTGCTGCGAGCCGCCTACCCCAATCTCGCCGATCTCGAGGCAGTGAATCATGCCCTGACCGGAGCCTGCGGGGAATGGCGAGACGTTCAGATCCGTACCGGCGATGGGCGGATGATTGAAACCCGCTGGGTCAATGTCTGCCTTGACCATGGGCGGCGTTTGAGCATTGGCCAAGATGTCGCAGCCCAGCAATGGCAGTGGCGTTCCACTAGGCTGCTGCACCAGATCATTGGTGACATTCCCCACCTTAGCCGCACTGACCTAGACACTTTTTTAGCCCAGACGGCCAAGCATCTTGTTGAAGCCTTCCAGGTGGAACGATGCGTCATCCGACTATTTACTGAGGTGGGGCTGGTTCCGTTCGTCAGCCATCCTAATCTTCCCTGCCTGCTGTCGGTCGATCACCCCCTTTGGCAGGTGCTGTTCAACCATGAGGGGGTTTTGGTGCTCGGCACTGAGGCGCAGTTGCCCTCGGTGCAGTCTCTCATGGCCGTGGCTATTCGGGCCCAGGGGAAAACCTATGGCGCTATCACCCTCAAATTTTGCCAACACCCCTATTCTTGGCAGCCCCGGGAACGGCAACTCCTGGAATCCATCGCCGCCCTGTTGGGCATGGCACTTGCCTATCGCGAATCCCTATGCCATGAACAGGAATTGGGGCAGGTCAAGATGGATTTCCTGTCTCTGATCAGCCATGAACTGCGTACCCCCATGAATGGGGTTCTGGCCATGTCCGACCTGCTGCTGTCCTCGGCCCTTACCGCCAGTCAACGGCAGCAACTTCAGGTGCTCCGCAGCAGCGGTGAAACCCTATTGAATATCCTCCGGGATATGCTTGACCTTGCTCGCTTGGAGGTCAAGGAACTAGGGATTCAGTCCCAGCCTATGGTGCTGCGGGAGTGGCTGACCGAGTTTTTAGCGCCCTTCCACCAAGCTGCCCAACTTAAGGGTTTGGACTTCTCAATAACCTATGACGCCTCCCTGCCCACCCAAATTGACAGTGATCCCACCCGCCTAGGGCAGATTTTCGCCAACCTCCTAAGCAATGCCCTCCATAGCACGGAACAGGGACACATTGCCCTACGACTAGAGCCCTATGCGCCGGAGCGCCTCATGGTGACAGTACGCGACACCAGTGCGGGTATTGCCCCAACCCTATTAGCCGAGGTATTTGATCCCTTGGTGCCGACCCACCTGCGATCGCGGGAGGGAGTGGCATTGAGTTTGGCGATCGCCAAGAACTTGGTGCAGCGCCTAGGGGGAACTCTGTGGGCCCAGAGCGGTTCAACCGTGGTTGGGCACCCCCCCTGCCGACTGGCAGCCCCGCGCCGAGGACGTGTTACTTACACTACAGGGTGGTTG
>JAAUUH010000078.1 GCA_012031145.1 Oscillatoriales cyanobacterium SM2_2_1 | reverse complement strand
GCGGGTGGGTGGGGCAACAGTTCCAAATCGAGGGCCAAATAGGCATGAATGGCTTCATCCGAGTAGCCAGGACACAAATAAAAGTCTCCCAATTTCTGCCAGCGTTGGGCCCGGTAGCCAGTTTCTTCTTCCAGTTCCCGGCCGATGGTGGCATCGGGATGTTCGCCTGGCTCCAAGGTGCCGGCAGGAAATTCCAGTAGATACCGGGCGATCGCAAAACGATATTGGCGCACCAGTACCAACCGCCCATCGGGGAGAACCGGCACCGCCATCGCGGCCCCAGGATGCTCTAAATATTCGTACTCTCCCTCCGGGCCATGGGGCAGCTTCAGTCGATCCACGCGATAGGTGAATTTACGACCTTGGTAGCGCAGGCGGTTGGCCAGCAGTTGGTGATGGATCGGGGACGGCATAGAAAGATCCTAACAGGTTTGCAGGGCCGGCAAGGGGGGGATCCGGGCCAGCACGCCTTTTTTAAGGGCAGCGGGGCGCTCCGACCATCCTAAAAGTCCATCGCTACGCTGTTGGTACAAACGCATACATTCCAGCAGAGCGGCGGCTTTTTCTGGGTTAAGGTCACCAAAAAGATAGGTGTGCTTACCAGTGGCAGAGAAGGACACCACACTAGGGCGATCGCAGGCACTCATGCAAGCAACGGGCTGAAGATCAATGAGGGATTTTTGCTGGCTGGGAAGGGTCTGCCACAGGGCATAAACGGCGTCGTAAAGTTTCTGGCCGCCGCTAACGCCTACGGTCTTACCGTCCTGCCACGTAGACGCGCAGGTAGTGCACACAAACATCGTATGGATCATCCGTACCTCGCAGATGGTTGGGGTTGCGTGATTCCGTCGCGGGCATCCTGACTTATGATTCCAACCCGGAGCTAAACCCAGGGTCAGACCAATATACAGTTGCGGGACAGTGCCGGATTTGCACCGGACTTTCCCCCTTGCGTTTGATGGCTGATCCCCACCAAAACGACGGAACTGGTGTTTTAGTATAGGCTAACTCTGCCATAATCTCCCTGAGTTGGGAGGCTGAGATGGCGCAATGGATTGAGGGCACAGCCCAATCGGGGAAAACCAGCCGCCTGGTGGCCCAGTTTCAGGAATGGACGGCGGATTTTGCCCAGGCCAGAGATCCCCAGGTGGCATCGCAATCGGTGTTGGTTTTGGCCATGGACAGCACCCAGCGGCGGCGGCTCGGGGATCGCCTCTCCCGAGTTACGGAGGGTAAGTTTCCGGTGACGGCGGCAACGCCTCTTAGTTTTATTCGGCAACAAGTGCGGTTGTACTGGGCTTTGATTGTGCGATCGCTGAACCTTAAGGCCCAGTTTCCCATCACTCTGCGGGTCGAAAATGAACAGGCTTTGGCGCTCCGGGAACTGGCGATCGCCCCGATGGTACTAGGAAGCGATCACGCTCCAGGAAGGGCAGTGCGGCAAGTGCTGGATCTTTTTTTGATGGCGGCGCTCCAAGGGCAGTCTATGGCAACGCTCGCGGAAGCATTGGATCTGGGGTTAGGGCTGACCCACGGGGCAGAACTTTTAGCACAGCTTGATCATTGGCGGAACTTTTGTTTGCAGCGGGGCTTACTCACCTATGGCATCGAAGCGGATATATTTGCCCGGGTGTTGCTCCCCGATCTTTTTTTCAGGATCAGATGCGTCGGCAATATCGCTATTTATTGGCCGATGATGTGGATGAATTTCCGGCCATTCTGGCGGATTTTTGCCGACTGCTGCTGGAGGCTGGGATCCCGGCCCTGCTGACCTTTAACCCCAGCGGGGCTGCTCGTCTGGGGTTGGGGGCCGACCCTGAGTCCTGGAAGCCCTTAGCCGGGGGCTGTACCATAACCCACTGCGGGCCGGTGGGGTTAGGGGCCCCCTGGGGCGAGTCGGTGGTCTCCTACGTTACCGATCCCAGTTTCAATTGCCCACCAGTTGCAGAATTCTCCCGGTTGCAAGCCATCTCTCGGGCTAGGCTATTGCGGTTGGTGACCGAGACTGTGCACGCCCTAGTAAAGGATGGTACTTCGCCAGAAGAGATTGCCATCATTGCCCCCGGACTCGATGCGATCGCCTCCTATGCCCTGCCGCAAATTTTGGCTTCTTCCTCTATCGCCGTGCGGCTGCTGTCTGACCCCCGCCCCCTATTTGGCTCTCCCCAAGTGCGGGCCTTGCTGACCCTGCTGCAACTGAAATACCAGGATGAAGACACCCAACTCACCATCGATGATGTCACCGAAATGCTAGCGGTGCTGCTGCCCGATTTGGATTTGGTACGGGCGGGTTTGTTGACAACAGTCTGCTTTGTGCCCCACCGCCCCCAACTGCTGCCCTATGAAGTCCATCCCCAGTGGTACCGTCTCAGTTATCGGGGAACCCAAGCCTACAAGGAACTGCAGGAGTGGTTGGCGGCCCAAGCCCGCCAGGTGAATCCGCTGTTGTTTCTAGATCGGGCGATCCAAAGATTTCTCCGCCCCCAGAACTTACCCCACGCCGATGTATCCCAACTGCAAACCCTGCTGGAAACGGCCCAGTCCCATTGGCAACTGGGCTATCGCCTGGGTTGGGCGGAGCCGGAAATTCTCAATCGCTTTGTTTCCCTGATTCACCAGGGCACCGTAGCTGCCAATCCCCTCATGGGCGATCGCCCGCTCCCAAAGCCGTCACCTTGGCAAGTATTTTCCAGTACCGCAGCCATCGCCTCGCCCACCGATTTCAGTTTTGGCTCGATATTGGTTCCCACCTATGGCAGGAAGGGGGGAGTGCTGTGCTCTATGGGGCACCCGTGCTCCAGCGGTCATGGGATGGCAGTTCTGGGATGGCACCCAGCAGTCCCGCTGGGAAACCCAACGGCTGCGATCACTCCTTTATGACTTGCTCCACCGCGCGGGAGAGCGGGTATACCTCTGCTGCAGCGAACTAGATATCCAGGGACGCCCCCAGGAAGGACTATTACGATGCCTTCTAGAATTGGTAGGAGGCAGCTAGGCGCTGTTGTCTTTTCAGGTGTCCAATAGGTGTAGGTGTCAAATGATTCCATGGCGACAGGTTCAGTCCCTGCCTGTAAAATTTGGCCGGCGCAGTGCCGCCTATCCTGCAAGGCTTCTAGCTTGACGCAAGGCTTCTAGCTAGAATTGATGACGTGCCCTAGATTTTGGGGTGGAGCATTTCTTCAAGGATGGTTTGCAAATTCCGCCAAGAGAGATCCTCGCGTCCCAACAACTGCCGCAACTGGGCGATCGCCCCATCCAACTCCTCATTGAACCGATCAAAGGGCAAAGGCGACAGCACCCGGGAAGGGGTGCGGGACACCCGTGACAATGCTTCCTGCACCACCGCAATGATCTGCCCCGTCATCTCCGCCTTCACCTGTTGGCGCAACTGCTTCAAGCCCCGGCGGGTCGTAGCATACATTGCTGGCAGACGGTTGAGGGCATAGGCGGATACATCTTCAGGATGGATTTGGTCTTTCAATTCCGGCTCCAAGCGCTGCATGCGGCGCTCGGTAATGGCAAAGACCAGATTCTCTAGGATGTTGCTATACCGATACTTCACCCCTAGCAGATAGGCTGCAAACTCACGGCTTTCCACGGCCCGATCCACCAAAGTACGGGAACTTGCACCCCTGTCGATCTCGGGCGATCGCCGCCGAAGATAGGACTTAAGGTGCTCAGCCTGCTTACGTTCCAAACTCATATACCCACCGCCAATGTCACCAAGCAGCCGGCGATCGGACAGAATTTCCTGCAATGCACCGGGTGCATCTCGCCACTTCAAATCGGGGCGACTACACAGAGACTGGAGATAGGCAAGGGAGCGGGCTGGCGTCACCAACTCGTGATCGGGAATGGGATCAGACTGCCGCAGGGACATATCCCGTTGGGTGTTCATCATCCCCACCCGCACTGCCCGGGCAATGTCTGTACTCAATTCGGCAGTAGCCCGCTTTTTCTGCTGCACCCAGCCCCGCTGGGTAGTGGCATACATCGTTGGCAGGCGGTTCAAGGCAAAGGCAACCACTTCTCCTAAATCTACGCGAGCCTGGATATCCGCACTCAGCTTGTTATACTGAGCCTCGGCTTCGGCAATGACCAACTCTTCGACCACATTGCGACATGTACGCACAATGACGCTCCTGCCAGAATTTGGCGAGATTTTAGCATAGGTGTCTCCCATTGCAATTTTACAATTCTTGAGCCTTCTTAATTCTTTAATAAGACCCTTTGCTCCCCGAAAACTCACCAGCCTTATAGTTTCCTATGGATGCCCCAGAAAAGAATTGGGCCGTATCACCTTCCGAGATGGGAACGTTTAATGTCCATCCTGGGGCTCCGCTGCGCCGACAGTCCCAAGTTGAAGCAAAAGGCAAGGGCTAAATTGGTAATTTGGGGTCAAAAGCCCGATTTTTGAGGGCAAAGGTGCAATGACGGAGCAGAAAGGTGGGATTTTCAAGATCAGAGGTCAAAACTTTGAGACCAAAAACCAAGAAATCAAGCGCTAAACCCCAGCGCTCCACTAAAAAGGTTCATGCCCCCAGCCCGAGTCCCGACAAACCCAAAAAACAATGGGGGGCATCGCGATCGCAGACTTAACGGTAAAACGCAGCGTCGATAGGCAATCGTTGATAGGCATCATAGAATTCACACCACCTAGTTTCACCTGCCATTGCCATGCACTGTTATCTCGCTTTAGTTATGGGTTGGGGCAATACGTTGAGCACTCATCCCAACTGAAAAATCCCTGCGATCGCCCCCATCACCCTACCCACTATGCCTATTCAATCTCGCAAAAAGCTTGACTTGGCGGCATCTGAGGCGGTGGCTACAGTTGAGGGCAGTTGTCTGCGCTCTTTATGCTTTTCCATGGTCCAGTAGCCCACCTGCGGCCCCCATCCACTCTCGACGCTACGCATCGAACTAGTATGGGCAGCGTCACGAGATAAATATTGCCGGGTGTGTCATGCCCACGCAGCAGATTGAGAGCATTAATGAACCGCAACGGGCAGGAGCGGCGACAGGGCAGTAGTCGCTATTTGAATAGCAAAACCCCAAGCAGGATGATTTTAGGAATCGGCGGGTTCGGAAAACTAACCAGCAGGGCGACAATAAGCTGGTGATGGTTTCGCTGATGCAAGAGTGTAAGGGCAAGGTAGATCTGATTTACATTGACCCACCGTTTGATGTGGGCGCGGATTTTACAATGAGTGTGGCGAGTTCATGAAGTTACCAAATGGAGAATTTGCCATTATTCCTATGGAAAAGCTAACAGATTACTGTCTAAACCCCAACCATTCGTCAGGCAAACATAAGACAAGGGTCTTTGCTTCAGCGTAAGGAATCACAGCAGAGAATGCCAATGATTTGTGAGAATAGATTACACAAGCAGCTATTGAAGGGGAAGTGATTCAGCAAGATAGCACTGAGTTTGGTCAATTGTATAAAGTTGTGTATAAAGTTGACTGGACAACTCCCAATCGAGAGTCAATTATTATCCGTACTCTCTGGGAACTTGCCTTTGCTCAACCCAACCTCCGGTTAGTTTTCGCATTTATCAGGCAAGAACTATGACACTAATAACCCTTGATACCGTTGCCAATCTCACACCGATCGCCCGTGATCGCCTCACGTTAGTTGAGCCTGAATACCAATCAATCCAACAGCTACCAATTGGGAAAGTTAGTACCATCCTTGAGGTTTATCCCGGTGAGTTGCCTCCCTATCTGGTGGAGTTTGCTGACTTACACGGGCAAGAATATGCAATGACTGTGCTTCAGCCTACTGAAGTTCTTGCCTTACACTATGAATTGAGTCTCTCTAGCTAACCGCCCGTAGTGTTCACTTGAGTGAGCATCTAGAAACGACTTAAGTTGTGACTACCAACCTTTCAATTTTTACAGGCTTTAGAAAAGGTAGAAATATCGACATTAATACCTGATTTATTCAGGCGATAGAACAGATCCCCTCATGCCTGTCAAACTCTGTTCAGAAACAAAGGATAATCAGATTTCAAAGAGTAAGCATGAGTTTAAGACTGGATAATCGGTCGCAGGAAATTGTTTGATGAGTGATTTGACTATCGTGGGGAACGACGATAGCATTGACATATGTTTTTTATTTTTCTTGGGGAAAGAATACTATATTTTGCTCCCATCTTTTAGGTGTTAAGCTATCTTTAAACACTTCTAGGTTTACCCAAGCAACAAACAGATAAGATCTTGAAGATGCGTTTGAGTTCTTTATGAATAGTATCTAATGAATTTATCAACACTAAATTAGCCTACCCAATAAATTACTCTTAGATCGGAATTTTCCTGGAAATTCCCTGACTAATTCTGTTATAAATCACCTATTTTAAGAAAATTGGTGAACCTAGAGGAATAATTCGATTTGGGTTAAGTTCGGGGATGCCCATATAGTAAAGACGCTTGACGTGGTCTGCATTGCAAAACTCCTTGATTTCAGGTATGGCATAGAGTTCCAGCATATATCTCCATAGATTCGGGAAATCCCAAAGATGCTTCAGGTTACACTTGAAAAGACCATAATAAGCAAGCTCAAACCGAAATAAGGTAGGGAACAAGCACAAGTCTGCGAGGGTGAGTGTATTGCCGATCAAATAGCGTTGATGAGCCAACACTCCATCCCAATCCCTAAGGGCGGCAAATAACTCGGTTACAGCGTTCTCATAGGCGGACTGGGAGGCAGCAAAACCACTACGATAAACTCCATTATTAATCGGGGTATAGATGGCATCAATTACGCGACCAATTTCGGTGCGAAGTTCGAGGGGATAAAAATCAAGGGGCTTTGCACCTAAATGATCAAATTCAGCGTTGAACATCTGAATGATTTGTCGAGATTCATTGTTCACAATTTGCTTGGTCTTTTTATCCCACAGTACTGGCACGGTCACCCTGCCAGTGTAATCAGGTTTTGACTTCACATAGATCTGCCAAAGATAGTCGGAATGATAGAGGGAATCTGGAATGGAACCGGCATAGTTCGAAAATCGCCAACCTTGTTCACTGATAACTGGGTCTACAATCGATAAACTAATAAGGTGCTCTAGTCCCTTCAACTTCCACAAAAATGCGGTGCGGTTGGCCCAAGGGCAGCCCAAAGAGATGTAAAGGTGGTAGCGATCGCGTTCAGGAATAAAATCAGTAGTGCCATCCGCTTTGATCCATTGCCGAAACTGGGTAGACATTCTTTTGAACTCACCAGTCTCATTCCGTTCAGTCCACTGGGAAGTCCACTGTCCGTTCACTAATTGACCAAGTGCCATAATTTACTCCTTGCAGAATAGATTAGTAGAATAGATTAATTGAAGGCGAAAGCATCCATACTCAAAACATCGTAGGTGTAACTGGAATGAAGATGAAAAGGTTGGAGGCTTATCCCTGCCGCACCCATGGCAACGAACAGGGGCAGCAGATGTTCGGGAGTGGGGTGGTTTTGCTTGGCGTAGGGGGCAAAATTTAGATAGTTAAATAAAGCATCCAAATCAGCATTCATTACCTTTTCGTTCAACCAATCCATGAATTCAGTCACCCAATTAGGTGGATATTCATACCTTCCCATCTCTCGCAGGTTATGGGTGGCGCTCCCACTGCCAATGATCAGGATTCCCTGCGATCGCAGGGGAGTAAGAGCCTGACCTAGGCGAAAATGGTAGCTAGGGTCTTGTCTTGGTTGTACCGATAGCTGAACAATGGGAATAGCTGCCGATGGATACATCAACATCAATGGATTCCATACTCCATGATCGAAACCACGATCGCCGATAATCTCATATTCAAATTCATTGGCTTTTAGCAAGTTTGCCACAGACTGTGTCAGAGTTCGTGAGGTGTTCGCAGGGTATTCCATCTGATAAAGCTCTTGGGGAAATCCCCAAAAGTCATGGATAGTTTGAGGGCGCTCTGTGCTGTTGATTTGTGGCTGCTTGGTCGTCCAGTGAGCTGAGATCACCAGAATCGCTTTCGGTTTCTCGAACTGATTACCGATTCCCATCAGAAAACTGCGAGCAGGACTTGGAGTAGTCGCCAAATCTGGGGAGCCGTGAGAAATAAATAAACTAGGTAGTTCCATAGTTCCTCCTATCACTGCTCCACTCAAAAGAGTAGAGCAGTAATTTATCCTCCGCAGATTTAGACGGGGTAATAGAAGCATTCGTGCACCACCTTACCGTCCCTCCAGCGCTGAACGGAGACCTGATCGTGGGTGATTGTTCCCCACTCGGCATGGGTGTAATCTAAGAACCACTCAGAAATAATTACGTCCTCTCCAAAGGCAACCGCTTTCACTTCTGCCGCTCTAAATTCGGTCAGCTTTGCGAAGAAATCCTGCTCTCTCTGACGATTAGACTCCTTACCCACGGTGGCGGGTTGAGCATTCTCTTGCATGACGACATCATCAGCATAATACTTTTCGAAAGCTTCGAGGGCTTTATCAGATAAAACCAAGGTTTTAATCTCTTCAAGCTTTTCAATCAGATTAGCAGTCATGTTTAATCTCTTGAAATGAGTGGGTGGAAGTTAGGCTTTAGGATAATTCTGGGGGAACATTGCCCGCAGGGTTTCTTCGTCAGAAGTAGACTTGAAAGGAATGTCTTTGCCAATGGACTTGGCTTTTAGAGTTGCGGGACGGTCGTTGATTGAACTATACCAACGGGCTAATTGGGGGAATTCAGTCAGGGCGTTTTCTCCTAAGACTCTAGGATAACGATCAATCCAGCCCCAAGCCGCCATGTCAATGATCGTGTAGGTTTCTCCTAAAATGAAAGAACGATCAGTTAATTGTTGGTCAAGAATTTGATAATGTCGCTCAACTTCTCGACGATAACGATTGATGGCATAGGGAATCGGATCGGTTGCAGTTTGGAAATGCACTGCTTGCCCAGAAAAAGGACTCAAGCCAGTAGCAACAAACATCAACCAAGATAAAAGAAGTCCCCGATCGGGATGGAGGAATTTCCCGGTCTTCTCACCCAAATAGAGCAAGATAGCATTGGAATCAAAAACAACTGTTTCCCCATCAACGATCGCCGGAACCTTGGAATTAGGATTGAACTGCTTGAATTCAGTAGTGTGTTGGTCTCCCTTGAAAATATCGATAGGAATCACTTCATAAGGAATTCCCGACTCTTCTAAAAAGAGAGCCACCTTCATAGGGTTTGGCGTGTGATGAAAATAAAAGCGAATCATTAGCCTACCTTGATCGGACATTGACATCATGGCAATTACATCGACTTTTGAGAAGCTGGGAGAGTAGAATGCATATATTCTCGTTTGGCATGAATTTCTTTGCTTGATCGCATCGACTGCATTCACAGCTTCGTGCGCGCTGTGGAATTAGGTAGCTTTTCTGCTGTGGCTAAGGAACAGGACACTACCCAACCGACTATCAGCAAGCAGATCGCCGCCCTTGAGGCCTATCTGGATGCGCAGTTATTCGTGCGAACTACCCGCAAACTTCAATTAACCGATGCAGGAAAGGACTTTTACGAACACTCCATCCGGTTGTTAGAGATTTTCGCCGAAACAGAAAGCTCAGTTGGCAAGCGTCAGGAACCAACAGGACTGCTACGCCTTAGCTGTTCGACATGGTTTGGTAAATGGCAGGTTATTCCCCGAATCCAGCGTTTTCATGCTCTTTATCCCCATATTGAAATTGATTTGTGCATGGCAGATTTCTACACCAATCTGGTGGAAGAGAATATCGATTTAGCTATAAGAGTCGGCAACTTCATCAGCCATAAGTCCCGATCAGAGCGTATCGGTAGAACTCGTCTTATAACCGTTGCAACCCCCGAATACCTGAGCAAGTTTGGCATACCTAAGCACCCAATTGACCTCAGCGATCATAACTGTATTGTTTACACCAGACAATCAACTCTCAATGAATGGCACTTCCAAGAGAATAGTCAAGAAATAATCGTTTCAGTGCACGGAAATCTACAGGTGAATGACTCATCTGCTCTGAAGGAAATCGCTTTGGCGGGCGTTGGCATTGTCACTTCTCCACTTCTTGCATTTCAAGAGGAGCTAAAGGATCACAAAATTCGGATAATTTTAGAAGCGTTTGAGCCGCCTCCCCTACCGATCCAAGCAGTCTATCTCCGCTCATCTTTTAGACCAGCTAAGGTGAATTGCTTCATTGATTTTTTGATTCAAGAATTGAAGCAGTTAATTTTCTAGAACTAATATTGGTATTTCAATAGTCCACAGAGAAATGACTAATCGAAAATCTGCCCTAAAGGGCAAGAAAAATCAGGAAGTAGCGGTGATGCAATGATATCTGCTGCGTAGAGTGTCATCATTAATTTGAGAACGCCATTTTCTCGTTAATAGACTTCAACTTGTCTTTTTCGCCAATCGACAATCCAATATTCCAATACTCCCCGCCCAGAGTAGAATTTCAACTTCATTTGCCGATCGCGTCTTTCATTTTCTGCACCAAGCGATAAAACTTCAACAACCAGATCAGGGGCACCCCGAAAATGCCCAGCATCATCAATCAAAGCGGCATATTTCTCTTTAGTCATCCACATCAAATCGGGAATTACATCATCCTCATCCCCAAAAATGATTCCTGCCCCAATTTCTACTTCTCCCAAATTAGTATGACGACACCAGGAATCTAAAACTGCAAACAATCTCCCACAGGCTTTTTGATGTTGGCTATGGGGCACTCTGGTCATCAAAAGTTCTCCACCAATAATTTCATAGCGGTTGCTATTGTCGGGTAATAGCTCTAGGTCAGCGCTCTTCCAAGGCATTTTGCTTTCAGGGTTAGGTGAAGAAGATGCAATTGCTTGAGTCATAATTGTCTACCTAAGCGCAAGAAGTTAGTTGAATCATATCAACTGTTCTAATTGATTACTCTTCGCTCCCCAAGATCGCTGCCAAAGCTTCCTCGCACCAGTCTACCCACTCTTGCTGATACCGAATTGCTCGCCGGATGATCAGGTGCATGTACAAGTCCTTGAGCGGCAGGCGATCGCCCTGGCTTTGAAATTGTTGATCCAACTGTTGGATTTCTTCACCCTTGCGCTGGTGCAGATCCCGTCGTCGGGCGATTTCCTTGATCGCTAGCTCCTTTGGCACCAGAAAACCCGCCAACCCCATCACGCCCAAATCTTCGCGAATGGCGGAGGGTTCGGTGGGCTGGGCGAGCCATGTTTTGAGTTCTGCCAACCCCTGCGCCGTGATGGAATAGATTTTTTTATCGAGCCGGCCGGGCTGGGGGATCGCCTCGTAGGTGACATCCCCCTGTTGCTCTAGCTTGTTGAGTTCGGCATAGATTTGCTGTTGGCTGGCCTTCCAGAAACAACTGCCAAACCCCTCGGCAAACTCGCGGGCGACATCGTAGCCGCTCAGGGGCTGACGGCAAAGAAAAGCCAGAATCGTGTGTTTGAGGGCCATGGGCGAAAAATTTATTGGTTTTAAAATTTAGTATATTCTAATTCTTGTACTCAAATTTTTGAGTACAATTATTTTAATGGATGAGACTGTTCTGATTATTTGCAATGTTCAGGAGTACGGAATTCATGAGCGTTTTTCTGGTTAAGGTTCGTTATCTACCTCTGATGGCTACGGCCGTAGTGGCGATCGTCAGGGTGGGTCTGTTTCGTTGGTTTGACAATTCCAGTCAGAGTTCCTACCAAAGCTCGGCCCAGACTTCTCCGGAAGGCGATCGCGTATCTGCTTTGGGGCGATTGGAACCCAACGGCGAAGTAATTGAAGTATTTGCCCCGACATCAATCGATGGGGCGAGGGTAGAAGTGCTCAAGGTCAAGCAAGGGCAAATGCTGCGCCGAGGCGAAACCATTGCCATTCTCGATACCTATGCCCGGCGGCAGGCGGCTCTAGCGGAAGCCCAACGCCAAGTGGCGATCGCCCAAGCTCGTTTGGCCCAGGTGGAAGCCGGTGCCAAGGATGGGGAAATTGCGGCTCAGGAGCGGGTAGCCCAGAGGTTGGCGGTGGAATTGGAAACCGAGGTTTCCGCCCAGGAGGCGACGATCGCCCGTCTCAATGCCGAACTGACCAATGCGGAATTGGAAAATCGACGATTTCGGTTTTTGCAATCAGAGGGAGCGGTATCGGCTTCCCTGCGGGACAATCGCCAACTCACGGCCGATGTGGTGCGGCAACAACCGCATTTTGGATATCGCTGATCGCATTATTTATATGGAAGATGGAAAACTTGCTCCCCATATTGAAGGTGGTCATTGATCGATAGCGATCATAAAGACAGATATAGCAGTAAACAACTAGGTTAGGACGGGGTGCAGGGGTGAAACCCTTGGTTGGGGGCGCAGCCCCCAAACCCCCTTTTCCTTCAATGTCCGAACCTACTCGAATATAGCTATAGTTCTGATGTGATTGAGGCATCACCCATGATTTAGGTGGACGATGTTGTGATATTTTGGCAATCAGTTGGGAATTCTAACTTTCTGTTCTGTCATCCCCTTGGAAGTAGTGATGTCCCATCGATTCTCCCAGAGAGCTGGATTAACTCCGATGACGAAGTTGGCGCAAAGTAAAGCCATTGACGCAAACCTTCGCTCTTCTTTATGGAATCTACTTGCAGTTTTCTATTGGGAGAATCACTTAGGAAGCCCAAGCATCGGCATGGAATCCGCAAGCATGATGTTGGGTGGCAGAGTAAACAGAGTTAAGGACTCTAACATGCATTAGCTGATGTTGGGTTTGTGGATGGATTATTTCAAGCGCCCTACAGATGAGATCAACGAGTGCTGGAATGAATGCTATGCATATCTACACAAATATTTCTTTGAGACGAAGTGGTACGAAGTTTACGACTTGATGGAGTTTGTAGCTGAGTACTGCCCAGATGATAGACGCGATGAGAGGGATTAGGGAATAGCGCTAGCACTTTTAAGCTTGTTTTTGTCCCCCTCCCAAAATGGAAGGAGGACGGAGCGATAGATGGAGGGTAATTCCATATTTGAATGGAATTATGTTCTAGGTCTACCAATGGGAGCGACCCAAGGCTAGCGCGTGCGGGTCCGGGAAGTTTGGAATGTGACTTGGTTGGTACTGCCATTACGACGGGTGACATTGACGGTACCGGTGCGCTGTCCCGGTGCGGTGCGCGTCGAGGTGAAGGTTTCAGTGCGGGTGCGACCTTGAGCTCCAGTGTAGATTCGGGTGCCAGTGCAGGTGCCACTAACGCAGGTGCGGGTTTTATCAAAGGTGCCTTGTTGGCCGGTGGTGCCATTGGTGACGGTGCCAGTGCGGGTAATGGTGTTGCCGGTGCGGCTGTATTGTCCGTTGACACGATAGGGCGTGGTTTGTCCAGCGCGATTGGTGCGTTGAATGGCGCTGGAGTAGGAGCCGTCTGGGTTGATGGTGGTGCTTCGCTGGGAACTGGTGGTGGTGCCGTTACCGAAGGTGGTGTTGCGGTTAACGTTGACGAGGTTGCCATCTCGGATACGGGTGACATTGGTGGTGGCGGTGTCGCCATTTTGCCCCGTGACAGTAGTGGTGGTGGACTGGGCCAAGACAGCGGGCGCAAACACAAAGCTCAAAGCCAGCAAGGCGGATACATTGGTGAAGTTCATGGGTATGGTACCAATTCAACACCAGCTTAGACCGACGCACTTTAGGGTCGCGTTCACGAATTAGGTGAGAAAATGTTCCCGAAATTGACGGGCGATCGCTGCTGAACCACCGGGAAGACCAACGCGATCGCGTCCATTTTGGCGGCATTGGGCAAGGTAAGCCGCATCGTGCAGTAGGTCATTGAGGGTTTGGGCGGCGACCCGGAGTAAATCGGGGGTAGCCGGGCGGGTGCCAATAGTGCGCACGGAGCTGCCGAGGAGTCGCATCTGGGCTTCGGCAAAGCGGTAGGTGAACTGGGGTCCACTGCCACAAATTTGGATCACGGGTTTGCCCAAGCCGACGGCTTGCTCAATGGCGGTGCCGGCCATGCCAACCACAGCGTCGCAGGTATTAAGAATGTCGGCAAAGGCCGTGTCGTAGCAGTAAATGGTGCGATCGCCCCGATGTAAGGCTCCTTCGCGCCATTGCCAATGGTGGGATTCGGCCCAGTGGGACAGTTGAGCATAGAGGTCGGCGGTGACGGCAGCCCAAGCAACCACCGGCTGGGGCATGTGGGTGAGGCATTGGGTTAGAAGGGCAAGATTTCGGGCGGCTTCGGGCAGGCGACTGCCGGGGAGAAGGGCGATTTTGGGGGCGGGAGGGT
>JAAUUH010000077.1 GCA_012031145.1 Oscillatoriales cyanobacterium SM2_2_1 | reverse complement strand
AGCGTAGGGAGTTGGGTATTGGGGGAGGGGCGGGATGGGGGGTGATCGTTATGGGGTCGGGGGGGACGTGGGGCGGCTGAGGTGTATCAGTGATCGATGGGGTGAACCCTTTGGGATTTTGGGTAAGGAATATCCAGATGGCGGTATGCAGTCCGACTGATGCGACTAGTAGGATCCAGAAAAGGTAGGGACGTGGGGGAGTGGGAGTCATGGGTTTGGAGAAGTAAAGATGGCAATGCGATCGCCTGCGCTATTGTTTAGGCGGGAAATGATTTGCGCGAGAGAATTATAGGTGATAGCGCTATCAGTCGGGTCGAGGACAATGTAGCCTTCAGGGTAAAGGGCAATATGCTGACGAATTCGCTCATGAAGGAGACGTTCGCTGATCGGGAGCCCATTAGTGTAAAGTTGCCCGAATGTATCAACCTTAAGCAGGAGCAAATTTGGGGCAGGAGCCTGTTGAGGTATGGCGAGGATTTGGGGGAACTGGCTTCTGAGCCTCAGAGGTTTCGAGGAAAGGAAAATCAAGCTACCAACAACAACAGTAATAAAGCTAAAAGTTGCAAAGGCTAGGGTTGTAGATGCATGGCACTGGCGCGCTTTTTGGGGATTCACTGCTTGAATTGAATTGGGCACATACTCCATAGAGATACGTAGGACAAGCTATATGTACAGTAATCTTATGATGTTCCTGCCGGATTTCGTTAGACTTCTTAGCAAAGAGAGGTTAGCTGGAGGGGAATGGCTATAATCATTGCAAATCTCGAGGGCATTATGGATAGAAGTTCTGATTCAATGGAGGAGCGTTTTCGCCAATTAGAGCAGGAAGTGGCAACTGCGATCTCAGACTCTGCGCCGCCGAAAGTTGCCAAAGGATGGCAGCGACTAACCATTTGGGTGAATGGACTGACAGGCACGACCAAAATAGCAGCAGTGATAATGATTGGTCTGGCTGCATTCGCGGTTCTTAATTTTTTGCTGAAGACGGTGATGGCAATTTTGTCTTTAGCAGTTATGGGGGTCATTGCATATATACTGTGGCAAGTTTTTTTTGCGTCAAATAAGGAAAATACGTAGATGAGACCTCCGAAACGCATCCAGCCGAAGTTGCGCTCCATGCCGCGAAAACACACACCATCAGCGATTTACCTGCAGATGCATCAGTTGGCAAACGAGAAGGAGCGCTTGCAGCAAGAAGTGGCAATGCTACAGGATCGACAGCGTCAGGTGCTTCAAAGGCTGATCGAAATCGAAACAGATCTTTTGCAGTTGGAGGCAGCATGTGAGCAATGCAGACTTCCGGAAGCGCAAAGTCATGCTCCCGTGGCGGAGCCTTGTATTGTGAGTAGCACCCCATTTCGCTGGATGACTATTGATTATTAGTTGACACAAAATTCGAAGGGTTTTTCAACCCTGAATTGCCTGACCACTGGGAAGTAAGAATCAGTACCTGACTTTTCGGGGCGATCGCAAGGCACTAATTACGGAATTTAAAGCTACTTTTGACAGCCCCAAGAACCAGTTACCTTGCAATTCCCGGAACATTTCCATGTTCAGGTGGAATGCGAAGTTGGCCTCATCGACGATTTTGATAGCTAAGTCTTCGTTTACGGGCAGCCCGTCTATGGCTTGCCGGTACTGCTTTTTAAACTCACCTTGATTTCGGATAGCTTCAAACTCGTAGAAAGACGTGCCGCCATCGGTAAGCGCCATGGCTTCACGGGCAATCTTTTTAAGGATTTGACCACCAGACAAATCACCCATGTAACGAGTGTAGGCGTGGGCCACAAGCAACTCTGGACTTTCTGCTGACAGATCACGGATGCGCTGCAAGTACTTTTGGCAAGCTAGAGATGGCTGAACGCAATGACGCCAATCAGAACCAAAATAGTAGAGAAGGTCTAGCTCGAGGCTTTTTTGACGCCACAACTCCTCAAAGAATAGCTGACCCAAAACAGGGTGATGGCGATGCCTAGTGATCTCTTCTTCCAGAGCCGAGTAAACAAAGTAAAGGTTTGCAACCAAGAGGCGATAGGACGCTTTGTCAACGACACCCCTGAGAAAGCAGCGAATAAAGTCCGTACCTTCCGCTGCAGAGTGAGATTTTTGGGTTCCCTCCCGCAATCTGGTCGCCAAGCTCTGCGCGGGCACTGACTCTTGAGTATCTAGTTGACGCACCATAATCTGAATCCCTTAATTAATAAGTAACTAAAACAATGAATGTAAAGCATTGAGTTTCATCTAGAAACCAAGTCTCGAGCCAGATCGCAGAGTTTAACTGGATGAGCTTTTGAGCAAGGCTGCCAAGAACAAACTTTTTTTTGAAATAAAATGGAGTATATCTAGAGCCCTGGCAGAAAAATTTGCAACTGCAACATTTTTTTACGTCCCGCTTATATATAATTTTCAGTATAAGGATAGCAGGAGCGACACCCTTGGTTTTGCATGGATACGAGTATTTACTAGTGTTTGTGATCGTCTGCACCCTAGTTCCGATCAGCGGGTTGGCGTTGTCAAACTTTTTTAGCCCAGCAGCTGCCAGCGCAGCGAGCCGAACCACCTACGAATCTGGCTGTGAACCCAGGGGTGGCGCTTGGATTCAATTTAACATCCGCTATTACATGTTTGCTTTAGCTTTTGTAATTTTCGATGTGGAGACGGTGTTTCTTTACCCTTGGGCAGTGGCATTTAACCAGCTTGGGCTATTGGCATTTGTCGAAGCTTTAATTTTTATTGCTATCCTAGTGTTGGGACTCGTATATGCTTGGAGAAAAGGAGCGTTGGAATGGTCATGAATGCCAAGGATGTGCAGCTGGATTTCAGTATCGACGAGCAGAGGCAGCGCTTGATCAATCCCATTGATCAGCCTCAAGTGACCCAGGATTTATCAAATAATGTCATTCTTACGACACTGAATGACATTTATAATTGGTCGCGAATGTCAAGTCTGTGGCCCATGCTCTACGGCACGAGCTGTTGTTTTATTGAGTTTGCGGCAATGATTGGGTCACGTTTTGATTTTGACCGGTTTGGCCTGCTGCCCCGTTCTAGCCCGCGACAAGCAGACTTGATCATCACGGCAGGAACAGTAACTATGAAGATGGCTCCGGCACTGGTGCGACTCTATGAGCAAATGGCTGAGCCCAAATATGTGATTGCCATGGGCGCATGCACAATCACGGGGGGGATGTTCAGCACTGACTCCTATACAACGGTGCGGGGCGTAGATAAGTTGATTCCGGTAGATGTGTACATCCCTGGCTGCCCACCTCGGCCAGAGGCAATCATGGATGCAATTATTAAGTTGCGTAAAAAGATCGGGGCGGAATCCTTTGCTGAGCGGGCAGGTGTAGTGCGAACCCACCGGTATTACACGGTGCGCCATGAGATGAATGTGGTGGAACCAATTTTGACTGGGAAATATTTGGAGATGGATTCCCGGCTCGAGCCGCCTAAAGCGCTTCTGGAATCAGGCATTCCTTTGCCAGCGTTGCAGATTGAGCAAAAAGAGGAGCAAGCCATTGTCTGAAGTTGTTGTTGCGGCTAGTCCGGTTTCTTTGTGGCTGACGGAGAACGGTTTTGAGCACGAGATTCTGGGTGTTGACCACCAATCTGTTCCCATTATTAAGGTGGAGCGTACTGTCCTGCTGCCTTTTGCAGCAGCGCTCTACGCCTATGGGTTTACCTACCTAATGGTGCAGTGCGGCTACGATGCGGGTGCGGGTGAAGATTTGGTCAGTGTTTACCACTTGGCTAAGTTTGGTGATGGTTCGGGCGATCGCCCTGAGGAAGTTCGTCTAAAGGTCTTCTTGCCACGCACTGACCCTCGATGCCCGTCCGTGTACTGGATCTGGCGCACAGCTGATTGGCAGGAGCGGGAAACGTTTGATATGTATGGCATTAACTACGAAGGACATCCCAATTTGAAGCGTATTTTGATGCCCGAGGATTGGGTGGGTTATCCAATGCGTAAGGACTATGTGACACCTGACTTCTATGAGTTGCAGGATGCCTATTAATTAAATAGTCTCTATTTCTTAAAGGCGCTTACAGAGATTCTGTAAGCGCCTTTTTCAGGGTGATAACGACACCAAGTAAAAAAGGAGCAGGTCACCTGCTCCCAAAAAGCTATTCGTTGTGTTTTAGCGAACCCAGCATGACCAGGACTATTTGGAGCTGGCAAGGAGCTTTTCACCCTTGGCGATCGCCTCTTCAACGTTGCCAACCAGATAGAAGGCTTGCTCGGGATATTGATCTAGTTCGCCCTTAAGCACCATATCAAAGCCCTTGATGCTTTCTTCGAGGGTGACATACTTGCCCGGAGACCCGGTAAATATCTCGGCGACAAAGAAGGGCTGGGAAAGGAACCGCTCAATTTTACGGGCACGGGCAACGGTGATTTTGTCGTCCTCGGACAGTTCATCTAGACCGAGAATAGCAATGATATCTTGAAGCTCTTTGTAGCGCTGCAAGGTTTGCTGCACACCCCGAGCAACACGGTAATGTTCAGCGCTAACAATACTGGGTTGCAGCATTGTGGAGGTGGAATTGAGGGGGTCAACTGCGGGATAAATACCCTTGGAAGCCAAGCTGCGGGAGAGTACTGTAGTGGCATCCAAGTGGGCGAAGGTGGTGGCAGGTGCCGGGTCGGTTAAGTCATCGGCAGGCACATAGACCGCTTGCACCGACGTAATGGAGCCGTCGTTGGTGCTCGTGATCCGCTCTTGCAGATCGCCCATATCGGTACCGAGCGTTGGTTGGTAACCAACGGCTGAGGGCATCCGCCCCAAGAGAGCCGAGACTTCAGAGCCAGCTTGGACAAAGCGGAAGATATTGTCAATGAACAACAACACATCCTGTTTGGAAACATCGCGGAAGTATTCAGCCATGGTTAGGGCAGAAAGACCAACCCGCATCCTAGCTCCCGGCGGCTCGTTCATTTGACCGTAAACAAGGGCAAGGTACTTCAGCACGCCCGATTCCTTCATTTCGTTGTAAAGGTCGTTGCCTTCGCGAGTACGCTCGCCGACACCGCCAAAGACCGACACGCCGGAGTGTTTCTTGGCGATGTTGTTGATCAGCTCTTGAATCAAAACGGTTTTGCCGACACCTGCACCGCCGAAGAGTCCGATTTTGCCACCACGCCGATAGGGTGCCAGCAGGTCGATCACCTTAATGCCGGTTTCAAAGGTGGTAGGTTTCGTTTCGAGACTGGTGAACGCGGGTGAAGGACGGTGGATGGGAGAACGTTCGGTTACGTCAACGGGACCAGCTTCATCGATGGGCTCACCTAAGACGTTGAAGATTCGACCGAGGGTGGCGGTGCCGACGGGAACGCGGATAGGGGCACCGGTATCTGTGACATCCATACCACGAACAATGCCGTCGGTGGTACTCATCGCCACAGCGCGGACTTGGCGATCGCCCAGAAGTTGCTGCACTTCACAGGTAACAGAGATTTGTTGCCCGGCAGTGTTGGTGCCGGAGACGATCAAAGCGTTATAAATTTCCGGCAATTTGCCGCTGGGAAATTCCACATCGACCACAGGGCCGATCACTTGGGTAATGCGCCCAATATTTGTTTTTTCTGCCGTTGTTACCATGCTTGCTGCTAAAGGATGGATAGTTTGCTGCCGAAATTCACCATACCATTTTGTGGTGTTCGCCACGCAAATGTTTTAGGGAAGCTGTTTTAGCTAAACAGGGCACTGAGTTCATGATCCTGCTGCTCGGCGTGTTCGATAGCACGACTGAGAATTTGATGAATGTTTTGACCGGTTCCATGGGCAGCCAACCACTGCTGGGCTTCATTACCTGTGTGGAGTCGCTGCTGAAGGGGCGCAAGGAAGCAAAAGTTGCCAAGTTCTTTAGCGATCGCCATGGACTGGTGGTACTGCTCGGCAACCCAGTCACGGGCAACCAAGGTTTCACCGGTCTGCCAATGAATTAGGGGGGCATCGAGGCTATGGCGAGCGGCAGCGGCTTCATTTTGATCGGCAATGGTCAGCAGTTCATCCGGGGTGAAGGGAGAAGAACTAAGGGGATCGAGGTTGGGCGACCGCATCAGTTCGACGAGGCGGCATTCAAGAAGGGCGGTGATGGCCAAAAGGGCGATCGGGTCGAGAACTAGGTCGCAGATACGCAGCTCTAGGCGATTGAGATCGTAGGGGCGGTTATCCCCATTGGGACGGACAGAACTCCAAAGGTGACGGACATTCTGCATGGTGCCGAATTTAAGCTGGGCTTGGGTCCACTCAATGTAGTGTTGGTGACTGGTAAACAACGGCACATGACTTGGGGTCTTGGGAAACATTTGCCATCGGCTGGAGTGGCTACCCGTGAACTGACCGTTGAGGAAGGGAGATGAGGCACTCAGGGCCAAATACAGGGGCGCTTCTAGGCGCAGGAGCCGACAAGCCCGAAACAGAAGTTCCGAGTCGGACATACCCATATTGATATGGATGCTGGCCGTGACCACAGTGGTGCCATAGGTAGCTTCGATGTAGGCGTGGTAGGGATTTTGGGGATCGGAGCGATGAAACTCATCGGTGCCGCCGAGGGCTAGGGTGCTGCCGGGGAGAAGGGTGAAATCCCCTTTGCCGCGCAGAAAGCGTCGCAGGCGTTGACGGGGTTCTAGAAGGGCCCAGAAAAGGTGTTCATAGCGAGTAAATGGGGGAGTGGTGTATTCAACGTTGCGATTGTCTGGTTCCCTGACAAATCCAGGGATGGCGGCAACAATCTGATCGGAAAACCCAACAACCTCTCCGGCTGAGGTGGCGGTGAAGACTTCGACCTCAAAGCCCTTTGTCAGCAACACATCGATTCCTCGCCGTAATCTATCAGCATGTTTACTGGCCATTTTATGCCATGGGGGACTAAGCAAAATACCCGATTGTGTTGGTGGTCACCTGCTGGTAGTTGTAGATCATCCAGTGGATCATGAATAGGTGTGAATTTGTCTGCTCTATGGTGATTGCCTCTGACTACCCAACCTAGCAGCAACTCCGGTGGCACTTCGCCCAGGATAGAACTAGAGATAATCGGGGTGGATCTATTCAGCACCTAATGTTTGTTTAGCTGTTCGTTTAGCTAGCGTAGGAGGGGGGATGGGGATGGGTTCAACGGTTCCATCAAGCTTGGGGCAGTACCTATGGCAGCAACGGCGATCGGAGCGCGCCTTCACACTGGTTGAGCTTTTGGTAGTGATTATCATTATTGGCATCTTGGCGGCGATCGCTTTGCCAACATTTCTTAGTCAGGCGAATAAAGCCAAGCAGTCGGAGGCTCGCGTATTTCTGGGTGCCCTGACAAAGGGTCAGCAAGCATACTTCAACGAGAACAATCGCTTTGGCAGCAGCTTGGAAGTCCTGGGAGTGGGGGTAAACAGCGCTTCGGAACTGTATGAGTTTAAGTCGGCAGGTGCCCCCTATGATCCATTGGAGGTCACGAACAACTTTGCAACGGCGGTGGCCATTTCGCGGGCAGCATCGTTGCGAAGCTATATCGGGCGGGTGAACCTGACGGTAGTGGTGGGTAGTAGTGATGTCAATACGATCGCCATTTTGTGTGAAAACCGGGAGTCGGGAGAGCAGGTCCCGGATGTGGCCATAGACACAGATTTTGTCCAGATTTCCGGGGCGGCAGCGGTCATTAGGTGTCAGGGAACCTATGCGCCGATTGGCGATTAGGGAAGGGATTTGGGCCTATTATGGGAAATATTTTTGCTGCTTCAATGCGGCACTTTCACCGTCCCTGAATAATGGGTTTAATTTCTGAGGTTGTTTCTATGTCCGACCAGTACGCCTATCTGCGGGGTGCGTTCGTTCCCCTTGAACACGCCACAATTAATGTCCGCACCCATGCTTTTTTGTACGGTACCGCCGTCTTCGAGGGCATTAAGGCCTACTGGTTACCAGAGCGGCAGCAAATGGGGGTTTTTCGGTTGGCGGATCATTACCGACGGCTACTGCAAAGTTGCCAGATTTTGCGGCTGCGATCGCCCTATGAACTCCCTGCACTTCAGGAACTCACCTGTGAGCTAATTCGGCGGAACCAGTGCCAGTCGGCAACCTATCTGCGGCCCATCATTTATAAGGCGGATTTGCGGATTGGGCCGATTCTCAATCCCGAGGGCACTGAGGATGACTTTTGTCTGTTTAGTTTGCCGATGGATGGCTACTTAAACACATCGGGGATTCACGTCGGCACTTCAGCATGGCGGCGCTTGGATGATAATGCGATCCCGGCACGGGCAAAGGTGAATGGGGCCTATGTCAACACGGCGTTGGCTAAGACCGATGGGGCCCTGTGCGGATTTGATGATGTGGTGGTTCTGACCAATGAGGGCCATGTGGCGGAGGGGAGTGCCATGAATTTGTTTTTGGTGCGGGATCAGAAACTGATTACGTCAGCCGTGACGGACAATATTTTGGAGGGGATAACGCGAGCAACGATCATGACGCTAGCGAACCAAGAGCTGGGTTTGACGGTGGTGTGTCGCCCCATAGACCGCACCGAGCTCTATGTCGCAGATGAGGCTTTTTTTGTGGGGACAGCAACCGAGGTGGCTCCAATTACCCAGTTTGATCACCGCCCCGTGGGCCATGGCACAGTGGGCTCGGTCACGACACAGCTTTTGGAGCTTTACAGCAAAGCGGTGCATGGACTGCTGCCCCAGTATGCTGACTGGGTGACGGCGGTCTAGGGTGGTGATGTCGCTGCCTCTTCAGGGGATGCTGATTGCCCTATGGCTGAGCTTGGTGTTTACGATCGCCGAGGGGCTGCGCCGTGGACAGCAGGATGGAGAGTTAGTACGGAAGGCCGTGCACATTGGCACAGGAAATGTGGTACCCCTGGCCTGGGGATTGGGGGTGCCCTACGAGATTTGCTTGGCCGTGGCCGGGGGCTTCACTACACTGGCGCTCATGTCCCAGTTTGTGGCGGTGCTGCCGATGATCAGTGGCGTTGGGCGAAAGACCTTTGGTGTGTTCTACTACGCCCTGAGTATTACGCTGCTGGTGGGAATCTTTTGGCCGCTGGGGTTACCCCAGTTTGCTGTCATTGGCGTGTTGGTCATGACCTGGGGCGACGGGATGGCGGCATTGATTGGAAAGCGCTGGGGACGGCATCGGTATATGGTTTGGGGCAACGGGCGATCGCTGGAGGGATCCCTAGCCATGGCGGTAGCCAGCTATGGGGTGACGGTAGCAGTACTTTGGCCCTTCGGCGGGTGGTCGTGGGTGGTGGCCCTGCCCGTCGCCCTCGTTGCCAGTGTCTTAGAAGCCTCCTCGCCCGGCGGAACAGACAACCTTAGCGTGCCCCTAATTAGTGCAGGGCTGAGCTATGGACTGTGTTGGGGATTGGGGTTGGTGTAGTAGTTTCCTGCTTTAGGGGTGCAATTCCAGCTCGATCAAGAATTTGGGGCATCAGGTGCTCACACTTGACCGCCATGAGGTGAATGCCGTGACAAAGCTGACGGGCAGACTGGATTTGCTCAGCGGCGATCGCCATTCCCTCATCTAAGGGCTTGGGGGCTTGGGCCAGCCGGGCGATGATCGACTCAGGAATCTGCACACCGGGAACATAATTATTGATGAATTGGGCGTTCTTGGCGGATTTGAGCAGGAAAATCCCAGCAAGAACGGGTTTATCACTTTGGGAGGCAATTTGGGTCATAAACTTGTCCAACTTCTCAAAGTCGGTAACTAGCTGGCTCTGGAAAAACTGAGCCCCCGCAAGGACTTTTTGCTCGAATCGGCGTTGCAGACCACTCCAACTAGGGGATTGGGGGTCTACGGCGGCCCCGGCCAAGAAGTGGGTTCCCCCCTCAGGAAGGGGTTTGCCGTTGCTGTCTTGCCCTTGGTTCAGTTGTCCGATCAAACGCAGTAGGCGCACCGATTCTAGGTCAAAAACCGCTTTGGCATCGGGGCTATCTCCAGCCTTAACCGGATCGCCCGTGAGGGACAAAATGTTGTGCAGTCCGAGGGCAGCGGCACCGAGCAGATCCCCCTGAAGGGCAATGCGGTTGCGATCGCGGCAGGCCAGTTGGCAGATGGCTTCTAATCCAAGGCGCTGCTGGAGGAGAACGGCAGCGGCAAGGGGAGACATGCCCATCACCGCGCGACTAGAATCAGTGACGTTGACGGCATGGACGCGCCCCACCAGTCCGGTGGCTTGGCGCAGCATCGAGGCGGGATCACTTCCCCGGGGGGGGGCAACTTCAGCAGTGATCAAAAACTCTTGACGGGCGATCGCGTCACGCAGCATGGAAGGCGAATAGTAATTCTTCAGACACTCTAGCACCGTTTTTCCGGTGATCCCGAAACCATTCCATGGGCGCTGCTGGTGTGGGTGATGGGGGGCGCTAGGCTGGAACGACTGTTGCTGTGGTTGAAACAATGCAATTGCCCCGCACTAAGATTGTGGCCACCCTTGGCCCAGCGAGCCGTGAACCGGAAGTACTGCGCCAGATGGTGCGCTCAGGGATGACGGTGGCACGACTAAACTTCTCCCACGGCAGCTACGACGACCATGCGCAGATGGTACAACTACTGCGATCGCTCTCGGAGGAATTAGACACCCCTATCTGCTTGCTTCAGGATTTGCAGGGGCCCAAAATTCGGGTGGAACATCTGCGGGAGCCCAAAATCCTCACAGTGGGGGAAGCAGTGCGGTTGTCACCGGAACCACGGGCAGGGTGCATTGCCATTGATTATCCCCACTTGGCCACGGATGCCATGCCAGGTTGTCAAATTTTACTTGATGATGGACTGCTAGAACTGTTGGTCATCGGGGTGCAGGATGGCGAAGTATCCTGTCAAGTGGTGCGGGGCGGTGTGCTCAAATCGCGAAAGGGGGTAAACCTCCCCAACTTAGAGTTGCAGTTGCCGTCGGTGACAGAGAAGGATGTCCGGGATCTGGAGTTTGGACTGTCCCAGGGGGTAGATTGGATTTCCCTCAGTTTTGTGCGCCGGGCAGCGGACATTGGGGTGCTGAAGGAGATGATTCGCGATCGCGGCTATGCCACACCAGTGATTGCCAAGATTGAAAAACCCCAAGCAATTACCCATTTAGAGGAAATCTTGGCGGTGGCCGATGGGGTAATGGTAGCCCGGGGCGATTTGGGGGTAGAGGTGTCACCGGAGCGGGTGCCCCTGCTGCAAAAACAGATCATTCGGGGCGCTAATCTACGGGGAATTCCGGTGATTACGGCCACCCAAATGCTGGAGAGCATGATCCAGCACCCGCGTCCTACCCGGGCAGAGGCGAGTGATGTGGCCAATGCCATCCTGGACGGCACCGATGCGGTGATGCTGTCGGGGGAATCGGCAGTGGGGGCTTTTCCGGTGGCGGCAGTGGCGATGATGCGGGCGATCGCCCTGGAGGTGGAACCCCATTTAACCTTTACCAATCAGCCCCCCTACGAGCGGGATGAGCGGCACGCCATTACCGAAGCCCTAAACACCATCGACCAAACCCTAGAGTTGGCAGCGATTGTCTGTCTGACCAACAGTGGCATGACGGCACGCTTGGCAGCAACGGAGCGACCGAGGGCACCGATTTTGGCGGTAACCCCCCATCGGGAAACCTATCGGCGGCTGAACCTAATCTGGGGAGTGATCCCCGTCTTGGTGGAGGGAATGCGCCCAGACACCGAGACCTTGGTGACCGTGGTGACCGAGTCCCTGCGGCGGCAGGGGCGGGTAGAAGTTGGCGATCGGGTGCTAATTTTGGGCAGCATTCCCGTAGACAACCCCACGGGCACTAATTTTCTGCAACTGCATCGCATTGGGTCGTCCCCCACAGGCTGAGAAATTCGACTTCACTCAGGCAGGGGGTGCCTAAATTTTGGGCTTTGGTCAGCTTACTGCCTGGCTCGGCCCCAACGACGAGATAGTCGGTTTTTTTGCTGAGGCTGTCACTGACTTTGCCGCCGCTGGCGAGAATTTTAGCCTTGGCGGCATCCCGAGTTAGGGTTTCCAGGCTGCCTGTGATCACAAAGGTTTTGCCGGCGATCGCTGGATGGAGGGTGGTGGTCGGGGTGGCGGCGGATATCAGGTCAAAACCCAGATCCCCTAGTCGCTGGATCAGGTGCCGATGGGCGGGATCTTGGAACCAGTCGCTTAGGGCTTGGGCGGTTTCCGGGCCGATGCCGTGGATGCTGGCGATCGCCGCCGGAGGAGCAGACATCAGTTCATGGAGGGAGCCGAAGGCCTCGGTGAGAATCTTAGCGGTAACGCTACCCACGTGGCGGATGCCAAGTCCAAAGAGCAGGCGGCTGAGGGGCTGCTGTTTGGATTGGGTAATGGCGCTGAGCACCTTGGTGGCCGACTTGGTTCCTAGGCGATCAAGAGACATCAACTGCTCTAGGGTTAGGGTGTAAAGGTCGGCCACCGTCTGCACCTGTTGAGTGTCTACCAACTGCCGGATGAGTTTTTCGCCGATACCGTCAATGTTGAGGGCCCCACGGCTCACCCAATGGGCAACCCCCCCCCGAACGAGGGCAGGGCACTGGGAATTAACACACCGGGTTGCCGCTTCCGAGTCCTCCTGGTGCAGTGCTTGAGCACATTCGGGGCAATGGCTGGGCATGGTTACCGGTACCGCCGTGGGCGATCGCAGCTCTACTACCACCTGCACCACTTCGGGAATAATCTCCCCCGCTTTACGCACAACCACCGTGTCCCCCGCATGGATACCCAACTCCCGCAGGTGATCGCCATTGTGGAGCGTGGCACGGGATACGGTAGTCCCTGCTAGCAGGACTGGCTCCAGTTCGGCCACAGGCGTAATTGCCCCCGTACGCCCCACCTGAAACGTCACCCCCACCAAGCGCGTCGGCACGGCTTCGGCTGGATACTTCCAGGCGATCGCCCAGCGGGGAACCTTTTGGGTGAACCCCAGATCCTGTTGGACAGCGCGCTCATTCACCTTCACCACCACCCCATCAGTCAGGTAGGGCAAACCCTGGCGGGCCCGCTGCCAATGTTCATAAAACCCACCCACCGCCCCTAGGTCAGAGCAAAGCCGCCGCTCGCCGCTAACCCGAAAGCCAAGGGACTCCAAGTACGCCAAAGCCTGCCATTGGTCGAGCCCCCCCTTCGACTCCGGCAGGTGCACCGTATAGGCAAAAAAATCTAGGTGCCGCGCCGCCACAACTCGGGGGTCCAACTGCCGCAGGGTTCCCGCCGCCGCATTGCGGGGATTGGCAAAGGGCTCCAACCCCGCCTCAAGGCGATCGCGATTGATTTGGGCAAACACCCCAAGGGGCAAAAACACCTCCCCCCGCACTTCTAGCCATTCTGGGGGCGAGTCGGTCAGCAACCGCAGCGGAATCGAGCGAATGGTGCGCACATTGCCCGTGACCTCCTCCCCCATGGTGCCATCGCCCCGCGTTGCCCCCCGCACCAGCACCCCCTGCTCATAGGTTAGGGCCAGAGCCGAGCCATCGATTTTCAATTCGCAGACATAGGAACAGGAGCGATCGCCCAGAACCCGCCCCAGCCGATCTTCCCATGCCGCCATCTCCGCCGCGTCAAAGGCATTATCCAGGCTGTATAAGGGAATGCGGTGAGCCACGGACACCAGTTGCGCCGCGGGTGTGGCCCCCACCCGCTGGGTAGGACTATCAGCAGTCACTCGATGGGGATACCGCTGTTCCAGGGACTGCAGTTCCTGATATAGCCCGTCGTAGACCGCATCATCCATAATCGGGTCATCCAAAACGTAATAGGCGTAGGCCGCCCGCTGTAACAGGGTGCGGAGTTCCTCAATCCGCCGCTCATCCGATGTCATTAGTTATTCCTCCTACTCGTTCGTCAGTATAGGGGTCGGTTCTCTTGGAAAAAATGCCTGTTTTTGCTATCATCACCTCTTAATCTGTTTTTAACCCTACCGTGCTCCATTCCCTTAGCCCCACCCAGAGCCTGCCCCAGATGGCCCCAATGCGTCGAACCCTGCCCTACCTTGGCTTCGGTCTGCTGTTTTTAGGTTGCGCCATTGGCATTGGGGTCAGCTATGGGGGGTTGCGCGGCATGATCCTAGAAAATGAATCGCGCCGTCTGCTCCAGCGCCTTGCTACCAGTGCCGACCGGATGGATCAATGGCTTGCGGAGCGGAAGGTGGAGATTGCTACCCTTGCCCTTACCCCGGACGTGGGTCAAGGGGTGATCGTCGCCGGTCAAAAAAACGCCCAATGGTCGCCAGCCGCCACCGCCCTACGCCACCTGCAAGACAAACCCCTAGGCAGCCCCTACGCCCTGTTTTTGCTGGCCAACCGCGGGGAGAATACGCCACTTCCGGGACCGGCTTTGT
>JAAUUH010000076.1 GCA_012031145.1 Oscillatoriales cyanobacterium SM2_2_1 | reverse complement strand
GCAAAGGCAACAGTCCAACGAGATTGAACCCCCATGGCGATCGCCACTACCCCCAATAGCCAGCCCCATAGGTCACCGATCTGCCCATAGATCCGACCCAGCAGCACTGCCCCCAACCCCAACCCCATCAGAGTTGTGGCAAAACCGCAGACAAACCACAGAGACTGTTGGGCCGCGGCGATCATCCCACGGGACTCATAGGCTCCGATATATCCCACCATCAGTGGCAGCATCGACAGGGTACAGGGGGTGAGACTCGTCGCTAGTCCCGCCCCGAACACTAGCCCCACACTCAGTAGCGGCCCCCGATCCAATTCCAGACGCACCAACTGCTCCGCAGCCACTGCCAAGTGATACAGCCATTGCTCCATGTTCCTTCCCTGCGACGCCTATTCCATTCTGGGTCGCAATGATTGTAATATTTTGTTAAGGCTTTCTCTCCCCCCCATCCATGGAACCCAAACCCTCCCTCCCCCTATCCGAATCCAAAGACGACCTCCACTGCTATGAATGCTTAGTCTGTGGATATGTTTACGAACCCTACAAGGGTGACAGCAAACGGGGCATTAACCCCGGTACCGCCTTTGAAAGCCTCTCTGTGAATTGGCGTTGCCCGGTTTGCAGCACTCCAAAAAACAAATTCAAAGACATCGGTCTGGCCGACAAGCCCTCTGGTTTTGCCGAGAATCTGGGCTATGGTTTTGGTGTCAACGTGATGACGCCTACCCAAAAAAATTTACTGATCTTTGGGGCCCTAGCCGTGGGATTCGTCTTTTTTATGAGTTTTTATGCGGTCGATTAGTGGCATGATCAGAGCGTTCCTCTTCAGTCGAGTAATGCGGCATCAATCTTTGCGGTTCTTTTGGCGACCTGTAGTTCTCTTCCTGCTGTGTGTGTTTCTGGGCGTGATTCCGTTCTGTACCCCTGTGTGGGCTGCAAACTGGCAAAAGGTTGCCCTACCCACCGCTGCCACACCCCTCGAACTCTGGATGGAAGGTGATCATGGCTGGCTTGTTGGCAGCAACGCCACCCTCCTTGAAACTGTCGATGGTGGACGTACTTGGAATCCCCACAAAATCAACCTAGGCGAGGGGAACTATCGCTTTGAGTCAATTAGCTTTACCGGACAGGAAGGCTGGCTCGTTGGCAAGCCCGCCTTGCTGCTGCATACCGACGATGGTGGTGAGACTTGGACCCGCATTGGTTTGAGTTCCAAACTCCCCGGCGATCCGGTTCTGATTCGAGCCCTAGGCCCCAACACCGCAGAGATGTCCACGGACATTGGGGCAATCTATCGCACGGGTGATCGTGGTCAAAATTGGCGCGCCCTTGTCACCCAAGCCGTTGGCACCGCTCGCAATCTCTACCGCAGTTCCGATGGTCGGTACATTGCCATTTCGGCAAAGGGCAACTTTTACTCCACTTGGGCCCCCGGTGAAGTTGCTTGGACCCAGCACAACCGCAATAATTCTAAGCGGGTTAATAACATGGGCTACACCCCAGATGGACGGGTATGGATGCTCAATCGCGGTGGTCAACTGCAATTCACCAAGGCCTCTGGGCTTGAGGAATGGGAAAAGCCCGTCGCTCCCAAGGCTGCCAAGGGCATTGGCTTCCTCGATTTAGCTTACCAGGATGAACAAAATATCTGGGTTGCCGGAGGAAATTCTCTGCTCATGCACAGTGAAGATGGGGGCAAGACTTGGCGGCGGGAGGCGGATGAATTGGAAATTGGCGCTAATCTATATCGTATTTACTTCTTTGGGCGCGATCGCGGCTTTATTTTAGGTCAAGGCGGCACCTTACTTCGGTACGGCACTTGAGTAAGAAGTATACTTTTGTAAAGCAACCATCGATCTAGGGAGTTTCGGCAGGATGAAGCGCATTATTATTGCTCAATGGGTCACACTGGGGCTGCACCTAGCGGCCATGCTCTTTGGGTTGATCGGTTTGCTCTTCGTGCTGCCCAACGCGGCCTTTATCGAGAGCCTCTCCGACCTTGGGTTGCAAATTTTTGCCCTTGGGATGCAAGGTGGCGGTGCTAGTTACATGATTTTGGGCACGATCGCCACTTGCTTCTATGGCTGGCAGACCCTTGGTGGAAAAACTACGGCCCTATTTTTCTTCCCTGCCGTGCTGCTATCCCTGGGATGCGAACTCCTCGGTACCAGCACTGGCTTCCCCTTTGGAGCTTACTCCTACCTTAGTGGGTTGGGCTACAAAATTGCCGATCTCGTGCCCTTCACCATTCCCCTATCCTGGTTCTACATGGGCTTTGTTAGCCTGCTGCTGGCCCATACCACCCTGCGGCAGGGAACCCATTGGCTTCAACGGCTAGAGGCGATCGCCCTTGGTGCCATGATGCTCACCTCCTGGGATTTTGTCCTCGATCCCGCCATGAGCCAAACCCGCTTTCCGTTTTGGGAATGGCATCAGTTCGGGGCCTTCTTTGGCATGCCCCTGCAAAACTTTGCTGGCTGGATGGGGACAGGGGTGCTGTTTATGACGGTGTCTACCTTGCTATGGGGTAAGGCTCAGCCCCCTTTATTGAACCAAAAGCAACTTCTGTTTCCCATCCTGATGTATTCAGGCAACTTCCTGTTCTCGATGCTTCTGAGCTATGGCGGTGGGATCTACCCACCCATCCTACTGGGCATCCTTTTAGGAATTGCCCCCGCCGTAGGATTGTGGTTGATGGCTCCCCGGGAAGATGTCCCCACTGCGGATGCTCTCATTGATGCCCGGCCGCTGTTAAAAGTCTAGGGTTCAGCCCCAGGTAACGCTCCTAAGGCGTTCAGAGTCGCTCAGTGCTGAGCCAGTCTTGGTGATACACTAACTAACCAGTCCACACTAATTGAAAACGCTTCATGCTAGCCGAGCCCACCGCAGCCGCATTGTCTCCATCCCTCACAGCAGCCGAAGCCCTACTCCTTTACGAAGATATGGTGCTAGGGCGCACCTTTGAAGATAAGTGTGCCGAAATGTACTACCGCGGGCGGATGTTTGGCTTCGTCCACCTGTACAACGGACAGGAAGCTGTGGCTACGGGAGTGATCAAAGCCCTGCGCCCCGATGACTATGTGTGTAGCACCTATCGTGATCACGTCCACGCCCTTAGCTCTGGGGTGAGCGCTAACGAAGTAATGGCAGAACTTTTTGGCAAGGAAACTGGTTGTAGTAAGGGGCGGGGCGGCTCCATGCACATGTTTTCGGCAAAGCATAATTTTCTGGGCGGCTATGCCTTTGTGGCGGAAGGGATTCCCGTAGCCTCTGGAGCAGCATTCCAGACTAAATATCGGCGGGAAGCACTGGGTGATTTGGGAGCCGATCAGGTCACGGCCTGCTTCTTTGGCGATGGCGCTTCTAATAATGGGCAATTTTTTGAAACCCTAAATATGGCAGCGCTGTGGAAGTTGCCAATTATTTTTGTGGTCGAAAATAACCGCTGGGCGATCGGCATGGAGCATACCCGCGCCACTGCGGATATCTCCATTTACAAGAAAGCCTCGGTATTTGGCATGCCTGGTTACGAGTTAGATGGCATGGATGTGCTTACGGTACGGCGCTACGCCCAAGAGGCAATTCAGCGGGCTCGTGCCGGCGAAGGGCCAACGCTTCTAGAATGTATGACCTATCGTTTCCGCGGGCATTCCCTTGCCGATCCCGACGAGTTGCGCCCTCGGGAGGAGAAGGATCAGTGGTTTGGACGTGACCCAATTAAGATTTTAGCGGCGGAAATTCTGTCGCGACGATTGGCGACGGAAGAACAGCTCAAGGACATTGACCGTAGGATTCAGGCTGTTGTTGATGAGTCCGTCAGGTTTGCCGAGACATCGCCGGAGCCGTCGCCTGAGGATCTCTATCGCTATCAGTTTGCGGAAGATGAGTGAGGCGTTCCTCCACCTCATCGATGCTGCGGGGGTGATTCAGCGCACCTATGCGCTATCAGCTCTGCAGGAGACCAAGGTGGGACGCGAATTGGATTGTCAGATTATTTTGGGGCACGACCAGTTTGGTGGGGTGTCCCGTTACCATTTGTCAGTGCGCCCCTTAGCAGAGCTAGGAATCTGGGAGGTGTGTGACCTGGGTAGTTCCAACGGTACGTGGGTGAATGGGGAGCGGGTGATGGGCTGCCAGCGGTTGCAATCGGGCGATCGCCTAGTTTTGGGAGCCGTAGATTCCCAATCGGCCCAGTTTTTAATTGCGATCGCCGAACCGATGCCGCCCCAGCCCTCGGGAACGGGAGGGGTTTCCCTGAGTCAGTTGCTGCCGATTTTGTCTACTGGTAAAGATCTGCGCCAAAAGGCTTTTTTGCTGCCGGGGGTGCTAACGGTGCTCGCGGTGGTGCTCATGTTTGCCACCATTGGCAACTTCCCGTTGTTCGCGGCACTGCTGGCAGTTTATTTGGCAGGGGCAGGCTTTTCGGTGGTTTATCATTTGTGCGGAAAAGACAAATCTTGGTGGATGCTGCTGCTATCAGCACTGTGCACAGCGGGGGTTCTATTAACGCCAGTTTTTTCGGGATTTGTGTTTGTGTTCCGGGGGCTGTTGCCCGGAGATATCGAGAGGGCAGCCAATTCTTTTTTGCCGCAGTTGGTGGCCCATTTTTTTGGCGCGGGCTTGCTGGAAGAACTGCTGAAGGCAATTCCCATCGGCATCATGTGGCTGGTGGGTCGGTTCTGTGGGACACGGTGGCGCGATCGCCTCGGGGTGCAGGAGCCCCTCGATGGCATTTTAATTGGCACGGCCTCGGCGGTGGGGTTTACGCTATTGGAAACCATGGGTCAGTACGTGCCTAATTTGGTGCGGGAGGTGCTGGCATCCGGGGATGAGGGGGCAGCTTACTTTGTTGGGTTGCAGTTATTGATTCCGCGTATTTTGGGTTCCATTGCCGGACATATGGCCTACAGTGGATACTTTGGGTATTTTATTGGTCTGGCTGTGCTCAAACCCAAGGCCTGGCCGCTGATCCTGAGCATTGGCTATGTCACCTCATCGGGTCTCCATGCCTTTTGGAATGCTTCCGCGTCGGTTAGTCTTTGGGTGTCGGCGGTGGTAGGGGTACTTTCCTATGCCTTCCTGGCGGCGGCGATTCTCAAGGCGCGGCTGCTGTCACCTAGCCGCTCCCAGAATTTTGCGACCCGCCTGACTCAGCGTCCCTAACCCGATCCAGCTCTCGGATTAGGGCTCGATGGAACCGGGTGTATTCTAACTGAAGGGTTTCGACGTGGGTTTTTTTAGGGGTGAAGTTCTGCCCACGAGCTAGGGACTCTAGGACGCCGCAAAGGCTGCCGAGGGGTTGGGTGCCAAATAACTTGACGGCGTTGCGCAGGCTATGGAGCCAATAGCGCAAACCTTCGCTGTTTTGGGTGGCGATCGCCTGCTGTAATTGGGTGTAGGCGTTTTCGGTGGATTCGAGGGTCATTGCCAACATTTCCCCTAGGGAAAGATTGAGAACTTGGCGGGTCTGGTAGAGGTAGCTTAAATCGAGGGCAAGATTAGTAAAAAAAAGGTGCTGCTCAAGGAAGTGGAAAAAATCGGCAGCTTCTAGGGGGCATCTTAGGAGCAACAGCGGCTCAAGGCTATGCAGACAGGCCAGCTCTGGGGGAGATAGGGCTTCGGCGCAGATGGCAACGATGGTGCCGCGCTGCTTAAGCTCCAGGGCGATCGCGATCGTGGGGGCATCCAATGGGCGATGGCAGAGCAACAAATCAACCCGCTGTTCCGGTGGCAACTGCCCGAGGGGAACGACTGAATAGTTCAGACGGTGTAAAAGATGGGCAGAATCGTCAGCCCCATGGCCGATCGCCTGGATAGTGAGGGGGAATTTGGCGGCAGCAAACTCCATATTGGTCGGTAGTGTGAAGTACACCACCGTTCCCGGCTCTCCGGTTCGCTCAGGAACCTGCCAAGTCTGCCGCCATCCCCGGGGGGGCGCTCCACCCACCCGCCCCAAACTTTCTAACCAGATGTTGCCTCCCATTAAACGCACCAACTGTTCACAGATCGACAACCCTAATCCCGTTCCGTAATGGGCGTGATCCGCCTGCTCGTAGGGACGAAAGAGACGGTCGATGAAGTCCGGAGGAATGCCGCTACCTGTATCCCGCACCATAAATAGCAGTTCGCTGCGGGTAGCGGTAAGGTGATATTTTAGCGACACCAACACCGCGCCTTGGCTGGTGAACTTGAGGGCATTGGTGATCAGGTTGCTCAAAATCTGCTTAAGCCGTTGGGGATCGACCACAACCGTCTCTGGAGCATGACTGGGGATAAGCGGGCGCAACCCCAGTCCTTTGAGGTTGGCTTGGGGTTGAAAGAGCTGGCACAGGGAGGTGAGCAGTGGGGCGATCTCCACGTTTTGGGGTGAGAGCTGCAACTTTCCCACCGTCAGCTTTGCCAGATCTAGGGCTCCGTTGAGTAGCTCCAGCATGGCATTGCCCCCCTCTTGGATCAACTGCACATAGGCACGGTGTTCCTGGTTCAGGTTGGGTTGGGTTAGGAGCAACTCCGCCACACTCAAAACCCCCGATAGGGGTGTGCGAAGTTCGTGGCTCAGCAATGATAGGAACTGGACTTTTTCCCTATCAAAAAATGGCGATCGCCCGGCAATACACCTGATGTGAGTCATATCTACTTCTAGCCCAATCACTTGGATCGGTTGATTTTTCTCGTCCGTAACCACGCGCCCGTGACTACTCAGCCAACGAAGTTCACCCGTGGGACACACCACACGATACTGATGGGCGTAGGGAGTCCGTTCGGCGATCGCCCGGGACAGAGCCGCCTGAACTTGAGGTAAATCTTCGGGATGGACACGACTGGCCCAAGCGTCCATAGTCAGTGGTTCAGGTAAACGGTCGTAGCCCAACAACTGGGCATGGTGCAGGTTCGATTCCACCTGATTGGTGCGCAGATCCCAAGACCAAATTCCCGTGGCAACTGACTCAATTGTGGTGATCGTCTCTTCCATTTGCTGCCGCGTGTAGGTCTCCACCGCTCGACGCACCGCCGCCACCAACTCTTCTCCCAGCCAAGGTTTGGGCATAATGCACCCCAGGGGAGTGCCTTGGAACCGCTCAACCAAATCTTCATGAACGCTGTAGGCTGTTAGCATAATGACTTGGGTTCTAGGCGATTGATCCCACACCGCCGGCATTAGCTCATCCCCCCGCATCTGCGGCATCATGTAATCCGTAATCATTACGGGCACATCCCTGCCCTCGGCGCGCAACTGGGCAATCATCTCAAGGGCAGCGGAGCCATGTTCCGCCGTTTCAATGCCGTAGGATTCCCCAAACACCCGCCGCAATTCAAGCTTTAGGGTCTGGAGAACGATCAGCTCATCGTCAACACAAAGAATGACCGGGCGCGAGCTGGATGGCACAGGGGATAGGTTAGAGGTCACAGGGCATGGGTACATATTCAGTGAAAAATCATAAAGAGGAAATACTGACTGTCGCAAGGGTATTTCAAGGCTTCAAAGGAATGTTGAGTAGCTGTCATCATCTGCGCTGCTTCCCTGACCCTTTCGATGGACAATCCAATAATATGAACCTAAGAGTACCAGTAATAAGCCAAGAATGATGAGCCGTGATGAGATCATTCCGAAATTTTTCCGAATAATAAACTCCTGATGATCTCTATCAGTACCAGGGTGAGGTAGGCTTCAAAGGATGAACCAGACGAGGAGGTGCTCTCCTGGCCGAGGCTTGATCTCTAGGATGGTTCAGCCAGTGCCGGCAACCGGGCAGTCCGTCAAAGGATTTTTGGGATCTTAGGATGCAGCAGGACCGGGAATTGGTGAGGACTTGAGATATTTGTATAGCCAAGCACATCCAGTCAGGCAGGTGCGTTTATCCTCTTCTGAGACGTTGGAATTGGTGCGGAGATATTCTTGCAGCCACTGACAGCCTCGGGAAAGGAGATTTTCTAGATCAAGGTTCCACATGATCACCTTTTGGTCTTCGCCGGCTGAAATCAGGATTTTGCCATCGGGGCTAAAGGTTACCGAGCGCACAGGGGCAGTGTGTCCATTGAAGGTGCGCAGAAGAGTGCCATCCACACTCCAGAACTGAATGGTGGAGTCTTCGCTGGCAGACACCAATGCCGTGCCATCGGGGCTAAAGACGACGCTGGTAACTTCGGCGCTGTGCCCGTTGAGGGTTTTGACGAGGGTGCCATCGCTACGCCAAATTTTGACACTCTGATCAATGCTGCCGCTGGCAAAAAACTGTCCATCGGCGCTAAAAGCCACGCAATTTACCTCGGCACTATGTCCATCGAGGCTAGCAAGCAAGGAGCCATCCCAACTCCACAACTTGACGGTTTTGTCTTTGCTGGCGGAGACCAACTGGCTGCCATCGGGGCTATAGGCGATGCTGTAGACCTCGGCGGTGTGCCCATTGAGGGTTTGCAGCCATTTGCCTTCAGCACTCCAGATGCGAATGGTGGTATCGGCGCTGCAGGTGGCAAAAACCTGTCCGTCACAGCGGTAGACCACATTCATGATTTCGGCCCGGTGGGCAGCAATGTCTTCGAGCAGGGCACCTTGGGTGTTCCACATCTTTACGGCGCAGTCTCCCCCGACGGAGAGCAGCGTCTGGCTGTCGGGGCTGAAGGCAACTGCATTGACCCGGTCATTATGTCCGGCTAGTACTGTGGCAAGGGTGCCACTGGCATTCCAAAGATTGATGGTCTTGTCACGGCAACTGGATGCCAAGAATCGGGCGTTGGGGCTGACGACGACGGCGGTGATTTCGTCGGTATGGCCAGTCAGGACGCGGAGGGGGTTGCCACGGATGTTCCAAAGTTTCACAGTGGTGTCTCGGCTGGCGGAGGCGACGGTCTTGCCATCGGGGCTGAGGGCGACGCTATGCACAACATCACCGTGGCCACTGAAGGTTTGTACCAACCCATGTTCGATGTCCCAGATGCGAATGCTGCGATCCCAACTGGCGGAGGCAAAAGTGCGCCCATCTTGACCAAAAACCGCGCACCATACTTTATCGGTGTGTCCGGTAAAGACTTTAATTAAGCTGCCACTAATATCCCAGAGTTTGATGGTGCGATCGCGACTGGCGGAAAGGAACGTTTGACCGTTAGGAGAGAAGCTGATGCTCTCAACAAAACTGTCGTGCCCCTTAAAGGTTTTGACGGGCACTCCCTGGGTATTCCACAAAATCATGGTGCGATCAGCACTGCCTGACAGGAGGGCCTTGCCGTTGGGATGGAAGGCGACACATTGCACCCACCGTTCGTGCCCTCCGCGAAGGGCGCGGATTGAAGCACCGTTAAGCTTCCAAAGCCGCACCGTGATGTCTTCGCTGGCGGTGGCGATTACCTGTCCATCGGGGCTAAAACAGACATCCAGAACCGGTCCTTCATGGCCGCGTAATACCTGGGTGGGGGCTTCCAGAAAGGCTCCGGTTTGGGGGTTGCGAGCCCAGATTTTGGCCGTATTGTCTCGGCTGCCTGATACTAGGAGGGTGCCATCGGGACTAAAGGCAATGCTGGTGACCCAGTTGTTATGACCAATTAGGGTTTGCAGAAGTTTGCCATTAGATTGCCAGATTTTAATGGTGCGATCGCTACTGGCGGTGGCAATCAGGGTGCCGTCGGGACTGTAGCAGACGCGATTGACCCAAAAGCCATGCCCCTCCAGGCGGTTAGATTCGTGAATGCCATAAACTACCTGCTCTAGGGCGGTGATGGCACGAATTTGGGTATTGGCTTTGAGATTGGCGAGAAATTGTTCATTAATAACGGTGGTGGTCAGCCGTTTGAGTTGCACTCCGCCAATCACACCGGCGATGAGGGCTTCAATGTGATTATTGGAAAGGTAGAGGGCTTCGGAGGAGATGGTCTGGGCGATGATTCGCTCATTCAGCTCGCCCATTTCAGCAATCATGCGTTGTTGCCGCTCCGATTCAAGGCTCTGCTCCAGCTCTTGGCTCAGTTGTTCAAGGCGATCAGCGTCGGCAGCACGGGAAGCTATGAGCTGTTCTCGCTCGTGGATAACTTGGGAAGACTGAAGAAACTCCTGCTCAATTTTTGGCAGCGTCGGTTGAGTTTCGACCCACTTGAGGGCCTCAAGAAGACGAGCGCCCCGCAACAATGCCGAGGTATCCTGTTCTTCAGAGCGAAGCCAAGCCTGTAGGGCCTCCTGGTAGGGGCAATCGCTGATGTCGGAAAGGTGGCTCTTATTGAGGAGCTTGATTACCACAATAGAAATGTCGTCTTCAGGGATGAGGCGATCTGTAAACTGATCCACCGCTGCTTTGAGTCCCAAGATGATCTCAGATGCCCCCAGATGGGCCAGCTCAAGGATGGTTTGTTTGAGTGGAACGACACCGCTTTCATCGGCGCGGCCAAATTCTCGCCCGTCGGGGCTGGCGGCTTCAAAGAGTCCATCGCTGAAAAAGAAGGCGATGTCTCCTTCATGGAAGGGCTGCTTGAGGGTGCGATAGGTCAAGACATCATAACGCCCTAGAGCCATAGAGGGGTTGACAATTTCTTGAACGCTTTGACTGGCAGCGCGATAAAAATAGGGGCCAGGCATCCCGGCGTTGCCGAGGGCAAATTCGTAGGTTTGGAGATCCAGAGCCCCATAGGCTAGGGCGATCGCATCTTCGGTACTGCTTTTACATAACAATTGGTTTAAGGAAGACAGCACGGAAGTGGGATTTTGCAGGCGGCCCTGCTGGGCGTAGGCATCAAGTTGTCCCTTAAAAAGAGCGGCATGGATCGCTCCGGCAACCGACTTTCCAGATGAATCGGCGATCGCTACCGCAAAGGTACCGGGTTGCTCTAAAAACTGGTAATAATCCCCGCCAAGGTCTACGGCGGTCCACATCTCCGCAGCAATCTCCATGCCAGCATAGGTGGGCAGAGATTGGGGCAATAGGCTGCGTTGTAACAGCCTGCCGCTTTCTAAATCAGGAATGAAAGCACTGGTCATGACTCGACGGGGGATGGGGGAATTCAGTCACAAAGTAGAGTGGCACGGGTTTTTCTTCCTGTGACCGAATTTTCGCCTTGGGCAGTATTACAGAGCCGACGCCGAACGCTGGGGCGCAGATCCACATCTGTAAAGTCGGCCCCGTCAAGCTTTACCCGATCAAGGCTGGCTCCGTAGAGAAAAGCTCCTACCAGAATAGCATTGCTGAAATCAGCATCGTTAAGACGGGCGGTATCCATAATGCTGAAGCTAAGGTTAGCATTGCGAAAGCTGGCACCCGTCATGTTGGCCCCGAAGAAGCTAACTCCACGGGCATCGGCACCGACAAAAAGGGCATTGCGGAGATCGGATTTATTGAACTGTGACCCTTGCAAGACCTTTCCTGAAAAGTCAGCTCCTTCGAGCAGCACCTTATCGTAGGTTTCCGCTACGGCTTGGGAAGTGAAAGGCCCAAACCATAGCAAAAGCATGCTAAGCAAGCAGCCAAGCAAGCGTCCTCCCATGACCAATGCTCCTTGAATTATTTATCCGATCATACGGTATGGGAGATCTTTTGGGCAATCTGGCGTAGCGCTTGGGCAGATGCTGATTCGGGGTGAGAGAGCACAATCGGAATGCCCCGATCGCCCCCTTCCCGGAGTTGAATTTCAAGGGGAATGCAGCCCAAGAGAACTACCCCTAGTTCGGTCGCGGTCTTGCTGCCTCCGCCGGAGCCAAAAATATCGTACTGGCGTTCGGGCAGGTCGGGAGGAATAAAGTAGCTCATATTTTCGACAATACCGAGCACAGGAACGCCCATATTTTGGAACATTTTCAGTCCTTTCCGGGCATCAAGAAGGGAGACATTTTGGGGCGTGGTGACAATGATTGCGCCAGCAAGGGGAACAGACTGCACGAGGGTGAGTTGGGCATCGCCGGTACCCGGGGGCATATCGACGATCAAGAAGTCTAGGACTCCCCATGCGGCTTGGTAAAGGAATTGGCGAATCATGCCATTCAGCATAGGACCGCGCCAAGTAACGGGTTGATCACGGTCGATCAGAAAGGCCATGGAAAGCATTTTTACACCGTAGTTAAAGGCGGGTTCAACGATGTCCTCGCCGCGATTGTTTTTAATGATGCCAACCTTCGCTAGATCCATCCCCAGCATCGTGGGAACGTTGGGGCCGTAGATGTCGGCGTCGAGGATGCCCACTTGGGCTCCTTGGTCGGCAAGGGCAACGGCAAGGTTGACAGCCACGGTGGATTTGCCAACCCCCCCCTTGCCACTGGAAACGGCGATCACGTGGCGCACGCCGGGAATGGGTTGTCTGCCATCGCTGGGGGCGGGCTCGGGGGCGGCGGGAGCGTTGACACGCACCCAAACATCAGTAATCTCGGGTAAGGCTTTGACGGTAACTTTACACTGTTCGATCAGGCGATCGCGCTCGGCTGCGGGCATGGGCGGAAGGGTGAGGGTAAGGGCAACAATGCCGTTATCTTTAATTTGAACCTGTTGTAGGCGATCGCCAGTCAGCGGATGCAACTGGGCAGTAATGTCAGAAACTGTTACGGGCATAGAGTCCCTCGAATTGTAGGATTGCTCTCATTTTAGGCGTTGGCTTCTGCTATCCTGACTTTTAATGCAATCACAACATCCCCATGGCAAATGAGATTCACGTGCTAACGCCTGGCTCCAAACTGGATGTCACCAATGCTGGGCAGTTTCGCCGCCAAGTCAGTGATTTGGTGCTCAGTAAGCCAAAGGTACTGCTAATTGATTTGAAAAATGTCACGTTCATGGATAGTTCAGGACTGGGTGCCCTAGTGTCAGCCTTGAAAACAGTGCGAGCCAATGGGGGCGAGATGGCATTGGCTTCGATCGGTGAGAATGTCCAGATGTTGTTTGATTTGACAAGCATGGGAAAAATATTCAAGATCTATCATGATCGTGCTGCGTTTGAGTCCCAGTTTGGGTCAATACTGGAGCAGTAAATTGAGGTCAATAAGAGATTAATAAATCGGTCAGATTAAACTTCTGCTCACTAACCTGACATGAAACACTGTTTTTACAGAATTGCCCAGTGAAGTGGAGCGGAAAAAAGCGTTAGCTGATCTCCAGTTGTAACAACTATAGTTATATTCGGATAGGTTTGGACATCGAAGGAAAAGGGGGTTTGGGGGCTGCGCCTCTAGCCAGGATTTTCACCCTGCACCCCATCCTAACCAAGTTATTTACAGCTATAAAATCCTAGGATTGCCATTATTGAGCTGTCAGATTCTTTCACGGTCAGAGGTTCAGCCCCTACCCTATAAAATTTGATGGATGTCCTAATGCTCATCCCCATCGGTTATAGCTTGAATTAATGACGCGCCCTAGATGAAATCTACGGGGAGTTCTTTGGAATTTTTTTGAATTCGAATTTGAATTCAAAGTTACACCATGGTTTGAATCAGGACAGTTGCACCTTTCATCGAACTACAGAGCACTTTTTAGATTTTTTGGATCTTTTTTGAAACCATAGAAACGGTGCTTCGGCATTGGGTGCTATTGCCGGACTTGGCTGCTAAATTTAGATGGCCGTGGCGATGATGAATATCTTGTAGGAAACCAAAACCGGCGGTAATAATGCAAAGATATGATGATGCAAAGATATGTTGATGCTAAAGCTGATTAAGTCGTGACCAATACTGATAGCAGCGACTTTGATTTTTCTTTGGCTTTTCTTTGCCGATATTTATCAATTTGTGCTGAGTAACGATTTATAGAACGTTGCCCAGAGAAGATGCAGGTGGAGCAGTCCAACTAACATACCAACTTACGTAGCAATGGAAAATCTGGGCTATGTTTCAGGTCAAAAAGCTTTACTATCACCTTTTAATGGCTTCTCAACAATGCTCGCTGCATTCCCTCGGGGAGGGCAAATTCTTTCTGTTGTGCCCAGCGCGATCAAAGATTGCTTAAAAATTCACAAAACAAAGAAGGAGCCTAGTTCTTTCCCTGTTTCGCCTAGACTCCCTCTTTTGTTCGCTCCTCACACTTCAACAATATAGGCGATCATCTTCTATTTGTCTAGTCCAGAAACTGTAATTTTTGATGGTCTAGAGGTATGCGGCCCACTGCTTGACTATTGATTCGCTGCCATACCAAGTTCCCGAGCGGGGAGAGTGGTAAACGCCATCGAGGGTAAGATTTTCGGCACCGATGAGGTGGGCCGCTTCAATGGGGGTAATGCCGTCTCCCCAAGTTTTGCCGGTACCGCAGGTTAGGGCATAGCTGTTGTGGGCAATCCAGTTTTTGAGGGTGCGATCGCCAAAGACGGCCTTGCCGGCAACGCAGATGTAGGTAATGTCTGGGTAATAGGCCTGGGGGTACTGCTCATTAACAAAGCCGAGGTTATTGGTAGTCCAAGGTTCTAGGCTGCGATGGGGGTGCCGAGGGAATGAGACGGGCAACCTTGGGGCGGCCGTGCCAGATTTTTTGGTAGTAAGGGCGATCGCCAAGGTAAATGCGACTGATCCAGCCACCAGC
>JAAUUH010000075.1 GCA_012031145.1 Oscillatoriales cyanobacterium SM2_2_1 | reverse complement strand
TGTGAAGAGATTGGTAAGAGAACAGGAGTGTGTGTAACTACAGGTGCAATGTGTCGGTATCTGAAGAAACAGAAGTTAACCTTAAAAGAAAGACATATCGGAGTCGCAAAGCCACAAGTGCAGAGTGCCAGCAGGAAAGATTAGACTATTGGCAACAGGTGAAAGATGTCAAACCCGAAGATTTAATCTGCATTGATGAGACAGGGATTTGGGAGGGTATGGAAAGACCAATGGCAAGGAGTTTAGAAGGTCGTAGGGCATATCGTAAATCGTGCAGAGGGCAAAAACATATTGTTGTTGGTGCTATCTCCATGGATGGTTTGGTCTGCATTAGGACAATCTAGGATTCGATGAAAGGTCAAGACTTTGAGACATTCTTGCAGGGGGATTTATGTCCGAGACTCTACAAAGGCAAGGTGGTAGTCATGGATAATCTGAAGATACATAAGAGTGTGAAAGTACAGCAAATGATTACAGATAAAGGGGCAAAGCTTCTCTACGTACCTAGATGTTCTCCTGATTTTAATCCCATTGAAATGCTGTGGTCGATTCTCAAGGGTTTTATCAGACGGCTTAAACCGCAGACTTCATTTGCTATTCAACAAGTATTGCGAGTTTTCTTGCTACTTTTGGATAAATCTTTCTTTAAGAGCTGGTTTACCCAGTGCTGCTATTCCACCTCCTAATCCCTCAATACGCTGTATTATGATTCACTAAAATGCTACATACATAATGCTTGTAGATGATCGTATGCTTGCAAACTGGCACTACTACTAGATGGACTTCCATCATCAAGAAATGCTTTATGCCACCATCCACCTTTACCCTCAGAATCAAAACTCCAAGTTACTCTACCTCCCTGACAATCTGCTATCAACTAAATCCGTTCAATTCTTGTAAATGAGTATCCTCCATCTCTACTAAATTTCCTTTTGACTAATACTCGGCGATAGCCAGAGCGAGTAATTTGAGTTCCTGAAAGCTTTCTTTGAACATATAGTCATTCTAAATAGCTATGAGACAGTTTGAATCCTTGGAAATATCGCCTGAAGCAGGTTGGGTTGTCTCGTTTTTATTTGAAATTAACATACATACATTGCATCCCACATCCACCACTTGCCCGAAATTGTTGTGCAACTACTGAAACAGGCTCAGCAGCTAAAAACATAAAAAAGTATTTATCGCAAGAGCAAGAAATCTTCTCATAATTCTGCACAACCTTAAAATGAAAGAAACTAACAAATCCAGCAAGGAGATTGACGTTGATGATCCATATTAGCGAAGTTCAGTTTTGATCATCTCCGTTCCGATGCGTAACATTTCCAAATCTAAAAGTCAATCAGAAAACATTGAAATTAGACGATTTGCATAACATATGCTTCAACAGCTAAATGAAAGATAAACCTTTGCTGAATGACTTTATGTGTCAGGCGCCAAAAAAATATCCCAATTAGCGTGAACCGTCAACAATCTGCATAGTAATTATCTATATAAGATTTTTATCTGCCTGAACGAGCATTAACACTTCTACCCCTAGACCCGAAAAGCTCCTAGAGCAGATCAGTGATGTCCTGTGGGTCAAGCAATACTCCTACCAAACTGAGAAGTCTTAATCTTCTCTGGATTCGTCGCTTTATCCTGTTTCACCATAAGGGAGTGGATGGGGAAGAGATTCATGTTTTTTTGATTCACCTAGGTAGGCGCTAGCATAAATGCATGGAGCTTCACGTTGCCTCGTTTACTAACGATGGACTACAGCAAAACTAACTATTAACTTGCAACAACATCTGGGCGATCGCCCGGGCTGAGGGAGGACGGTCTACTGGTCGCGGTGCTGAAATCTGGGCGATTACGGCCCCTAAACTTGTTGGCACTCCCGGAATTTGATCCATATAAAGCCGCACACCCTGCCCCCGATCCTGCAAATACACACTGGGGTCCAATCCCGTCAGCAAGTAGCACAGCGTTGGGGCGATCGCATAGAGATCGGACGCCACTACTGGTTTGCCCATGTTCTGCTCCGGCGGACAGAAGCTAGGCGATCCGATGCAGGTTCCTGCAGGCGTACCCACTTCTTTTACGGCACCAAAATCCAGCAACACCACCCTCTGGTCAGAATGGCGCACCAAAATGTTGGCCGGCTTAACGTCCCGATGGATCACTGGGGGTTCTAAATGGTGCAAATACTCTAAAATTTCACACAATTGCACCATCCACGATCGCGCCTCGGTAAATCCTATCCGTCCCCGACGACCCACTAGGGACTCCAAATCCTGCCCATAGATCATCTCCATCAATAGGTAGGGCGTTCCCTGCTCCACAAAAAAATCATAGAACCGCGGCACTCCCGGATGGCACAGTCGCTGCAATGTCCGCGCTTCCCGTTCAAATAATTCTTGGGCTTTGGCATGACGTAGCATCTCCGCATTCATCTCCTTGAGCACCCGCACCTGACCTGCCTGCCACACCTCATAGGTTGTGCCCATGCCCCCCCGCCCCAGCACCTTCAGCACCTGATAGGAGCGAATTTGCTTGAGCACCCGAAGCGGCTGACCGCATTGGTGACAAAAAAAACCTCTCGGGGGGTTGCCTTCATGGCGACAGGATGGCAGCACTCGAAAGGTAAGGAAGGGTCCTGTGTATGTCAGTTGGGCCACCATTCCCGAAGTAACCTGCACCTGATGCACCGCGCTACCGTCAACGTAGGTGGGGTTGCGACCATGGTGGAGCAGCAGCCACCCTGCCTCCTGCCGCCGCAACGTTAAGTGGTGCCCCGAAACCGTTGGCTCCTCGATCAGCACCGCACTCTGGGGCAACCGGCCGACCGTAATCTCTCGATCCTGCTCCGAACCAAACAACCAGCTTTGATCCGGGTGAATCTGCTGGGGCGATCGCCGCATCTCAATGGCTAGCATGATAGTTAAGAATTGATTAAGCTGCGGTAAATGTTAATCACTTGCTGATTTATCTCACCCTTCTCAATAATAATAAGGGTACTGTTTCCACGCAGGGGTGGCATTGTGCGTAAGAAAATTCTCCTATCTCAGTTGTCGGAAGAGCAAGGCAAACTCTGGTATACCGCCCTTACCACCCAAAGAATCGATGTCACTTGGGAGCCCAGCACCACTGATCTGCTCCAACTGATGGAGCAACGCCAACGCAATCGGGATGTAATGCCCGATTTGATCGTTCTTGATATTGGCATCCGCTCCGCCGACTCCAGCACCCTCCTTGCTAGCTCTCTCTGCCGTTGGTGCACCGAGCATTACCCTGATCTTAAAATCATCCTGACCAATCCTCGTCAAGAACAAATCCGCCAAGCCGAGTCGCGCTGGGCCACCCGTCAAGGGGCCGTAGACCTCTTTCCTCGCCTGCAAAAAGAAAACCTTTCTACCACCGTCAAAAAAGTCACCGACTATCTAGCCTGTAAGTTTTGGCAAGAACCCATCGATCAACTTGCCGACACCGTGCAGTTTTCTGACGACAAGGAAAAGGACGACGCTGAAATGTCCGTTGTGGCGATCGCCGAATCGGAAGTTAAGGGCAAGAAGCGCACGGTTCGTGATGCAGCTACGGAGGAACTAGCCCGCAAAATTGCCATGATCCCCTTGATGATCATGTCCGGAGAGCTGGAGGGCGGCACCCAAACTACCGAAAGTGGCATTTCCCTCGATGCCAACCTCTCCCAGCTAACCCTTTACGACACTGAAATTGACATCAGCGCCCCCAGCAGCGAGGTAGCCCAAGCCCTTAATGAATCTGCCCAGATTCCCGGGGTGATTCTCACCGATGATCACTACTTTGTGGGCATGATTTCACGGCGGTTATTTTTGGAATATATGAGTCGACCCTACGGCCTAGAGCTATTCCAGAAACGCCCTGTCGCGTCCTTTATGACCAGTGCAAGACCGATCACCTGATCCTGCAGGGCACGGCTTCTGTGGTTTTAGCAGCCCAAACCTGCTTGCAGCGCCCTAGCGAACTGATCTATGAGCCCATCGTCGTCAAGATGGAATCGGGAGCCTACCGCCTCCTCGATGTTCCCGATCTGTTGCAAGCGCAAATGCAAATTCAAGATTTGGCGACTCGCATGCTTCGGGAACAAACCCAAGCGCGGATGATCCAGACCGAGAAAATGGCCAGTCTGGGGCAAATTGTGGCTGAGGTTTCCCATGACATTCGCAATCCGGTCAACTTCATTTACAGCAATATGGACTACCTCACCACCTACACCAACGGCTTGATGGAGATGGTACGGTCCTATTCCCAGCAGCCATCGGAGCCAGAGGCAGTAATTGCTATTAAGGAGGAAATCGATTGGGAATTTCTGCAAACCGATCTGCCTAAGGTGCTTAAGAGTATCCGATTTGGAGCCGAACAACTGATGCGTCTTGTCAGTAGCCTGCAAAGTTTCTCCCACATGGAGGATCAGGAGACCGCTTCCGAGGTTAATGTCAATGACTGTGTGGAAAATGGCTTGATGATCCTGAGCAATCGCCTCAAGGATGTGGCTGTCCACAAAAACTATGGCGACTTACCCCCGATCCAAGGCTATGGCGGGCAGTTGGTGCAGGTGTTCATGAATATCATCAGCAACGCTATTGATGCCCTCAATGAAATGCAAGTTCAGCCCCGTACTTCAGAGTTTGAGCTGACCGAAGGTGATACCACAATCGTCACAGCAGCCCTTGACCAATGGCGACCGACCCTTGATCTGCGTAGCGATGTAGTACAGCAAGCTGGTCAGTCCTGGGTATCAGTCAAAATTGCTGACAATGGCCCTGGCATTCCACCGGAAATTCAAACCCGAATTTTCGATAGCTTCTTCACCACCAAAAAATCCGGTGAGGGGACGGGATTGGGACTAGCGATATGCAACCAGATTATTGCCCAAAAGCACGGCGGTCGGTTGCAGTTAAAATCCCCCTATGTTCCCGTCGGTGGCGCTGGTTCTGTCCAGGGAACCGAGTTTGAAATTCTGCTGCCCATCTCTGCCCCATAATGGATCGACCGGACTACCTACCCGACAGCCTAGAGGCAGCAACGGCCGAGGCGATCGCCGCTCTCCGTGATGCCCTTGCCGCCGGATGCACTCGGGCGATCATCGACCTGCGCTTTGCGGAATTAAACGTGATGCCCGTTGCCTACGAAGTAGCCCAAGCTCTTACTGCCATCTTTGGGGATGAGTGGCAAGCTCTATTTACCGATGCCGGCACAGCGGCCCTGGCTAAGCGGGATTGGCAGGATGTTACGGTTCCCCTTCGGGGGGTCAATGAAGGACGGGCAGCGGTTCGGGAGTCCGATCGCGCCTTTTTGCTCGTCTCCCCTAGTGCTACGGAATCTGATGGCGTCGAAAAGCTCTTGGAGCGGGTGGGCGATCGCCCCTTTATGATGCTGAACCCCCGCCTTGAAAACGCCGAAGTGGGACTAGGACTCGCTGCCCGTCGTCTGCGCGAGCGATTGATGTCTCGATTTGAGGTGATTTATTATCTGCAACCCCTTGATGCTAGAGGGGCCATTCATCGGGTGTACCCCCAGCCGTGGGAAGTGTGGCAGCAGACCGAAGAGGGGATGACCCTAATGAAAACCCTTCCCCTGCGCCCCACCACCGATGAACTGGATCGGATCTTCCGGCAGCAAACTGGCACACCAACCACCACATTCCTCAGTCGACTACAGCAGTTTTTCAACGCCCTAAGCCGTTAGGGTGCTTTGGGGCTTTCTTTAGCCATTAAAAAATACTATTGTTGAGGTTTGTGATCGACCCCATTGCTGCACACCCCACCGAATAACCTATGACTGCCGTTGCCAAAAAATATCACATCGTAACCTTCGGCTGCCAAATGAACAAAGCCGACTCCGAGCGCATGGCGGGCATTTTAGACCATCTGGGTCACATTCCCACCGATGATGCCGAGCAGGCGGATATTGTTTTGTACAACACCTGCTCGATCCGTGACAACGCCGAACAAAAGGTGTACTCCTATTTGGGGCGAGCATTGCGGCGCAAACAGGAACGTCCCGATCTGACCCTAATTGTGGCGGGCTGTGTGGCTCAGCAGGAGGGAGAAGCGTTGCTGCGCCGCGTACCGGAGCTAGATGTCGTCATGGGCCCCAGCATGTCAATCGCCTCGATGACCTCCTAGAGCAAGTGGCCCAGGGATGTCAGGTGCTAGCCATCGATACGGCCTACATCGAAGAAGACATTACTAAACCCCGTCGTCAAAGTACTGTTACGGCTTGGGTGAATGTCATCTACGGCTGTAATGAAACCTGCACTTACTGTATCGTGCCCTCCGTCCGGGGGCGGGAGCAGTCGCGATCGCCGGGGCACATTCGCCAAGAAATCGAGCATCTGTCCAGCCAAGGCTATCGGGAAATCACCCTTTTGGGACAAAATATCGATGCCTATGGGCGGGATCTGCCTCCCGGCGATATCGGTCAGGGTGTGGGTGGTAAAATCACCTTTACCGATTTGCTGTACCACATCCATGATGTGCCTGGCATTGAGCGGATTCGCTTTGCCACTAGCCATCCCCGCTACTTCAGCCCCCGCTTGATTCACGCCTGTGCTGAGTTGCCCAAGGTTTGTGAGCATTTCCACATTCCTTTTCAGTCGGGGGATAACGACATTCTCAAGGCCATGGCCCGGGGGTACACCCATGAACGCTATCGTCGGATCATTGAGCAAATCCGTGACCTGATGCCCGATGCTGCCCTCAGTGCCGATGCGATCGTTGGCTTTCCCGGAGAAACGGAGGCACAGTTTGAAAACACCCTGCGCTTAGTAGATGACATCGGCTTTGATATTGTGAATACGGCAGCCTACTCACCGCGCCCAGGAACTCCGGCGGCCCAGTGGGAGCAGCAAATCCGTGAGACCGACAAGAGCGATCGCCTCCAAAGGCTGAACCATCTAGTGAACCAAAAAGCCATGGGGCGATCCCAACGGTACCTTGGGCGGCGGGAAGAGATTTTGCTTGAAGGGCGCAATCCTAAGCAGCCAGAGCAATTTATGGGGCGCACCCGTGCCAACAGGATTACCTTTGTGGACGTGCAGTCAAGCGAGACCGAGCATGATGCCGATTGGATTGGCAAAACCGTTGCTGTGGAGATTACTGAGGCACGGGCCTTTAGTCTAACTGGACAGTTGCTTAGCTAGTTTGCTATGCTTGGCAAGCGTGTGAATTAGCGAGGGTCGCTAACTCAACGGTAGAGTACTCGGCTTTTAACCGATTAGTTCCGGGTTCGAATCCCGGGCGACCCATGTCACTATGTGGATTTCATTAAACTAATTTCATTAAGCGAAAAGTTTTTGATCGCTAGGAATCATTGATAGCTAGGGGCTTAATATCTAGCCTGTAAAATTTGACGGGCATATTAATGCCTATGCCGCAAAGATTCTCGCTTGAATTGACGACGCGCCCTAAATTGACAGCTAAAAAGACTTGACACCAAAACCCCGCCAAGGCTCTTCCAAATTATGGGCTCAGACTGATGGGTTGCATCCTGGTGATGTGTTGACAGCTCTTGGGAAATCAGACGACTGGTATAGCTAGCTGTCAATAACTTGGTGAGGACGGGGTGCAGGGGTGAACCTAGCTGGGGGCGCAGCCCCCAAACCCCCTTTTCCTTCAATGTCCGAGCCTACCCGAATATAGCTATATTACCCGTGGGTCAAATTTTGGCAGGATTTCAATTCATTTCCGTTCATTCCTGTCATGCCTGAGCCGCATGATGGGAATTCTTTGCTGGGAACCTCTGCGGTTCTTTCTGCTCCTAAAGATCAATACCGCTATACTGTCTCAGAACTGTTGATCACGGCTATGCAACGAATTGCCTCTGCTGCGCTCCCGATCGCGCTGATGATCCTTAGCCTGGCGGCTTCGGCAAGCGCCCAGAACCCTCCCACGGTCTATATCGATCCCCAAAACGGTATTGATCGCGCTGATGGCGGCACCCCCACTAAACCCCTACGAACCATTACCTACGCCCTACAACGGCGATCGCTCGCCCCAGGAACCTTGCTGCAACTGGCGGCGGGCACCTATCGGGCAGAACAGGGCGAACGCTTTCCACTGCGGATTCCCCGGGGCGTTATCCTACGGGGAGACGAAGCCACCAAGGGTCAGAACATAGTTATTGCGGGGGGCGGTTCCTATGCTGGACAAAGTGTGGTGATGACCTTAGGCGATCGGGCCCAGTTGCGCGGTGTAACGGTGACCAACCCTCAACCACGGGGTTTTGGTCTATGGCTGGAAAACACTAGCCCGGTAATTGTGTCCAGCCGGCTGCGGGGCAACACCCAGGATGGCTTGGTGGTGCGTGGAGCTTCCAATGCCATGATTCTGCAGAACGTGATCGAACAGAATGGCAACAGTGGCGTGGCGATCGAGGCGACATCGAGTCCAGAGGTGCGTGGCAACCTGATCCGCGGTAATGGCTACGGCATTAGCATTCGCCAGCAGGCTGCTCCCCAAGTGGCCGAAAATGACGTGCGGCAAAATCAGGACGGAATTATCGTTCAGGGCAGCGCTCGCCCCTTGCTGCGCCAAAATCAAATTCTGGATAATCAACGCTACGGACTGTCGGTGCTGTCCGATGCTCTGCCCGACCTAGGCACCGTTGGCGATCCTGGAAACAATCGCCTACAGGGCAACCTTCAGGGGGATCTGCTCAACCAAACTCCCCAAGTTTTATCCCTGTCTGGGAATCAAATCGCCCGCGATCGCATTCAAGGGCAGGTAACGCTCCAAGCAGCAGCCAACCCGCGGCAACTATTGATGGGTACCGCACCTGTTCCCCTGCCACCACGACCGGCACCGCTAGTGATTCCCCAGAATGTCCCCAGCAACCAAGTGGTGGTGCGGCTGACCCCCAATGTGCCTGAAGTGGGTGTGGTGGTGCTATCGACGGCGCTTCCCCCTGTGCGTCAAACGCCGCCAGTGGGGGAGGCTGTGAACAAGCCCATCATTATCGCCCCACCGACTGGACTTCCCCGCGACCCCGGACTGGCCGCAACCCCGCCCCGCTATCGGGTAGTGGTACCTGGGGCTTCACCTGCGATTACGCTACAGGTGCGTCGGCTGATTCCCAGCGCCTTCAACTCCCGTGCTCGAGGGCGGGAGGTGCTTCAGATTGGGGCCTACAGCGATCGCCGCATGGCCGAACTCCAAGTTCGGCGGTTGGTAGAGGAGGGCATTCGGGCACAGATTGAACGGATTGAATCCCGCTAGGGTATCCAGCTTACCCCTAGGGCATCCAGCATAGCGGTAAACTTAAGGAGGGTTTCGGCAGTTTCATCCTCCGGGCGGGAGGCCGCCACAATACCCGCACCAGCAAATAATTCGGCGCGATCGCCTGCCAGGTAGGCCGAGCGAATGCCTACGGCAAAGGTGGCCCGCCCTGACCCATCTAGCCAACCGACTGGAGCCGCATACCAGCCCCGATCGCGAGGTTCCCATGCGGTCAAAAAATCTAGGGCCTGCTGGCGGGGCTCTCCACCAACAGCAGCGGTGGGATGGAGGGACTGCAATAGGCTGAAGACCTGTTGGAGGGAAGTTTGGGGCAACTGGGCTTGAATCGGGGTATAGAGGTGCTGGACATTGGCTAGTTTCAGTAGCTGGGGATGGTCGCTAGGATGGGGGGCAAGACCGCACTGCCGCAGGCGATCACAAATGGACTGCACCACTAGGGCGTGCTCATGGCGATCCTTATCACTATGCCAGAGGGAATCAGCCAAAATCTGGTCTTGGGTCGGATTCTCTCCTCGCTCGATGGAGCCTGCGATCGCATCACAGGTAAGCCGTCCGGATTCAATTTGAAACAGCCGCTCTGGAGATGCCCCCAAAAATAAGCGCCTATCCGGGCTTTCGAGCAAAAAGTTGAAGCAATTGGGAAACTGCTTTTGCAGCCGGGACAGAACCCCCCAGTGCTGCCAAGGCGACTTGGCACAGACCTCTAGGGCTCTGGCTAAAACCACCTTCTTCAGTGTCCCTTCCTGAATTGCGGACAGTGCCCGGTCAATGGTTTCTCGCCAAGTTTTTTGCTGGGGGTTGTCTACGCGACTGTCCGGTAGCTCAAAAACCTCCCTATCGCTTGAATCGATGAAGTGGGGCTGCTTTTGGGCGATCGCCATCTGTTCTTGCACCGCCATCACCACCCCTGCCCCATCCATCCCCGGCAGCACCGCATACTGGATCTGCACCCGTGATCGCCCTGCCGATTGGACGAGGAGCCTTTGGGGGAGCCAAAGACAATTGTGACTACTCTGCTCGGCAAACGCAAAGCCGCCCACCATCAGGGGTACCTCTCCCGCCGAGCGATCCACAACCGATTCACAAAAAGCCAACGCCCGTGGAAACCTCTCCCAGCCACCGTCCTGCCAGAGGGCTGATGTTCCGGAACCAGCCAGCAAAAAATCCGGCTGCCGCCAATAGGCGGGTCGTTCTTGGGGTTGGGATTGTAACCAGTCCAACGGCTCCACTGGGGGAGATATTTCGCTGTAACACAGAAAGATGGGCTGAGCCAATTGCGCGGCCCGTCGACATGCCGCTGCAGCTAATGCCGGCAAGGACTCATCCGCCACTCTGGTTTGCCAATTCCTGTAGGCGTTCCTGCTGGTCTTTAGAAATACAGCTTTGAACTACCTCTTCAATGTTTCCGTTCAGAATTTGTTCGAGGGGGAAATTTTGCCCCAAACGATGCTCGGTAAGGCGATTATCTTTATAGTTATAGGTGCGGATCTTTTCAGAACGAGACCCCGTTCCCACCTGCGATCGCCGCATGGAGGTAATTACTTCCTGCTGTTCGCGCATTTTGATTTCGTAGAGTTTGGCTCGCAAAATTTGCATGGCCCGCTCTTTGTTCTTGAGCTGCGATCGCTCTTCGGTGCAGAACACCCGAATTCCCGTCGGTTTGTGCAGCAAGTCCACCGCCGTTTCCACCTTGTTGACGTTTTGACCGCCCGCTCCCCCTGATCGCGCCGTAGTTAGTTCAATCTCACTGGGGTCGATGTGTACCTCCACGGCATCGACCTCCGGCATCACCGCCACCGTTGCCGTCGAAGTATGGACGCGCCCCGAAGCCTCTGTGGCTGGCACCCGCTGCACGCGATGCACTCCAGACTCAAACTTGAGCTTGCTGTAGACGCGATCGCCCTGAATCTCTAAAATCGCTTCCTTATAGCCCCCCATCTCCCCATCGGACTCGCTAACCATCTTTACCCGCCAGCTTTGCTGCTCCGCATAGCGCGTATAAATGCGCACCAAGTCACCTGCCCAAATACTGGCTTCATCACCACCGGTACCTGCCCGAATTTCCAGCATGATGTTTTTGTCATCGTTGGGATCTTGGGGGAGCAGCAGCAACTGCAATCGCTCCTCCAAAAAGCTGAGTTGCCCATTGAGATCAGCAATCTCCTCGCTGGCCATTTGGCGCATCTCCGGATCATCCGCTTCCCTGAGCAACTGCTGCGCGCCCTTGAGGTCGGACTGCACCTTCTGAAATTGCTCGTAGGTGTGAACCGTCTCCTCCAAGGACGAGCGAGACTTGGCAATCCGTTGAAACTCCCCATGATCCGATGCCACATCCGGATCCGCCATCCGGCGGGTCAGTTCATGGAAGGTCTTTTCAACTGATTGCAGTTTTGCCAGTAAATATGGCGCGGGCATAGGAGTTCAAGCTTACTTTTTCTTCTTGCCTTTGGCTTTTTCCGCAGCTTTGGCATCGGCCTTTTCGCTGGCGGTGGGCTTGACATCCTTGGTTAAGTGCGGCACCGTCGCCATGGGTAGGGGCTTGCCATCCTCCACCATGCCATACTTGCGCATAAACCGTTCTACCCGCCCTTCGGCGTCAATAATTTTTTGGGTGCCAGTGTAAAACGGATGGTTACCAGACCAGACATCAACATGTAATTCAGGATGGGTCGAGCCGACAATAGCAACAACCTCACCGTTACAGATCACCTTGGCTTCAGGGTACCAAGTGGGATGAATTTTAGCTTTAGGCATGGGAACTGAAGGAAAATTCAAATGCGTGCTTATCTAGGCTACCACACCTCAAAGCCTTTGCCTATGGAGATAATGGAGAGTTGCCTTCCCCTTGGCAAAGACGATAGGCCCCATAGGCAAGGGTGCCGTTACCCACGAGGGTTGTCGCAGCCTGCACCTCCACCAGCCATTCCAAACTGGTCGCGTTGTCAAAAAAATGCCATGTGCAGGCACATAGTGCACTGATCAGCGCTGGCATCATGCCCAAGGAGAGGGGCTGCCACTGAGTCCCGCGGCTCCAAATCAGCCAAATGGCGATCGCCCACTCCAGAACGCTAGAAATATGAACCATCCAGGTGGGAAACGAAAGTGCATGCATGGGGGTATGCTAATGAACCAATGTTCGTCCATCCTACGCCATGACTTTTGAGTTGCAGTCCCTAATTCGTGATGTGCCAGATTTTCCCCAGTCCGGAATTTTATTTCGGGATCTCACGCCCCTGTGGGCCCATCCGGACGGACTAAGGGCGATCACTACAGCCCTAGCGGCGGGTTTTGAGGTTGCTGCCGTTGATTATGTGGTGGGGATCGAGTCGCGAGGGTTCATTGTCGGTGCGCCACTGGCCAGTGCTTGGGGCTGTGGGTTCATTCCGGTGCGCAAGCCCAATAAGTTGCCGCCACCTGTATTTCAGGTGGAGTACACTCTGGAATATGGCACTGATCGCCTAGAGATGTCCCAAGGGATCCTTCCAGCGGGCAGTCGAGTACTGATTGTGGATGATGTTATTGCTACGGGAGGAACGGCGGCGGCGACAGCTCAACTGGTGACTTCGGCGGGCGGCGTTGTGGCTGGGTTTGGTTTTGTTATTGAGCTGACGTTCCTCAGGGGCCGCGATCGCCTTCCAGAGGTGCCGATCCATTCATTAGTGTGCTACTAGGTGTGCGGTTGTGTGTGCGACTGAAAGAAGGGCGCATTTAACAACGGGTTTCATCAGGCTGAACAGGAACTAGCCCGGTCAACGGCCCATGAATTGGCGCTAATGAGAACTTTTTGGGCGTAATCAACATCTCACCGGACAGAGTTGGTTCACTTTGGATGGAGGTAACGATGGCACAGGGACTACCAGGAATGGTGGATCTCACCCAAGCACCCCAGTTGGTGGGATTGGGCGTGGGACTGTTGCAGTTTTGGTGGCAGTTGGCGATCGCCCTTGGCGTGGGTGGGGCGATATTGGCCTTGCTTAGTTTTGGGGTGCGCCACAATCCCGAGCTAATGGCGCTGCTGCCCCACTGGTTGGGAGGCTATCGGCGGTTATTGGAGCGCTGGGGGCAGGTTTTACTGGCGCTGTGCCTAGTAACGATGGGGTTTTGGTTTTGCACGACCCTGGCGCAGCGCTATCACTTTTGGGAGCAGTCTGTGATTGCCAAACAGGTGGCATCGGTGGCGGGCGATCGCCTAGAGCAGCCGGCACCTCGCGTTCGTTATGTGATCCAAGAGCCCTTCCTTGAGGAGCGGGTGGTGAATGGCGAGGTCGTGCGGGCGCAACGACAGCGCCCGGTGAATCGGGAGTTGCCCCTAGGGAGTTCCCAAGTGCGGGTCACCCTAGAGCGGGCGAGCGATCCCCAAACCCAACGGACGATCTACCGCTCTGACTTTAGGGCGGTATATCAGGTGACCAATCGCCTCCAGGAGCCGCACGTATTCTATTTGGAATCGCTGACGCCCACCGGATATACCCTGTTGCAGGATGTGGTGGTGACCCAGGATGGGCGGCGGATCGATAGCAAGGAGCGCTCCTTTCGCCTCGAACCCGGAGCTTCAACCCAGTTCACAGTTTCCTATCAGGCCCAGGGTGGGCCCCGTTGGGTCTACACGGCCAATGGGGAGCTCCTTAATCGATTTCGCCTAGACATTGTTGCTAAAATTCCCGATGGCGAGGCGGCTGGGGGTATTGTGCCCACGGAGCGGGAGTCCTTGCCCGATGGGGTGCGCTTTGCCTGGATTTATGACGAGAATGTGTCGGTACAAAATCCCTTCGGTGTATTTTCAACGGCCCAGACGTTACGTCATACGGGGGTCATTCCCCGTCTGTTGCTGTTAGCACCGGGGATTTGTTTGGTGTGGCTGCTGCTGCTGTCGCTATCGATGCCCCTATCACCACGATACATGGCGATCGCCACGGGGATGTTTTTCATGGCCCTGCTAGCCCTAACCTATCTGAGTCGATTAATAGCTCCCCTGTGGGCTTGGGCGATCATTGCGCCGATACTCTTGACGCTCTTAGCCCTGATGATGCCGGATCGTCGTCGGGCGATCGCTTTAGGGTTAGCGTCGGTGCCCGGGTTAGCGGTGCCGATTGTGGCGCTGCTGGTGCCCTACACGGGGTTAACCCTGGCCCTTGCGGGGGGAATGGGCTGCCTGTGGTTGGCGATCGCCGCGCGAGTGCCGTTCCCAGTCGCAGGGGAGCCGGAGTCCTAAACGTCCGGCTATCCCGCC
>JAAUUH010000074.1 GCA_012031145.1 Oscillatoriales cyanobacterium SM2_2_1 | reverse complement strand
GGGGACCCATGGCATTTGTCCGAAGGGCAAACACCTGCGCCTCCATCCCGTCACCATCCGTATTGGTGCGCCGCTCCCCCCGCCCCCTGAGGGCGATCGCCGGCCCTAGCGTCCACTACCCAGCGGTGCACGGAAATCATCAATGTCCTCCACGCTCTGGGTCGCTAGGGCGCGGCATTGATTCAAGCTAAAAGCTTTGCAGGATAGTCGTTACATCGCCCGCCATTCTTTTGCAGGCTAGGGGCTGAACCTCCTGCTATCAAACTATTTGGCAGCTAGATGATCACGACTCTGGCTCTCGCTACCTTCCCCATTTAGTCCAGGAGAACGCTGGGGAGTGCCTTGATGTTCCTGGGACAGGCGTGCCGTTGGAGAAGTATTTTTGCGACAAGTTTAATCCCGTACAATCAAGTTAGGAATCTTTGGGCCCATACCGAGGCGTTACCGTTGCCGCTATGTTGACCGATGTGGATCCCTTTGAGCGGTTATTTCCAGATGCTGCGGTGCAGTGGGATCTGTCTCGGCTTTATGCCGATCTAGAACAGGTGGCGGGGAAGCCACTCAAACCCTTTGAAAAAGCCAGCCTGCGGGGACTGCTATGCCGCTATCGACCGGGGCAAATCGCCTTCCAATGTTCCTGGTCGTCGGGCAGTTTGCGGGTGGAGCTGAATAAGGGGCTTTACCGACTGCTTGAGGCTCTCGTGGAGCGGCCGCCAAACACGCTGCGCTGGGAAAAAGTGGCGGATTGGCTGGCGGAGCGCGGATATCAGATCACGGCAGGGGGAAATGCGGCATCAAATTTACGGCCAGCATCGGCATCGATTGATTGGGGCGAAGCTCCGGAAGTTTCGGTGTTCTGGGGGCGAGAGCCGGAGCTGACGATGTTGGGTCAGTGGCTAACGGCGGATCAGTGTCGGTTGGTGGCCGTTTGGGGGATGGGCGGCATTGGTAAAACGGCTCTAGCTGTGAAGTTGGTAGAGCAATGTCATCAAGATTTTGCGATCGCACTGTGGCGATCGGTGCGTCAGGCTCCGCCCCTAGTCCAGATTGCGCCAGATTTAGTCACGACCCTAGGGCGGGAGCCCTCGGCAGATTTGCTGGAGGTCATGCGTCAGCAGCGATGTTTGATCGTTTTAGATGATTATGAAACCCTACTTCAGGATGGGGAGTTGGTGGGCACCTATCGTCCTGGCTGTGAGGGCTATGGAGAGTTCTTGGAGCGTGTGGCGCGAGAGCGCCACCAAAGTTGTTTGTTGGTGCTCAGTCGGGAGCAGCCGAAGGAGATCACCCACCACCAAGGCGATCGCCTACCGGTGCGTTCCCATAAGCTTAAAGGGTTGCAGCGGGCTGGGGCGGTGGCACTGTTGGCGGCGCGGGGGCTGGATGCGACGGCCAACAGCATTCATGTTTTGATTGAGCAATATCGGGGAAACCCGGCGGCATTGCGCATTGTGGCAACGACCATCCAAGAGGTGTTTAACGGCAATATCAGTGAGTTTTTGCAGCAGACGGCGCTGACCCTGGGGGATGTGTTGCGGACATTGCTATACCAACAGTTTGAGCGCTTGACCGAACCGGAAAAAGCCGTGCTTTACTGGTTGGCTTTGCAACGGCGGCCGGTCTCGCTCAATACCCTGCGGGAACAGATGGAGGCATCGGGTTCGGAGTTGATTGCGGCACTGGAGTCGTTGCGCTGGCGATCGCTTTTGGAGAAAACCACCGAGGTGGGAGAGGCCCTGTTTCAGCTTGAGCCTGTAGTGATGAAGTATGTCAATCAAAAGTTTGTGGAGGAGGTCTGTCGCGAGGTGGAAACCTTGGTGAGCGATGCAGAGCAACCGTTTCGGTTGTTGGCATCCCATTTGTTAGTGGAGGACACAGCTCCCGATGGCATCCGGGCAACTCAAATTCGCTTGACGTTGAAGCCAATTAAAGATCGCTTGACTAGGATTCTGGCGCGTAATTTTGTGACCCTGGATACTCTACGTGATCGCCTCAGCACAAGGCAGCTTTATGACTACGCCGAGACCAATTTAACCTTGCTGGGACTGTGGTATTGACGCAATGACCGGGTTCATCCAAGTCAGGTTGTGGCGGTTAGATGGCTGAAGCTGCTGTGAGTCTACGGACTTTGAGAACCATCCAATTGATTTGTTAGTAACGGTGGTGCGATCGCGCTTTGAAGGAATATATAGTCAATTTAATTAAGAGCGAAACAATTATAGTTGTCTTAAGTTCTATTACTCCCCTCGCCCTGCATGGGAGAGGGGCTGGGGGTGAGGGCGAGATTGTCTCAAATAAATCTGAAATAGCTATATTCGAGTAGGTTCGGACATCGAAGGAAAAGGGGTTGGGGGCTTTGCCCCCAGCCAGGGCTTTCACCCCTGCACCCCGTCCCAACTAAGTTGTTTACAGCCATAACACAAATTCTCAATGCCTGCCCCCCCTAGGGCGCGTCATCAATTCAAGCCATAGGACGGACGGGATAGTGTGATCGCGTCCGTCAAGTTTTGCAGGACATGGGCTGAAGCCCCACCGTAAAAGCATGGGCTGGGCTTGATTAAAATAGGTGCAGCGAACCATATCGCACCATAAGGTCGAACTGGCGATCGCTGGAGAAAATATTTTTGGAATTCTTTTTGGATGCTTTTTTGAGGGATGCAGCATAGCCTGGGAATTCAAACAAGTTCCATCCTGATTTCAACCCCAGAACAATCAGAACTTGCCGTAATGCAGATTTGACACTCCGTCCGAGGGTTCTACCGATAGCGATACCCATGTCGATGACGAGCAAAAATTCCCAGTCCCTTTTAGCGATGGATCGAACCATCGGGCATAATGGCACCTGTGAGAACTGCCCCGGTCATTTTGACCATAATTTTATCTCCATAGCCCACCTTGGCATGGTGTAGATTTGCCCCGGTTAAGTCTGCACCACTCAAGTCCGCGCCGATGAGGTTACATTCCTGCAAATTGGCATGTCTGAGGTTAGCTTGCAACAAATTAGCTCGAAAAAGATTTGCCCCGCTCAAGTTTGCCCCTTGCAAATTAATGCGGTGGAGAAAGGCATCCGTTAGGTTGGCACGGCTCAGGTTGGCGTAGCTCAAGTTGCGGCGCTCCAAGTCCCGCTCACGCAGATCTACCCCGCAGAAATCAGCCCCACTGAGGTCATTACCCCGGCTATTTTTGGGCGGCTGGGGACGGGGAGGGGCGCTGTAGGTATGGGTCTTGGCGGCAGGTTTGGGGGTGTGGCGGCTGTACTGGGCATGGTGCGATCGCAACTGATCTCGAGCATGATTGAGTTCTTTGATCATTTCCGCCGCTTTTTCTTGTAAGCGGGTGTTATCCCTTGGCAGGCGATCAGGGTGCCAGACCAACACCAAATCCTTATAGGCCTGGTTGATATCTTCCACAGAAACACCGGGCTTTAATCCGAGAACACGGTAGCAATGATTAAGGTCAATCATGGGTATGCCCCAAAGTCATGTTCTAAGTGTAGGAGTTCCCGATAGGATTACTCCTCGTTGTGAACAATTTAAGCTTTTTTTAACTCCACCAATCGTTTTTTACTATTGCGATATGTAAAAGAAGTCTGCTTTTTATTTCTGAATATTTCCAACCCTTAACTTCATATTCCGACGATTTCAAAGATGGTTTTATTGACACATTTATGGGGGCTGTCCATGGGGAATTACATCTTTTTAATAACAACTGTTACTAAATCACTAAGCCAATCAATCGGTGGAACACTAATTAGAAGTAGGGCGTAGGTTGGGATTTAAGGTGATCAAGGAAGAGTTTTAACTCCTGAGGTGTAAGCCGTTGCCGCGACTGTTTATTAAAGGTTTTTTGCAAATGTTTCCGTCCCTGTTCCGGTGTCCAGCCCAATCGCTCTATTTCAACATCGGTCATGGCGATCAATTCTGATAGATCTAAGGGCTCATTGGCTGTGGGGATAGTCTCTGGCTCTGGAGCTGGTGTCGCGCCATTGAATTTCATCGCCGGAAGTTGCAACGGCTCCAGGTGGGCCTGTTTGGGTGGAGGATAGCTCGGCTCGTCTTGGATGCCAGCAAATTCTAGGGCACGGCGAATGGCCCGCTCTTCGGCGGTTTCCAGATCGGCATCGGCGGCTGTGGCAGTACTCAGCGGGCGATCGCCATCACTCACCGTCACCCGAAACAGATGCATCCCATCAATTTTAGGCAATAGTTCAGTTTGGATTTTCCCTTCGGGGTATTGGGCGCGAAACTGAGCAAACATAGGCGACACCAAACATTACCAGTACGTCATCATATCGCGGTTTAGGAAGTGGGTTTAGCCCGGATGCCATATTTACCTTGGCGGGTTTCAGGCGAATCTTTATTGTCCTTAACCAGTTCCATGTAGCGATTAAGGGCTTGCTCTTTGGTAGGAAATTCCGCAATGACATGAACCCTACGACCGACTTTGAGTTCGAGCACTACTTGAAACATGACATCTGTCCGAAAAGTTTAGGTTAGATTAGCATCCATTTCCATGCAGCTTATACTCCAGAAAAACATAGCGGAATCTCTAGGATCGGGACACATGGTGTGGCAAAGAATTAACCCAGGGATGGGATGCGCTCCATGAGGTAGCACAGGCAGTCGGTGCGAATAATTTCGGCGTTGAGGGTCAGCATGGCCGGGATGAGGGGCTGCCGCAGATACCAAGCCCCACCTGCCTGATGGAGAAACTGTTCGGTGCACTCCTGCCCTGACTCATCTAGGGCGAGCAGGCATCCTTGCTGAGAGCCAATCCGGGCGATCGCCTGGGTCGTAGGCAAAGCCTGAAAGTTCCAGCGATCAAGGTCGAGGGGCAGGTACAAATCCGCAGCTGTGAGGGGATCAAAACTAAGGGTAACCTCCGGCGGCACCTTCAGCACGGCGATGGTATGCAGCAACTCGAGGGGAGTTTGGGGGACATCCCCTAAACTTTTTAGGTGCAGACAGCGCTCTAGAAACGCCAATCCATAGGCCGTGCTCGCTGGGAGATCGGGCAACCCACATTCCAAAATTACTGACGGACAGAAGGCTGAAAATGCGTAGGCCAGCACCGTTTGGGGTGCCGTGTAATAGACTGCGATCGGGGCAAACAAGCGGGCTAAGGACAAAAAATCTGGCTCTAAGCGAGGAATGCAGCCATAGTAGGGATTTCGCCCCGTATTGTTGTGTAGGTCTAAACAGGCAAAAACTCCTCGCGATCGCAGCTCCTGCAGAACCAGTTGGGCCATCCTGTGCTCCACCCCATCTCCCCCCGCCCAGATGCGATTGTAATCGGGTTGGTCGGGCAAATGCCGCTGCCGCTGCCGCGCTGCCTGCACATTACCGATCAAAAGCGATACCGAACGGGGCAAGGCGCGACCATACTTTTTTAAGAGCGATCGCACCACCAGCCAACTTGTGGTCTCATTGCCATGGAGCAGCACCGAAATAAACAGGGGGGGATCCATCTCCCCCTGAAGATGAATCAAAGTCAGGGACGGCACCAAGGTGTGAAGCTCAGTGCTCTCGAGAGCCAGCAGCCCCTCTGGAAGGTGATCCAAAACATTTAGCATCGAGCTTGGGAAAAAATGCGCTTTTCGCGCACCAAGGGGTTAAACGGATCGATGGAGACTAAGTTATAGCGGGTCTCATCAGTATAAATACTGGAGGCTAAGGTGATTAAGTTCATAAGCTGGATGAATTCATGACATTGAACCTCATCAAAGTCGCTGTAGTACTTCAATAGTTCCGCTAGACAGGACTCCAAATAGGTATGGGTGGCCGTACACAGCAGAGCCAGTTTAAGGAGCAACACCACCAAATTAAGCGGCTCACTCTGGTGCAGCAAGGTTAAAAATAGTTCCGAAGGCTTAGGCTTGTCCTCCGTCGTTAGGCAGCTGATTAGGCGCTTGCATGTTTTGATCACCAAGATTGCCGTAATTGGGCGATCATGGTGGCCCGTCTGCAAATCGGCGATCGCCTCCCACATCATCACCTGGGTCACTTCTGAAATCGTGCCATCCACATCGGCAAAATCAAGGTAGTTCATTAATTCGACCTTGAAATCCCAAAAACTCAGCTCACTGACCCGATCTAAAAAATTGCTCAGCGATCGCCTGGTAGCTGTGATCACCGCGCCACTCCAGCATTTGTTGCACCAGTTCTAAGGTTTGGCGACCCAAACCGGTCGGGTCAATTGCCCGCTCTCCGTGCCGCGCCGTAAATAGGGCAAGATTTTGCCGAAATTCATGCTTGATTTGTCTTACGAGTGCTGCTGCTGCCTGCCGTTGCTCTAGGGAACTTTGGGCAGAACTATACTGCGCGGCTAGGAAATAGATTGAAAACCGACGGCTCCAAGGGGCAATGTGCAGGTCGGCAAACAACTCTGGCACATGATGGGAACAGAACAGCCTCAGGGACTGAAACGCATCGCTTTTAACAAAGTTATGCACCCAACAGCGCAGCGTGTTTACCTTGAGGGAACTGGTTGTCTTTCGTAGTAACGACGGAGAAAACAAGTTTATCAACGGCACAATGGAGTCCGTATGTCCCGAGACTGTCCAGTTGTTAATCAGAATGTAACAGCAACGTTGCAATGTGTAACGAAATTCTTGCTCGTTGTAGGAGGCTACCAAATCCTCTACAGACTGCTGTACTCGCTGACCATGGGGCAGATCGAGAAACAGGAAGAGTGACTGGAAATCCTTCAGCACACGGCTAGGAGCCGATCGCTTTACGGTATCCAGAAAGAAATCATAGATAATGCGCTGGGACGTGTCTACACTACCTTGGCGCAGCCGTTCTTCAACCCAGTACAAAGCATTACTCCCTGATCGCTCAATTGCTTAATCACCATTATTCATACCAGCAAAATTTCAGCAATGGATGTGACATCAGTCACGGTTATGAAAATGGCATAAAAAGTTATACGAAGGGTTATATATCGAAACGTAACGGAGTTGATAGTTGCATCGCTTTTTCTTAATTTTTTTAGCAAAAAACTTTTACCTAACGTAACGAATAAGGCGGAAGATGACAATACACACCTACATTCGGGTAAGTTCGGACATCGAAGGAAAGGGGGTTAGGGCCTGCGCCCCCAGCTAGGGATTTCACCCCTGCATCCCATCTTAACCAAGTTATTTACAGCTTCATATCGAATCACCATTCCCTGTGGGTAAGGCCATAACCATGCTCAGCCTAACAATGTGGCGAAATTTTGAAGGGGACTGGGAATACCTTGTCGAACTATTCCCAAAGCTATTGGGTCAAGCGATCCCTTAATCTACTTTCCTTCGAAGGAGATTCGAGCTTGGTTCAAAGTACGGGAATTGTTCCTAGTCCTAACGGATACATCCTACCCCAGGGACTACAAAAAATAGGAGAAGGAGCTTTTGATGACTTGCCCTTAAAGAGAAGGCTTATGAATAGGTGTATCGCCCATTTCATATACCGAGCTAAATCTCAAGCTCGAAAACAGGACAGTAAGCTAGGCTAAGGCCGGTCAACCCGATTGAGTATATTGCTGATGTCCTAGGGCTAGGGCAGCATCCGCGACAGAGACGTTATTTTGGCTACCTTATCGGCAGTCAGACCCTGCAAATCACCTACCTCTAGCCAACCTTCCTTAACCAGCCTCGCTAGGACAAAAATGAGACTGGACAACCGGAAATCATACTTGCCATCTAGATCATGACGGCGGGCGCTCAAAAAATCATGGAGTTGCCAGGCAGTATTAAGGTCATCAAGGTTCTGGGTGGTTTGACGCACAGACTGAAGAATCGTCGCAGTCTCCCGCTGGTAGGCAAGGTCGAAGGCGTATCGGGCAATAACTTGCTCAGCCTCTGGCCAACCACAGGCATCGCTGGTAATCACAGACTCTTGTTCAAGCACTTTAGCCATAGTTCTAAAAAAAGAATGATTGTAAAATTATTTGTCAATAGCAAGAGCTACAAAATTTCTTATATCTCTCCTAAGAATTACTTCTAAAGTAGCAAGTTATTGTAAAAAAATCTACACATATAGATGAGTATTTATGCTCTTTATTTCCCGTTAGTGGAGGAAGTGGCGAAGATGGGTGTGGATCATGGCGATACCAAGCTGATCGGCTGCGGCAATGGAGTCGCGATCGCGTAGACTACCGCCGGGTTGAACTATGGCGGAAATGCCCTTGGCGGCAGCGGCGCGGACGGTGTCATCAAAGGGGAGAAATCCATCACTGGCGAGTACGGCATCGGCGACGGCATGCTTGAGCGCCAGCTCGGCGGCCCCAACTCGATTGGTTTGTCCAGCCCCAATGCCAAGGGTTTGTTGGTGAAGGGCCACAACGATGGCATTGGACTTAACATGACGGCAAACCTTCCAGGCAAAGACCAGATCCTGCCACTGTTCGGCAGTGGGCTGCCTTTGGGTGACTACTTCCCAAGTTTGGGTGTCGGTGGGTTGATCGTCATTTTTTTGGAGTAAAATGCCGCCAGCGATCGCCCGGATCGATTCACTGGGCCCTATGGTCAAATCGGGCAACACCAAAAGCCGGACGTTGGGTTTGCGGGCGAGAATCTCGGCGGCCGAGGGCACGCAGGCGGGGACGACAACGCATTCCAGAAAGGTTTCGGTTAAAGCAGTGGCGGTTTCTTCATCAAGGGGACGGTTGAGGGCCACAATGCCGCCGAATGCAGAGACGGGATCGGCTTGGAGGGCACGGCCATAGGCGCTGGATAGGGTGTCCCCGCAGGCGACGCCACAGGGATTGTTGTGTTTCACAATCACGGCAGTGGGTTCGTGGTCTAAAAATTCCGTAATCATCCGCCGGGCTGCTTCGAGGTCAAGCAAATTGTTGTAGCTAAGCTCTTTGCCCTGGAGTTGGGTGGCCGCCGACCAGCCCTTGGGGGTGGTGCCCACTTGGTACCAAGTAGCGGGCTGATGGGGATTCTCACCATAGCGTAAGGGGCGGGGCTGCTGGCAAATTAGAGTATAGGTAGAGGCCAGTCCGGAAACTGGTTCCTGGAGATATTGGGCGATTGCCGCGTCATAGGTTTGGGTTTGCTGAAAGGCAGCTAGGGCCAAGCTGCGACGAAATTCAAGACTGGACTCCCCGCTATGGGTTGCTAACTCGGACAGAAAAGGATCGTACTGGGAGGGGTGTGACAAAACTGCCACATGGGCGAAATTTTTAGCCGCAGCCCGCAGCAGGGTAGGCCCTCCAATGTCAATCTGTTCGATCGCCTCCGCCAGGGTGCAGTGGGGTTGACGAATCGTCTCGGTAAACGGATAGAGATTGACTACGACAACTGAGATGGGGGCAATCCCTTGATTAGCTAAATCGGCTAGATCGGAGGGCAAATCTAGGCGAGCCAAAATGCCGCCATGGATTTTGGGGTGTAGTGTTTTTACCCGTCCGCCAAGAATTTCTGGGGCACTAGTGTGCTCCGAGACCTTAGTGACCGGCAGCCCTTCGGCTTTAAGGGTTTCGGCGGTGCCGCCACTGCTGAGCAGGCGAAAGCCATAGAGTTCATGCAGTGCCTGGGCTAGGGGCACAATGCCCGTCTTTTTTGACACACTCAGCAATGCCCAGCGCTCCATGCCCTTACCCCATTTGTTTGCTGCCTTAAATTTACCACCATCGGTTTCCACTATGATGCGTCCCGGATGCGGGGTGTGCGGTGGACTCTGGGGGGTTTTAAGTCATCGGCAAGTTCCCTTGAGCCGCAATCTGTGCGCCCCAGAACGGCTTTTTAGGTATTGATGCGGGATCAAAAACCCTGAGCATTAGGGCAATTTCAAGAAGCGGTCAACCAGATAGTTCCGCGCGGCAGGATCTTCCGTTAGCCCGATCGCCCTTTGATAGGCAGCTTTGGCTTCGTCAACCTCCTGCCCTTGATATAGCAGGTGGGCCTTGAAAGCCCAATAGGGTTGGTAGTTTTTTACCCCATCCTGGGGAATCCGGTTGATTGCTGCTAACCCCGCCATGGCCCCCCGAGCTTCGGCGATCGCGGCGGCGTGACTGACCCGTGCACCAAAAGTAGGCGCTACCTGCAACAGCCCTTCGTAGAGCAGAATCAGTGATTCCCAGTCAGTCTGGTTTTGCAATTTACCCTGCGCATGGACGGACTGAATGGCGGCTTCCAGTTGAAATCGCCCCAACATCTTATTGATTGAGCTGCCCATCGCGGCCTGCTTAAGCCAGTCCTCGGCTTCCCGGAGCATGGGTTGCGACCACAAGCTCGTGTCCTGTTCTGAAAGCGGCACAAAGCATCCCTTCGAGTCTCGCCTGGCCGGGCGGCGGGATTCACAAAAAGGAGGAGCGCCAACAGTCCTTTGGCTTCAGGTTGGTCGGGTAAGAGCCCCACGGTCATCCGTGCCAGCCAAGTCGCCTCTTCGGTTAAACCCTTAGTCCGGGAATCGCCGCCTGCGATGCTATCCCACCCGACGGTGTAGGCGGCATAAATGGCTTCCAAGACAGCGTTGAGGCGATCGCCCATCTGATGAATTGCGGGAAGTTCAAAACTAATACCCGCATCACGAATTTTTGATTTTGCCCGCACCAAACGCTGCCCCATCGTGCTGGGAGTTACCAAAAAAGCCGAGGCGACTTGGGCCGCATTTAACCCCAGCACAGTTTGCAACATCAGGGGCGTATGCATGCTGGCATCGATCGCCGGGTGGGCACAGACGAACAGCAGTTTTAGGCGGTCATCGGGAAAAACATCCCCGTCAGGCTCAAACTCTGGGGAGAATTGGAGGCTATCCAGTTTGAGATGATCAAAAACTTTTTCTTGCACCTGATGGCGGCGGGCCAGATCAATCCAGCGATGGCGCGCTGCCGTCAGTAACCAAGCTTCAGGATTTTTGGGGATTCCCTTTTCTGGCCAGATCTTGAGTGCCGTCAAAAAGGCATCACCGAGGGCATCCTCTGCCGCCGCCACATCTCTGGTGCGGGCGGACAGATAAGCCACCAGCAGTCCATAGGAATTGCGGGCGATTTGTTCTGCTGCTCGGTGTGCCTCCATAGGTTTTAGCCGCCCTCGTTGCGATCGCGGCGGCGAAGCCAGTCCATCGGCCAAGGCAACCCAGCTTCATCCCGTCCTTTGGGAACCCGATCCATGGAGTGGTAGGCCCCATTCAGCCTGTCCAGCCCACGGGTATAACAGGAGTAGGTATGGAACATGCTTACCCCTGGGGCACCCCCAACTGAACCGTAACTGAAGCGATAGTTAGAGAACTTCGTACCCTGTTCCATTTGCTCCGGTGTAAACGAGACATAGTAATCATAGTTGAAGCCTCTGGTGCCAGAAGACACCCACCGAAAACCCCAACCCTGATGCTGCTGATAGGCTTCCAGTTTTGCCAAAGGAACCAGGAAACCGCAACAAAGCTGATAGCGCGATGGTTGAGATGGACTGTGATGCCGTCGAAGTTGTCCGCCCAAAACGAACATCTGGGGCAGCCTTCGATCCAATCTGGAGCAAGCAACAACAAGCGATACAGGATCAATGAACTATGACCAGCAAATAGATCAGCTGGGGTTGGATGCTTTCGGGAGTGGCGAATCCATAGGTTTTCTCAACTTTAGATCCATGGGAGTTCCTGTCGGGCATAACTCAGGCGATCGCGGAGATGGGTCAACTCTTTTTCCTGTGCCAAAAATCCTTGACGAGCCACTGGCCATTCCTCCTAGAGTCTATCCTCCAGGCTTAGCCCTTAGGTGCGGTTTGCTGCCAAGCGGGCAGTTGCTCGATCCGAGCATACCAAGCTCTAATATGGGAATAATCTCCCAAGGGAAACTGACCAAGTACGGCATAGGTCAAGTCGCCCGCCACCGAAAAGTCCGCCAAGGTCAAGGTTTGACCCACTAAGTACTCCCGTTCAGCCAAATGTTGGTTCAGGGCGATCGCCTCTTGATGAAATCGTTGCGTTGCCCTTTGAACGATCTGTGCGTCTGGCCCTCCATGCTGCAAAAGTCCTTTGACGAAATTCTCGTAGGTCAAGGCTTGACAAGCCTGATACCAGTGCGCCAACTGCCAAGATTGCCAGCGGCAAATATCCATGCGGCTTTGCAAATCATCGGGCAAAAGGGAATTAGGAACCTGACTGGCCAGGTATTGCATAATCGCTGTGGACTCCCACAGAATAAAGTCCCCATCCTGTAATACTGGAGTTCGTCCTGTGGGATTTAGTTTGAGAAACGCTGGGGTTTGGCTCTCGCCCTTCACAATATCCACATACTCAAGTTCCAACGGCAGTTGCAGATGAACCGCCACGGCATGGACTTTACGACTGTTTGGGGAATCAGGAAAATAATACAGTTTCATGGCACATCCCTCCCTTACTTATCCATTGTTAATAGCGGACGCACTTCCACCCCACACAAGCTTGCCGCTGGGCAACGCGATGCCCAATCCATTGCTGCATCTAAATCGGGGACATCAATGAGAAAGAAGCCACCAAGTTGTTCTTTGGTGTCAATGAAAGGACCATCCTGTACCTGGCGCTGGCCGTTTTGCAGCCGAATGGTGGTAGCTGTATGGCTGGGATGGAGTGCCGCTCCCCCTGATGCCACCCCTGCTGCTACTAGCGCCTGAGAATAGGCTTGGTATGCTGGCATGGTCTTTTCCCGATCCACAAAGTCTTGCTCTGTTTCATAAACTAAAACAGCAAATCTCATAGCTTTGCTCCAAAGTGAATTGCGATCAAAGGGCGTGAATCACCCTTCTGTATCTATAACGATTGGGTCGCTACCATTTCGACAGAACCGATTAAATTTTGATGGTTTTGGAAAAATGCGGGGCTAAGGAAACCTGGGGCGATCGCGGTAGTCAGGCTTGCGCTTTTCCAAAAAGGCTTGCCTACCCTCCTGGGCTTCTTGGGTTAGGTAAAACAGCAATGTGGCATTTCCCGCCAATTCCTGTAGCCCCGCTTGCCCGTCACAATCGGCATTGAGGGCGGCTTTGAGGCAACGGATGGCCAAAGGGCTTTTGTCTAGAATTTCTTGGGCCCAGCGCACCCCTTCGGCTTCCAGTTCTTCAAGGGGGACCACCGTATTGACCAAGCCCATCTCGAGGGCATCACTGGCACTGTATTGACGGCAAAGAAACCAAATTTCCCGTGCTTTTTTTTGCCCCACTATTCGGGCCAGATAGCTGGCCCCAAAACCGCCATCGAAACTGCCGACCATGGGCCCAGTTTGCCCGAAAATAGCATTTTCTGCGGCGATCGTCAGATCGCAGACCAGATGCAGCACCTGCCCACCACCGATCGCATAGCCTGCCACCAAAGCAATGACTGGAATGGGCAAAGAGCGAATTAGGCGCTGTAAATCCAATACATTTAACCGTGGCACACCATCGGCACCCACATACCCCCCCTCGCCCCGCACCTTTTGGTCACCACCAGCACAAAAAGCATACTTGCCATCCGCTGACGGGCCAGCACCCGTTAGCAGCACAACCCCAATCTGACGATCCTCGCGGGCATCACTAAAGGCCTGGATTAACTCCGTCACCGTCTCAGGGCGAAAGGCATTGCGCACTTGGGGGCGGTTAATTGTAATTTTGGCAATGCTATCCCATTTGTGGTACAAAACGTCCTTGAAGGTACCAACAGTACGCCATGGAAATGGGGATGGATTCATTGAAAGGATGATCGCCTAGTCGTTGGGAGAAGCATTATACAGTTCATCAAGACGGGTACGAGCGTCTTCAATACTAAGGGATTTAAGCACTAGTAGTGGCTCAGTAGTAACGTTGCCAAATTCATCCAACAATTCCGGATGGGAAACTGTGGCTGGACGACGCACGTCCTTTGTCCGTTCGCTGCGGGATAGGGCAACCATGCTGCGAATGAGATTGGTCATAGCCAACAGTGAAAGGATGGTAAAGGCCGTGATGTAAAGAATTTGTCCCATGGTTTTGTTGGTCGAAAATTACACTTTTCTTAACTACTTTTTATTTTAGAGGGTCAGTGGGGGTTTGCCGCCGATAGCGCATGCCCACTGCCTGACATTCCATCAAAAGGTGGTGCCACGGCATGAGCGCTGCAACATCGACTCCAACCTGATGCCCCGTGACCTTAAATAGAATCGTTGCGGTAGCAACTTCTTTTTGAGCTTGGGTAACCCGCTCTAGCAGGCGGCTTTGATCGGCATCCGTCATAAACTCAAGGCGCTCTTGACTCAATAAATCATGGGCTCGCTGAAACCAATAGCGAAAATCCTCTAGCAATGGCTCCAAAAGTTCACGGAGGACGTTAGGCTCTAATTCGGCAGATTGATCCATAAATTTGACGCACCCATTAGCGTGTTCACATGGTACGACACATGGGTTGCGATTGCGCAACAGTTCTTAACAATCTGCCCCGGGAAGGAGAGCCGACATTTTTAAACTAGCAAAGTTAATGGCGGAACCGATCGCGAAAAAAGCCGTAGGGTCGGCGAAATGGCTGGGAGTAAAAGCGACGAGGCGAGACAGGAACACCAAATTTAATGATGACTCCGGGCGATCGCCGGTACCGATAGAAGAAGGGCGCACTGGAAAATCGGGGGATCACGGTGCGGTAGGATCGGCGAATGGAGGGATAGGAGTAGGAAAAGCGGCGGCGGTCGATGCTCACCGGATCATCAAAGTATTCCACTTCGCCCACATATTCATAGGACTGGTCAAAAACCAGGGATGGGGCAGGGGACGAGGGAGCCAGTTGTTCTGGGGCTGGAGA
>JAAUUH010000073.1 GCA_012031145.1 Oscillatoriales cyanobacterium SM2_2_1 | reverse complement strand
GCGATCGCCAGTCGGGGTAAAGCGTCGTGCACTGCTGCTGCCAAGGGCGTTGCCAGGTATCGGGGGGTGGGATGGGGCGGGGTGGGGGCACAGACTCGGCGGCGTGTTCGGCGATCAGAGTGATCTGCTGGAGGACACCGTTCTGAAACATGGGGATCAGACGCAACCGCTCGGGACTGCCTTGGACGGGAGCATGGAGGAACCCAAATTCAATCCCAAATTCAGCAATAGGAGAAAATTGCAGTGAGGCTTGGCAAAAATCCCCGTTCTCCCCAAAGAGCACCTGCCGCGACAGGGTAGAAAATTCCAGCACCCGTTCTTGATCGCCCAAGCGAATGACCTGTCGAATACCCTGCCCGGTTTCCGTAAGGCTGACGACACTGGGGATCTCGTTCTGCCATTGTCCGTAGGGATCATAGGTGGCAAAGGAGCCATGCCAATAACCGAGGTTTTGCCGTAAACAGTCCCATTGCGATCGCCCCATCTTCGTGCCTTGCCATTTCCCACGGACAACCAACTTATAACAAAAACCAGTTCCTAGGGAGAGAGTTGCTCCATGATCCGCTCCCCTAAACGGCCGCCATCAAACCGATCCATCTCCCGAATGCCCGTTGGACTAGTGACATTCACCTCCGTGAGGTAGCCGCCAATAATGTCGATACCCACAAAGTACAGACCATCGGCGAGGAGGGTGGGAGCGAGGCGATCGCAGATTTTTCGATCCTGGGGGGTGATGGGCGCGGCTACGGCGCTGCCCCCGGCGGCCATATTGCCCCGGAATTCCCCGGATTTAGGCACCCGGTTGATGGCACCGAGGGGTCGCCCCTCAAACAGCAGCACCCGCTTATCCCCGTCTTTGATCGCGGGAAGAAATTCCTGAACCATCACCGGCGTCGTCCCCCGATGGGTGCTAAGTTCAATCAAAGAGTTAAGGTTAGGGTCATCAGGTCGTAACATCAGAATGCCTTCCCCACCCTTGCCATCGAGGGGCTTCATCACCGCACACCCATGCCCTTGGACGAAATCCCCAATCTGCTCGCGACGGGCCGTGATTATAGTTTCGGGAATCAGATCCCTAAACTGCATGGCATAGGCTTTTTCATTGGCTGCCCGAAGACCTTTAGGACTATTGATCACCCGTGTGGTCTTGGGGTCGAGGTAGTCGAGCAGGTAGGTAGCAAATAGGTAGTTGCTGGTCACCGGCGGATCGGGGCGCATCCATACCGTCTGCATGGGGGCAAGGGGCTGAAATGTGCCTTCGTCTTGTTTATACCAGGGCGATTGCACCTGCCAGTGACCGGCATTTAGGGTCAAGGGAAACACAGTGACTGGGTGAAGCCAAGCCCATACCTCCCCCCCTACTAGGGATAGGGACTCCATGGCCGTAACCCAGACCCGATGCCCGAGGGTGCAGGCCGCCTCCATCAGGGCCACGCTGGTGTCGTGGGTGGGATCGAGACGATTTAGGGGATCAATAATAAAAACGTGGTGCATAGCGGTGTTTGTGATCGAATCCTATCTTGGGGCGATCGCCCGTTCGTAGCGCCGCCCCTCCAGGGAATTTTCCCCGTAGACTGCGCCGATCTGTTCCCGGCAGCAATCAATGGCAAAGTCATTCAGTTCCTCAGCGCTAATACCAAACAGGCGGTGAAAGGTGTCGGCTGTCACCCGACAAAACTCCGGACGGTGGTTATAGATGCCACAGCGGCGGGTTAGGGGCTCAAAATGAACACACCAGCCATCCGTTCCCACCATTTGGAGATACTGGTTCAGCTCCGCGACGGTTAGGTAGGTCGCCAAGTCAGGACGATCTTGGGGAGCCAGATGGCAACAGGCCCCACACTGCTCCATACACTGCCATGTAGCCATTAGCCGAGCCCCTGCACTGTCTCGAAAAAGACCCGCGCATGCTCTTCTGGGGTTGTCGCCAAAATGCCATGGCCCAAGTTCATAATGTGCCGCCGATCGCCCGCTTGCTTGATCACCTCTAGGATGCGATCGCGAATCACCTCCGGCGGTGCAAACAACACACCGGGATCCAAGTTCCCTTGCACTGCGACATCGGGCCCCAACTGCTGCCGCGCCTCATCCATCGACACTGTCCAATCAAGGCTGATCACATCCACCCCCGACAGGGGCATCCGCGTCAAAATACCCGCACTGCCATTGATATAAAGAATGATCGGCACCTCCGGATGCACCGCTTTGACCTTCTCCACAATCAACCGCTCATAGGGCAGTGCCCACCGCTCATAGTCCACTGGTGACAACTGCCCCGCCCAGGAATCAAAAAGCTGTACCACTTGGGCCCCACACTCAATCTGGTGGCAGACATAGTGGGCCACCATCTCCGTTAGCTTTTGCAAAAATGCTGCCAACAACTGGGGCTCACGGTAAGCCATGCTCTTAATAATGGTGTAATCCTTTGAGCTTTTACCCTCCACGGCGTAGGCCGCAAGCGTCCAAGGTGCACCGACAAAGCCCAAAATTGTCGCTCGTTGCTGGACTTCCCGTTGCAGAATTGCAAAAGTTTGCCGCACAAAGGGCACGGAGTGATCGGGATCGAAGGGCTTGAGACGATCCACTTGTTCCCAAGAGCGAATCGGCGGATCGATAATGGGTCCCCGGCTTTCAATAATGTCAAAATTGATACCAATTCCTGGTAGGGGCGTTAAAATATCAGAGAAGAAGATTACACCGTCGGGAGCAAAGGCCCGGAATGGCTGGAGCGAAATCTCCGCTGCCAGATCGGGATTTTCTGACCGTTCGCGGAACGTGGGGTACTTCTCCCGGAGGGCGCGGTAGGCTGCCATGTAACGTCCTGCCTGTCGCATCATCCATACGGGAGGGCGATCTAACGGTTCGCCCCTGACGGCCCGCAATATTCGGTCATTATGGCTCATAGGGTATAGTTAAAACTTTTTTTAAGTCAGCGTGCCCATTATAGAGTTATCTCTCCCCCTGTATCAAAGCTAACAGGCATCAAAGCTAACAGGTATCAAAGCTGAAAGGTTTCTTGAAGTTCCTTAACTTTCGTAAAGTTGTGTTATTGATTAATCAATCGCGTTTTGAATGAGTGCTGTGACAACCACAAGGACAACTGAGCTTCTAACGCGGCGATCGCCCATCGGGTGGATCTTGGCAGGGCTGATTTTGGTGGTCGTAGTCAGTGCCGCCTATTGGCTGTTGCATCCTATGGATGAATATACCCGCTCAGTCCTCTCCCTCAGCGGCAATGAAGTGCGGGGACGCTCCATTTTTGTAATGAATTGTGTGGACTGCCATGGACAGTGGGCCGACGGCAAAGTGGGGCCGAGCCTGCGTAATGTTTCGGAACGGCTTTCTCCAGCTCGGATCGTGACCCAAGTGGTCAGTGGCAAAACTCCACCTATGCCCCAGTTTCAGCCGGAACCCCAGGAAATGGCCGACCTTTTGAGCTATCTCAAACAGTTGTAAGCTCTACGGAGCACTTGTGGGAACAGAACGGGGGTTGGGGCGGCTTTGCCAATGGGAGCTTAATGTGACAGGAATTGGATTTTGTGGTGCCCATCGTACTGGTAAGACAACTTTGGCGGCTGAAGTCTCGACATATTTGGGCGTTCCCTTTGTGCGTACCTCTACCAGTTTGGTGTTTCGGCGGGCCGGACTTGATCCGGCAGATCCTCTAACCATTGCCCAGCGACTGGATATTCAACAGCAGGTGTTGACCACGGCGATCGCCCAATGGCAACCAATGGGATCGAGTCTGTTCGTGAGCGATCGCACCCCTGTGGACATGGGAGCCTATCTTTTGGCCGATATCCAGGGTCAAACTGAGGTAGAAGCGGATGCAGTGACCCAATATGTGACCACGGTGGTGGCAGCTACTAACGATTATTTCCGACATTTATTTTTAATTCCACCGGCTATTCCCCTCGTTTTAGAAGCCGGAAAAGCTGCCCTAAATTCAGCTTACATGCTCCATTTGCACTACTTAATCCTTGGACTATGTGGCGAACGTCAACTTCGAGATCGCGTGCATGTGCTCCCCCTAGAACTTACGGATTTGGGGCAACGGCGAGACTGGGTAACGGCTTGGCTAGCTAAATTAGGATAGTTTCAAATGTTTTATATCTATCAATGAATCTTCCCCTCGATAGATGAATATAAATTCATTGCTGCCGATCTTGCCAACCAGATGACCTAGCATCTGCATTTAGGAAGAGAAGTCGTGCACTGGGCCCTATTTCTTGGGGAGGCGCTCCCTTGATTTGTAGAAGGAAGTCCCGTAATGTATGCAAGCAAAGTTCATGCTCCTCGTTTCAGCATTTTTGTGCTGTTTAACTTATGACAGGTTTTTTATCCAAAGTGATGCGTCGCGCGACCGTTAGCAGTTTTGTGTGGGTAGGTTTGATGGGATGGGCACCGATAGGATTAGCCCAGACGACGACTCCGGCGGAGTCAGCGCCAGCGACATCGGCAGTTCAACTAGTAGAGCGCGCCAATACGCTGCGGGAACAGAACCAACTGGCTGAAGCGTTGCGACTCTACCGTCAGGCGATCACCCTCAATGGCAATTTTGTGCCGGCCCACTATGGTTTGGGGGTGGCGCTGCGCCAGTCCGGAGATACCCAAGGTGCGATCGCCTCCCATCGGCGGGCCATCCAACTCGATCCCAAGTACGTCCCTGCCCACTATGGACTGGGTATTGCCCTATACAAGTCCGGGGATGCCAACGGGGCGATCGCAGCCTACCGCCGCGTCATTGAGCTGAGCCCTGCCGATCGCGCCCTAGCCCCTACCTACTACAACTTGGGTCTGGCCGAAGAGCAGCGCAACCAAACCGCGGCTGCCATTACGGCCTTTCGTCGGGCAATCGAACTTGACCCCCAATACGCCCTGGCCCACAACGGACTGGGCACTTCCATGCGGCGGCAACGGGATTTGGCGGGTGCCGTTAAGGCCTTTCAGGAAGCTATTCGCCTCGCGCCCAAATATACTTCTGCCCACTTTGCCCTAGGCATTGCGCTCTATGAACAACGGGACTTTGCCGGTGCTATTCGGGCCTATCAACAGGTCATTACTCTAGACCCCCAGTTTCCTAACGTTCACTACAATCTGGGCTCGCCCACACCCTAGAGGGCAATTCCGAGTCCGCGATCGCCGCTTACCGCCGAGCCATTAGCCAACGGGACGACAGTGCCGAAACCCAAGCCGCCCTCGGAGCACTATTACTTAAGCAGGGCAAACATCAGGAAGCCGCCACTGCCTTTCGCCGCAGCAGCGAACTCAATGGCACCGTGGCCACCACCTTCAATGGGCTGGGGTTAAGCCTGCGCCGCATGGGGAACCTTCCGGGGGCCGTGGCCGCCTACGAGCGAGCGATCGCCCTTGATGGCCGCTATGCTGCTGCCTATAACAACCTCGGTCGCGCCCTCGCCGATCAAAATCGTACCGCCGAGGCCATTCAGGCATTCCGCAATGCCATTCGTCACGATGCCCGAAACAGTGTTGCCCACAGCAATCTCGGCAGCCTCCTCCGCGCCCAAGGGGACTACCCCGCCGCCGCCAACGCCTTTCGTCAGGCGATCGCCACGGGCCGTGAGGATCTCTGGATTGATCACACCAACCTTGGGCTGACCCTTGCCGACCAAAATCAATTGGCTGAGTCCCAAACTGCCTTTACCAAGGCCCTTGAGCTTAATCCGCGCTTTGCTCGTGCCCACTTTGGGCTGGGGGTGCTTCACACCCTACGCGGCGACATTGAGCAAGCCACCAAAGCCTATCAAGAAGCCCTACGACACTACGAGGCCGAACAGGATCGGGAATGGATTCAGCGCACCCAACAGGCTCTGCGTAACCTACGAGGTTAATTTGCGCTATACTAGCAAAGTTTGGAGAGATGGCCGAGTGGTTGAAGGCGCAGCACTGGAAATGCTGTTTAGGGGTAACTTTAACGAGGGTTCGAATCCCTCTCTCTCCGTAGCCCCTGACTTCTAGTGCATCGTTCCATGGACGACAACCTAAGCGCAATCCATCACGTGATCCCTGTAATTTATTCTTACTATTGCTCTTACTACTACTGACTATGACTCAACTCATTCCCCAGAATTGGTGTTGGCGCAGTTAGGATCAGTTTCAGGATTATTTAAAGCCATGGCATATACGATTGTCACCGACATCTGCGAAGGCGTTGCGGCTTGTGTGCCTGCCTGCCCCGTAGCCTGTATTCATCCGGGTGATGGATTTAATCACAAAGGTACCCTCTGGTGCTGGATCGATCCCAACCTCTGCATTGACTGCGGCGTTTGCCTCAGCGTCTGCCCAGTTGCGGATGCCATCCTGCCCTACGAAGCTCCTGACCGTCAAAGGCGTTCTATGGGCTGATGTGTTAGGATTGCCGTCGGTCTTGATCTTGGCTTTTTTGATGGGCCTTCCCCATGAGTCATCCTCTCATTCCTGAATTACTCCAGCTTGCCCAATGGGTAGCTCAACCCCTAGATCTAGAAGTTGTGGCTGTAGCGCTGCATACCCACCGCCAGCCGATGGTATTGCGCGTTGATATTCGTAACCCCAAGCAAGCCACTGGACTAAATGACTGCGAACGCATGAGCACCGCCTTAGAGAGCGCCCTCGATAGCGCTGACATTATTCCCAATGCCTATGTCCTTGAGGTGTCCAGTCCGGGAACCAATCCGCACCTAGAGGGCGATCGCGAATTTGCCGCTTTCCGCGGATTTATGGTACTCGCCACTGCCCACACTCCCTACGAGGGCAAATCCCAATGGAAAGGGCAGCTCATCGGTCGTGATGCAACCCACGTCACCCTCAGTCTCAGGGGCAAAATAATCCAGATCCCCCGTTCTGTCCTCCAAACTGTAGAATTGACCAGCAAATAGCCCACGTTCACCACCCAAACGCCAACTGAATAACTAAGGAATCAAAGAAAATATGTCTCTACTCAAGCTCCCCGGTCTCAGCGGCATGGTTGATGTAATCAGCAAGGAACGCAGTTTGCCCCGGCAGGCTGTGGAGACTGCCCTATCCGAAGCCCTGCTGAAGGGATACGAGAAGTATCGCAAAACCTATAAACAAGCCCACGAAAAATTTGAGGAGAATCATTTCGACAACTTCGATGTGGAGCTAGATATCGAAGATGAGGGCTTTCGTGTCCTAGCCACCAAAACCATCGTTGCCGAAGTGATGGATCCTGACCACGAAATCGGTCTTACAGAAGTACGGGAAGTAGCCCCTGAGGCCCAAGCTGGCGGTTCGGTTGTGGTGGACGTAACCCCAGAGCAGGGGGACTTTGGACGGATGGCAGCCATCCAAACCAAGCAAGTACTCTCCCAAAAACTGCGTGATCAGCAGCGCCGCTTGATCAAAGAAGAATTTCAGGAGGTAGCCGAAACCGTTCTCCAGGGACGGGTGCTGCGTTTTGAAAATAATGATGTGATCGTTGCGGTCAGCAGCGGGTTTGGACAGCCAGAAGTAGAAGCCGTCTTGCCCTACAGCGAGCAACTCAGTAGCGAGCGTCCCTACCGTATGGGAGCTACCCTCAAGGTTTACCTCATGGCGGTTAACGACGAACAGAGTCGCCGCCCCCAACTGATCGTTTCCCGAGCCCATGCAGGGCTGGTGGTTTACCTGTTTGCCAATGAGGTACCAGAACTAGAGGATGAAATCGTCCGGATTGTAGCCGTGGCTCGGGAGACCAAGCCTCCGGGGCGCTCCGTTGGTCCCCGCACCAAAATTGCCGTTGACACCCTTGAGCGTGACGTCGATCCGGTTGGGGCTTGCATTGGAGCCCGAGGTTCCCGAATTCAAGCCGTTGTTGGCGAGTTACGGGGCGAGAAGATTGACGTGATCCGCTGGTCTCCCGATCCGGCTACCTATATTGCGAATTCCCTCAGCCCCGCCCGAATTCAAGAAGTACGCATTATGAATGCCGCCGATCGCAAGGCCCATGTGCTGGTATCTCCGGATCAGTTGAGTTTGGCCATTGGCAAAGAGGGCCAAAATGTACGGCTGGCGGTTCGCCTAACGGGCTGGAAAATTGATATCAAGGATGCCTCGACCTACGATCATGGAGCGGAAGATCGTCTATTCCAAGAGCCGGTCCAGTCGGAATAATCCAGTACAGCCCCGTGAGCCCTCCATAGACTAATCCGAGGATGAGGGTGGTGTGGGGGGATGGCATCACCGTCAAAGCTACCCGAAACCCTATCCACCAAGAGATTGCCGACCACGGGATCCAACCCATGGCGTAGGCACTGTGCTGCCGCAGGAGGGGATATTGACTCAGACCTAAGATGCCTCCCCGTAGTAGGGGGTAGGAGAGCAGATAATCAATAGTCAGGTCGGGGTGGACACTTAATCGCCAAGCAAAAAAGCTACTGCCTAAGCCACTCAGCACCCCGCCTAGGCAAGAAAAGGGAACCCACCACAGTGGCCGGCTAAGCCGGAACCGCAGCACCACTGTCTGCATTGCGGCCATTAAAAAATGGGTGACCGCCAAACCTGGTAGCAGCTCCAAGTGCCATTGGCTACTCGACCAAGCCCCCGCTGCAAGGGATATGGCGGTGGCGATCGCCCAACCCAGAGCCACAGCCATATCCCGATCCTCCCTAGCCGTACAGCCGCGCCATTAACTGCGGGACAAAATTGGTAAACACCCGTCCCTGCTGAAAATCCTCGTCCTCCAAAATGTGCTGATGGAACGAAATGGTCGTCGGTACACCCGTGATAGCACATTCCCTTAGCGCCCGCCGCATCCGGGCGATCGCCCCCCGCCGATCAGGTGCCCAAACAATCAGTTTGCCAATCAGCGAATCATAGTAGGGTGGAATTTCATAGTCGGTATACACATGGGAATCCATCCGCACCCCCGTCCCTCCCGGCGGCAGATAACCACTGATCCGTCCTGGATGGGGACGAAAGTTATGTTTCGGATCCTCGGCATTAATCCGACATTCAATCGCATGCCCCCGAAGAATAATATCTTTTTGGGTCAGCCGCAGCCGCTCCCCCATCGCCACCCGCAACTGTTCTGCAATCAGATCTACCCCCGCAATCATCTCCGTGACGGGATGTTCCACCTGAATTCGCGTGTTCATCTCCATAAAGTAAAACTTGCCGTGCTTATCGAGGAGGAATTCGATAGTACCGACTCCCACATAGTTGATGGCCTTAGCCGCCTTCACCGCCGCTGTTCCCATTTGATCCCGTAGCTTTTGGGAGACCGCTGCACTTGGAGCTTCCTCTAAAAGTTTTTGATGCCGGCGTTGTACAGAGCAATCCCGCTCCCCGAAGTGCACCACATTACCAAAGTTATCAGCCAAAATTTGAATCTCAATATGGCGCGGCTCCTCAATTACTTTTTCTAAATAAACTCCGCCATTGCCAAAGGCGGCCAAGGACTCATTCTGGGCTTCACGTAGCGATCGCACCAACTCCTCTGGCTGGGAGACCAAGCGCATCCCCCGTCCGCCCCCGCCTGCCGTAGCCTTGAGCATCACCGGATACCCCACCTGGATTGCCAACTTGGCCGCCTGTTCCTCTGATTCGATCAATCCCTCACTGCCGGGAATCGTCGGCACCCCGGCTCGCTGCATCGTCCGCTTGGCTGTGGACTTGTCCCCCATGGCCAAAATGGCCGCCGGACTAGGCCCAACAAACAGCAGGTTGTGATCGGCACAAATTTCGGCAAACCGAGCATTCTCTGACAAAAAACCATAGCCCGGATGAATAGCAGTAGCATTGTGGGTCAGTGCCGCCGCGATAATGTTGGGAATCCTCAGGTAGCTTTTATTACTGGGCGCTTCACCAATGCAAACCGACTCGGACGCCAACTGCACTGGCAAAGAGTTGCGATCAGCCATGGAGTAAACTGCCACGGTCGGAATCCCCAACTCCTCACAGGTGCGCAAAATTCTCAGCGCGATCTCCCCACGATTGGCGATCAAAAGTTTATCGATTACCCCCATCAGGTTAGCCTTCCTGAGCGGGAGCAGGTTCATAGAGAAACTCAAAAAGGTTACCGTCTAAATCTTTGCTGTAAAACGAGGCCGTACCATCACGATGGTCGTGAATTGCCCCTGCCATCATCCCCAAATCCTTAAGCCGACTGTGGTGCGCTGCTAAGTCTTGGCGATTATCGAACACAAATCCAAAATGGGCTCCAGCACTTTTGTAGTCTGGGCCCAGCAACGCTAGCCCGTCAACCCCCGCCCTAAGGTAGGCCCAGTCGGTATCTTGCCAAGTCAATTCGAGTCCCAAGCTTTGGTAGAACTGAACCGACTGCGCAATACTTTGCACTCGGATAGCAACGTGCCCCAAACGCTTCAACTTCATTGCCTGATCAACCGTAAACTCAGTAGAGTTTCATTGTAGTACGGTTGCACCTTGGGTCAGCAGGATCTGCAGCCGCTGGGAAGTCTTGTAAACTTCTAAACCCGGCGCATAGGACTCTAGGACACGGCCACTTTTAGCACAGGTGACTAAAAGATAGTCACAGGCGTCACACTGGGTTCGCACTTCACCGAGAAGAGCATGGCAGTGACGCTCCGCAAGAGCGCCGCAGTTGGGGCAATGGATCCGTTGCATCATAAATAAACCTCTAAAAATTATAGAAAAAAGATTGTTCCTACCCTGTGTGTCCCTTACCGGCATTCAAAGGACATTTTGAAGTGCGTCACGAAAGGACAAAAAAGTATATAAAAATATTTCTTATTTGAAACACTAATTCAATTTAACGAAGCATTCTTTTATTGACTGTCTTGGAAAATACAAATTGAAAGTTGATGAGCTAATTGTAGCGAATTTAGCTCGGGATCATTACCAGAAAAGCGATCCCCAAACTCAAAGAGCCTTTTATCACGAACTTGGTTCCCGTCTACGTCTACGATTTCAGGATCGTAAAGAAAAAGTTAAGGTCTTAATCATTCTTCTTCGGCCATGAATTCTTACAAAAAGCCATATAAGTTTATGTATTTTCGATCCCAATTAGTTTGATTTTGGTCAGGCGATGCGCAGAGCCCTAGATTTGGCGGCAATCCCCCTGTCTCGGGCAGCGGAGGGCAACTCTACTCAACACCTGTAGGATTTTCGATCCGCTTCAAGTCCATTGATCTGTGGCTGATGATCTGTGGCTGATTTGTGGGCATGGACTTCGGGAGTGCCGTCTAGGGCGCGTGGTCAATTCAAGCTGGAAGCCTTACGGGATAGGCGTTATCGCACCCGTCAGGTTTGACGAACTAGGGTCTAAACCTCTGGCAGTGAAAGCATTTGACAGCTAAATGATGCTTGCCCCTAGACTAGGTGGGCACAGGTTGAGGAGGAAAGATGGGTTTCTTAAAGACGTTGCTGGCTAAATCTCCCCCGTTCCTATTTGCCCTCCTAGGCGGACTAGGAATGGGACTCGCGCCCGACCCATTTCGTTGCTGGTGGCTGGCGTGGGTGGCTCTGGCGCCGCTGTGGTTATTGTGTCAAAGGGGAACGCTTAAGGAGGGGGTGGGGGCAGCGGCACTATGGGGCTTTGGCTACCACGGCACGGCCCTATTTTGGATCACGGGGGTGCACCCAATGGATTGGATGGGGGTGCCCTGGGGGTATAGCTTGGCGATCGCCCTGACCGTATGGTTACTGATTACGGGCTGGGGCATGACCCTAACGATTCTGTGGGCAGTGGTGATGGTCCGGCTAACGCCGAAGTTGCCAGTGGGAGCCAAGATACTCCTCGGTTGCGCCACGCTGGCGGGACTGGAGACCCTATGGAGTTGGGGCCCGCTTTACTGGACAGCCTTGGGGTACACCCAAAGTCCGGATAATCTGGTCGGGCTGCAGTTGGGGCGCATTGCCGGGCAGCAGGTAATTTCGATGGCAATTGTGGCAGTCAATGGCTTGCTGGCGGAATCTTGGCGGGCACGGCGCTGGCGTTATGGGGTCATGGCCCTGGGATTAGGCGGAGCGATCGCCCTTTATGGAGTCATAGAGTTAGCCCAGCCGGTCGATAGTGCCACTCCCCTCAAAGTTGGCATCATTCAGGGCAATATTCCCAATCGCATTAAGCTGCGGGGCAATGGCATTGAAACAGCAGTCAAGAACTACACCGAGGGCTACCGATCCTTGGCAGCCTTGGGGGTGGAGATGATCCTCACACCAGAAACGGCAATTCCCCTGCTCTATCCAGACCCCTCTTGGCAGCGATCGCCCTTTGACCAAGCGGTGGCAGAGCTAGGGGTTCCCGTGTGGTTGGGCACCTTCCGTCGTGGTCAGTCGCCTGACTTTTATTACAACAGCTTGGTATTGGTGGATGCCACGGGAAGCCCCATTAGTCACTACGATAAGGTGCGGCTGGTACCCCTTGGTGAATACATCCCCCTGAGAGAACTACTGGGGGGAATAATCCGGCGGCTGTCCCCACTGCGGGGGGAGGTAGCCTTTGGGGCAAGCGAGCAGCAGGTAACCTCTCCCTGGGGGCCCCTGATTGTGGGAATTTGCTATGAATCGGCCTACCCTGCCCATTTTCGGTATCAGGCGGCCGCCGGGGGACGCCTGCTCCTAACCGCTTCCAATAATGCCCACTATGCGGCATCCATGCCAGCTCAGCACCATGCCCAGGATGTGGCTCGGGCAGTGGAGACCGATCGCTGGGCGGTGCGGGCCACCAATACGGGCTATTCAGGCATTGTTGACCCCCATGGACGAACGCTGTGGCTATCGGGGTTTGAAACGACGGAGCGCCACGCCGCCACGGTCTATTTGCGGGATAGCACCACCCTTTACGTTCGTTTGGGGGACTGGGTGACGCCCCTTTTATTGGTGGCAGCCAACGGATACCTGATGTGGTTGGTTAAATATCCCCATAGTGATCGGTCGTGAATTACAATAGGAGGAGTTTTTTTTACCGCAGTATGAATAAAGTGCGGCAAAAGCTTGTCCCATTTGTAAGTCAAAGGAATAAACGAATGTTCCATCGCAAGATTTATCAATTGTGTGAAGCAAAGTGCGATGTGTGCATGTTCATTAGGGATCAGAACCGTTGGATTGACCAGGCCCGAATCGTAGACATTGAGGGCGATATTGTAACAGTTCGATACACCGAAGAAGATGAAGACGAGGTGCGGTCGCTGGAGGAATTTTTTCGGTTGGAAAGCATCGGTTCGGTGATGCAGCGGCTGTCTTCGGTACCCAAGTCTCCCGATTATGAAATTTTGGTTTCCGATGATTGCCCGGCATCGGAACAGGTGCCGCCCCGCTCTGAGTTGGATAAGCCCTAGGGTTGATGTTCGACTAAGTTCCTAGCTATTTGGGGTATGCATGCAACCCTTCGACCTGACTACGCTGGTCGCAGTCTGCGCCGACCTGCAACACCACTGTGTACCAGCAAAACTAGAGCGGGTCTATCAGCGTGATCGCACCCACTTGTACCTATCGCTGAGAACGGTGAATCAGCGGTTGTGGCTGCTTATTTCTTGGCATCCCCAGGCGGCTCGGATCCACCTGAGTCCGCCCCCGCCCCCAGTTCCCGACACCTTTACCTTCAGCCAACAGATTTGGCATCAGGTCTCGGGTATGGCGTTGACCCGTATCGGGCAACTTGACCCCTGGGAGCGGGTGCTAGATTTGGAGTTTGCGGCACGTCCGGGCATCCCAACGGCGTGGCACCTCTATGTGGAGCTGATGGGGAAATACAGCAATGTGGTGTTGGTGAACCAAGTAGGGCTGATCGTTACGGCCGCCCACCAAGTGAGCGATCGCCAGTCCCGGGTGCGTCCGATCCAAACGGGGGAACCCTATATGCCACCGCCGCCGCTAATGGGAGCGATTCCTAGACAGGATGAGCCGCTGAACCAGTGGCGCGATCGCCTCAGGGTATTGCCCCAGAACCTGGGTACCAATCTGCGGCAAACCTATCGGGGGGTCAGCAGCAGTTTGGCCCAGGAGCTTTTGGAGCGGGCAAGGATTCCTAAGGAACGGACGTCGGAGGGGCTGGGCGAACCAGAGTGGCTGGCGCTGTTTGCCCAGTGGCAGGGATGGCTGACATGCCTTTGCAAGGGACAATTTGGTTTTTTAGCGGTGGGACAGGGTTATTCGGTACTGGCGGATCCGCAGCAGTCGGTGCCGCTCCACGAAGCCCTACACCATTACTATGATCGCCGCTGGCAACAGCAGGTATTTCAACAGCGCCAGCAACAACTCCAGCAGGTGGTGCAGCACCAGATCAAAAAGTTGAGGCTTAGGAGCGATGATTTAACCCAGCGCCTGACCCATGCCCGGGGCGGTGAACACTACCGCCAGCAGGCGGACTTGCTTATGGCCCATCTATCCACATGGCGGGTGGGGATGACCGAAATTCATCTGCCGGATTTTGCCACCGGAACGCCTGTGGCGATCGCCCTAGAGCCAACCCAAAACGGGGTGCAAAACGCCCAACGCCTCTACCGCAAGAGCCAAAAGCTGAAACGGGCGATCGCGGCCATTACCCCCCTACTGGAGGCGGCCCAAAGTGAACTGGGCTACTTGGAGCAGGTTCAAACCGCCCTGCAACTCTTAGATGCCGATGCTTTGGAAAGCTTAGGGGAAATTCGGCAGGAACTGAGTCAACAGGGCTATATGGCTGCCGATGCTCCAGCGATCGCCGCAAGGACAAAAAAATCGGGAGCCGTCCCTCAACTGCCATCGGTTTTCTAGCCCAGCGGGTTTGAGATTTGGGTCGGGCGCAATAATTTCCAAAACGACCTGCTCACC
>JAAUUH010000072.1 GCA_012031145.1 Oscillatoriales cyanobacterium SM2_2_1 | reverse complement strand
AGTCGTATAGTTCGGGTAGGGTTCGGGCGAGTCGGAAGGAAAGGGGGTTGGGGCTGCGCAGCAAGAGGTTTCACCCCTGCACCCGTCCTAACCAAGGTATAGCTATTTCAGATTTATTTGAGACAATCTCGCCCTCACCCCCTGCCCCTCTCCCATGAAGGGCGAGGGGAGTAATAGTACTTAAGACAATTATAATTGTTTCGCTCTTAGTTAAATTGACTACATCTACAGCTATATCATTTGGCTGTCAAATAGCTGCCAAAAGCTGTCGCAATGAGGGGTTCAGCCCCTAGCCTGTAAAGTTTGCCGGGCGTTGTGTCTCTCATCCCCTAGGGCTTTCAGCTTGAAGTGATGATCTGTCCTAGGCGCGATCGCGACTGCGGATGAACTCTGCCACAAGGGCGATCGTCCCGGACAAGCCAATCAGCAGCACGCTCAGGGCGTTGAGTTCCGGTGTTACCCCCGTGCGAATCCGGGAAAAAATCGCCACTGGTAGTGTCGTTGCCCCTACCCCAGACGTAAAATAGGCGATTACAAAGTCATCCATACTCAGCACAAACGCCAGCAGGCATCCAGAAAGAATTCCTGGTATGAGCTGGGGTAAAAGCACCTGAATAAAAGCCACCACTGGCGTTGCTCCCAAATCCAAGGCCGCTTCCTCCAGCCGCGGGTCTAGTCCCGCCAGCCGACTCGATACCACCACCGAGATGTAGGCTAAACAAAAAACAATGTGGGCTAAAACAATGGTGCCAAGGCTTAGGGGAAGGGCGATCGCCCCAAAGAAGACCAGTGTCGCCACGGCGATCGCAATGTCAGGAATAATGACCGGTAGATAGGTAACCCCGCGGTAGAGGCTCCGACCCGGAAACTGATAGCGGGCCAAGCCGACCGCAATCAGCGTCCCCAGCACCGCTGCCACCGCCACCGCTGTCACCGCCACCGTGAGGCTATTGCGCAGCGCCACGAATAGGGCATCGCTTTGCCATAGTTTGGCATACCACTGGAAGCTGAACCCCTCCCAACGAGATGACGACGAAGAAGCATTAAAGCTAAACACCGCCAAAACCGTAATCGGCAAATACATATACAAAAAAGCCAGCAGCGTATACCACAACTGCCAGCGCACCGGTTTAGCCATCGGCAATCACGCTCCTGTCGCCGTACTTTAACAGCAGCACAATCACCCCTGTCACCCCCAAAATCAAAACCAAACTAAGGGCCGAACCAAATCCCCAGTTGCGGCTAGCGCCTAAAAATTGCAACTCAATCAGGTAGGAAATTGTGCGGCTAGCTGGCCCACCCAAGACCTCAGGATTGATGAAGTCGCCAAAACTCGTGATTCCCACCAAGGCAGAGCCCGCTACGATTCCCGGCTTAACCTGGGGCACCGTCACCCGCCAAAAGGTCTGCAACGCCGTGGCTCCCAAATCCTCGGCAGCCTCCAACAGTCTTACGTCGAGCTTTTCGAGGGAGGTGTACAAAATCAACACCATGTAGGGTAAAAAGGCATAGACCATTCCAATGATCACTCCCTCCGCCTTGTTAAGCAGATTTACACCAGGCAGCCCAAAAAAATTCAAAAAGCCATTCATCACTCCAGTGGGACGCAAAATCGTAATCCACGAGTAGGAGCGCAGTAGGGACGATGTCCAAAGGGGCAGGATAAATAGCAGCAACAGCAGGTTACGCCAGCGCTTTGGCGCCATCAAGGCAAACCAGTAGGCCACCGGAAAGCCTAAAACCAGACATCCCGTGGTGGTGGCGACCGCAAATAGCAGCGATCGCCAGACTACCGTGAGGTAAATAAACGTGCCACCAATGTTCTCAAAGACCCGCTGGTAGTTGCCAAAACTCCACGCCTCTTGCCCGGGAATCTTGAGACTCTCCACAAAGATCAGTGATGTGGGCAATATCAAAAATACCCCTAACCAGACCGCCCCTGGCCCTAGTAACACCAGTGGCTCCAGCCACTTCAGCCATGGGGTACTTGATGGAGCATTTGCTGAAGTAGGCTGACCAAGGGCCATAGGGTTAATCCGTCACAAAATTGGGAACCTAGAAAAATACCACCCGTGCATCTAATCCACGCGATCTCAAAAAGGAAACTAGAGACTCAGCAGCGTTACGGTTGTCAAAAGCTCCGGCCATAATATACGCGCCCCGGGACGAGTTGGCAATCATGGCACCGGGAACAAATTGCCGCACTTGGGAGAGGGCAAAGGTGTTGGTTGTTGGAATTGCGGCCACATAGCGTCCGGTTCCGGCTATCGGTGGATTGATTACCCCAATTTCGCCGGGAAAGGTGGGCGCAGGCGTGGGGCGCAACGGCGGCAGCGGTGACGTCACGGGGGGCAAAATCTCAATGCCGGGTGGCAGGGGGCTGGGCGGTTGGGCAATCACGCCATCCCGCAGCCCCTTCTGGGCCGAAAACCCCGACAGGCGCAGCCGTGCCACGAGCTCATCGGCCGCAAGCTCATTGGTGTAAAACCCTGCCTGAATTACCGATTGGGAGTTGTAGACCGTGCGAAAGGCATCGGGTGACACGCGACGTACTGATTCTAGGGTTGCTTGGCTGCTGGGGACAAACACAATAAATCGCGCAAGAGCTGGGTCGGAGCTCAACAACACAGCAATTCCTAAAAGGATTCCGCCCTGACCTAAAACACCACCCCAAATTGCACCCCAAACCGACTGTTTTCCATTCACGACACCATGCCTCTCAATTGCCTCAAAGTATGCTTATTTTATCGTGAAATGTCGTTTTTAAGGCTTCTTCCCTACGGCTGTGACGCGCCAATTAAGCTGTAGATTGATGCCAAAGTTCCAAATGGTTACGATCGCGATCGCCACCAAGTTAGCCAGGTAGCGATTCATGCCCAGTCGATCAAAAAGCAAGTAAATAATCACCACACTCAGCAGCAGCCCCGCTAAGCACACCAAATTAAACTTAAGGAACCGCTTCAGCCGGGCATTGGCCCCCGGTTGACTGCGGGCGCGATCGCCAAAGGTCCACAGATCATTCCAAACAAAATTATTAATAATGGCCACCTCAGCGGCAATAACCTTACTGCGCGTGACCCCCAAACCCAACATACTAGGATCGCTAAGCACGTAAAGCAGCAACATATCCACCACGACGCCGCTCAAACCCACAATCCCAAATCGTAGCAACCGCGTGAGCGGCACCTGCCAGCGTTCCCGAATTCTGCCCAAGCGCCCCCGCGATCGCAACCGCACCAGATGCCCTAGATAGGACACATACTGCTTCCAAGTCACCTTGCTTTCGCCCGCCTGACGCTCCTGAAACACATAGCCCACCTCGGCAATCCGTTCAATCTGCCCCCGCCCCAACACCTCAATCAAGATTTTGTACCCCAAGGGATGGAGTACTGCTCCGGCGATCGCCGAACGGCGCAGTAGAAAATAGCCACTCATGGGGTCTGAGACCCGACCAACTACCCGGGGCAGAATGATCAATCCCAAGACTTGGGCACCCCTGGACAAAAAGCGCCGCACCACACCCCAGTCACTGACCCCACCCCCTTCCACATGGCGGCTGGCCACGCAAAGGTCAGCACCCTCGGCGATCGCCTGCAATAACTCCACCAAGGTTTCCGGTGGATGTTGCAGATCCCCATCAATCACCCCCAAAATCTGCCCTCGCGCCACTTGCCAGCCCCGAATCACCGCCGAGGACAGGCCTCGCTCCCCCTGCCGCCGCATCACCCGCAGTTGGGGGTAGCAGGCACTCAGGGACTCCGCCACCGCCCACGTGCGATCGGGGCTATCATCATCTACGACAATCAATTCATACTGTTGGGGCAAAACCCGATCCAGAATCCCTGTCAGCACTTCCACCAGGCGGGTGACATTTTTGCTTTCGTTATAGGTAGGAACCACCAACGAAAACCACAGCGTTGGCTCGCAATCACCAACCTGCAATATTCCAAGCGGGGTATCAATCATGGACTAGGAGCAATAAATTCTACGGCATCATTCAGCCGTAGTATGCCGCAAACATAAGGAAATTGCCATGCGGATCCCCATGGGAATAGCCGGAGCAAAATCCTCAGTAGCCGCGCTCCCATGCGGTGCACATAAATTTAGCTTCGTCTTAAACACCATTTGGTGCGTCCGTCGAAAGACGATTCGCATCATTAATTTGCAATTTGTTTTAATTTATTTCCCTGGAACACAAGGTATCTGTGCCGCCCTAACCGACGCTATTTTCCAGCTTCAAAGCCAGCAGCTTATCGGCTTCTACCGCAAATTCCATTGGCAAAGCGTTGAACACTTCTCGGCAGAAGCCACTGATCATCATCGAAACCGCATCCTCCGTGGATATCCCACGCTGTTGGAAATAGAACAGTTGATCGGCGCTAATTTTAGAAGTGGAGGCCTCATGTTCGACCTTAGCCGTGGGGTTTTGCACCTGAATGTAGGGAAACGTGTTGGCTCGGGAGCGATCGCCAATGAGCATCGAATCACATTGGGAATAATTACGGGCTCCAGTGGCCTTGGGTGAAATTTTCACCAGACCGCGATAGCTGTTTTCTGAATTGCCAGCGGAGATGCCTTTGGAAATAATTTTGCTACGGGTATTACGCCCAATGTGAACCATTTTGGTGCCCGTATCCGCTTGCTGTCTGTTATTCGTCAGCGCCACGGAATAAAACTCACCCACAGAATGATCACCAACCAAAACACAGCTAGGATATTTCCAAGTGATCGCAGAACCAGTTTCCACTTGGGTCCAGGAAATTTTAGACGATTCCCCTTGGCATAGACCGCGCTTGGTTACGAAATTATAGATGCCGCCCTTGCCGTCCTTATCCCCGGCATACCAGTTTTGCACGGTGGAGTACTTGATTTCGGCGCGATCACGGGCCACCAGTTCCACTACAGCGGCATGGAGCTGGTTGGTGTCGAACATCGGCGCGGTACACCCCTCCAGGTAACTGACGTAGCTGTCATCATCGGCAATGATTAGGGTGCGTTCAAACTGACCCGAGTCACCATTATTGATTCGAAAATAGGTGGACAGTTCCATCGGGCAGCGCACCCCCTTGGGGATGTAGACGAAAGAGCCATCGCTGAACACCGCTGAATTAAGGGCAGCGAAATAATTGTCGCCAATGGGAACCACACTGCCCAAATATTCCTCTATCAGTTCCGGGTAGTCGTGCATGGCTTCGGAAATTGAGCAAAAAATCACCCCCACCTTAGCCAGATCCTTGCGAAATGTGGTGGCGATGGAAACGCTGTCAAAAATAGCATCAACGGCCACATTGGAGAGCCGCTTTTGTTCCGACAGGGAAATCCCCAATTTCTCGAAGGTAGCTAACAGCTCGGGATCCACTTCATCGAGACTTTGCTTTTTCTGGGATGCTTTAGGCGCAGAATAATAAATAATATTTTGGTAGTCAATGGGCGGATAGTTGACCGCGGCCCAAATAGGCTCGGACATTTTGAGCCATTGGCGGTAAGCCCGCAAACGGAAATCGAGCATGAAGCTTGGCTCGTTTTTCTTCGCAGAAATGACGCGCACCACATCTTCATTCAAGCCACGGGGAATGGTATCGGCCGCAATGGGCGTGACAAACCCATACTTGTAAGGCTGATTCACGAGGGACTGAACGGTGGCGGTCATAGGGTGCTCCAGAGACGGATAGAAAGAATCGGTGGGTGGGCGAACTAAAACAACATTCTTGTTTTTTAACTATGCTTAAGCTACATTAACAACATCAAAGTTGTCAAACATCCCTATGGCGCGAACTGGAACTAAAGGTGAACTCTTGCGCTATTTGCTGCGGCAGGGAGAATGTACGGCTCAGGATCTAGCAGCGGCATTGAATATTTCATCCCAGGCTGTACGTCGCCATCTTAAAGACTTGGAGGCAGAGGCCCTAATTGAACGGCAGGAATCCAGTACCCAAGGGGGAATGGGACGCCCCCAGCACTTCTATATCCTGAGTGCGGCGGGTCGACAGCAGTTTCCCGATGGCTATCAGGTCTTTGCGGTGGATGTGCTGGATGTGTTGCGGGAGACGATGGGCTCGGCCCAAGTTGTTCGGGTATTGCAGCATCAGTGGCATCGCAAGGCGTTGGATTATCGCCAACAACTGACGGGGCCGTTGCCCCAACGGCTAGAACGTTTAACGCGGTTGCGCCAACAGGAAGGATTTATCGCCGAGTGGTTCCCCCTAGAGTCGCCCGATCGCTTTATTTATACGGAATATCGCTGCGCGATCGCCCAGGTGGCGGAGTCCTATCCAGAGGTATGCCGCTATGAGTTAGAAATGCTTGGAATTGCCCTAGATTGTCACGTCGAGCGCACCCACTGGTTAGCGGGGGGAGAGCACCGCTGTGGTTATTTGGTATCTACCCAGGCGGCACCTAGTACTGGACTAGAGGTGCTGGCAGGCGGGCAGAAAGTAGGGTAAGAGGTCGGCATGGGATACGACCAGGGTCGGCAGGGAGCGTAGATTCATATTTTGACCAACATCGGGCGGCGCGGCAAAGGGATCGGGGTTACCGTCGGGTAAGGGCCGCCATAGTGCGCCAGCGTTGCGCAAAATTAGCCACGGGGCAGCAATGTCCCAGATTTTGGGTGTGGCTTCAATCGCGGCAATGGTTGCGCCAGTCCCCACCGTTAGCAAATTGTAGCTAGCCATGCCCAGAATGCGCACTTTGGTGGGTAGGGTGGCAGGGGCGATCGCCCGCACACTCCGGGAGCAGAGGCTGCAAAACTGCTGGTGCAAAGCGGTTGGAGGATGGGATGGGAGGCGGAGGGACTTACCATTCCACCATGCCTGGCGTGACCAAGCCCAAAATTGTTCCTGGAGCCGGGGCAGGGATACCAGCCCCCAAACTGGAATACCGAGGTGCAAGAGTGCCAGAGAAATTCCCCAGATAGGCAATCCGCGAGTAAAGTTAGTGGTGCCATCGAGGGGGTCAATCACCCATTGCCATTCCTCTGGGCCAAAGTTTGGCTGGGACTCCTCCGAGAGAATGCCGTAGTTCGGGAAGGCTTCACTGAGGGATGTTGCCCAAAAATCATCGGCCCATTGGTCGCTGGCAGTAACTAAACTTCGATCTGCCTTCTCATGGGCGGCAACATTACCCCGCAAGAAATCCCGAACCAGGTGACTGTGGTAGGGCTCCAGCAGGGGATGAATCCGATGGTAAATCCTTTCGGCTAGGGATTCGGCAATCATTAAAGGGGATACTCAGCGGGCGATCGCCATATTAATGTACCCTTTTCGGCGGCGGCGATCGCCTCCTTAACAACGACCACCACATTGCGCCACGTCACATCATCCCGATGCAGCATCCATGACAACTGGGTGATCGCCTGCTGCTGCTCATCAAGCAACCGGTACTCGGAAATGAGTTCGCGATCGCGGTAGGGACGCTCCATAATCAGCAAAATTGCATAGGCAATGGTGTCAAGGATAAACCGTCCGTGCAGCTCCCGGGCCCGTTTCCGCAATTGGCTATAGCCCCGCTGCGTCGTGGCGTACATGGGTGGCAAACGATTGAGCACATAGGCCGTAATTTCCGTCAGATCCAGCTCCGAAATGGCATTGAGATCCATCTTGTGAATCTGGTGGTACACCAACGACAGCACCAATTTTTCCAACACATTACTAAAGCCAAAGCTAATATTGGCCAGGAAATTCTGATAGGTTCGCTCTTCCGTTTGTTCAACCCGTGGCAAGTATCGCCGTGACGCTGATCGCGGCTGCCCCCTAAGGGCACGGGGGTGGGACAGGGGGGCAGCCATCACCCGACTCGCCGCCACCAAGGACTGGGCCACGGCGGGCGGAATGTCTAGCCAAGTCATTTGGGGGCAGCGCAGCAATTCTGCCAGTTGGCGAAGGGAGCGGGCCGGATGTTCCAATTCCCGATCAGGAAGGGGATCAACGGCGCGCAGGGTGTCCCGCTGCACCGTGATCAGCCCCGATCGCACAACGCTCTCGACTTGGACTTTATGATCCTGGATGGCTCGCTGCCGCTGGCGGGCCCAGCCGATACAAGAGGTGGCATACATCGCCGGCAGCCGATTAAGGGCGTAGGCCGCCACTTCACTGACGGCTAAATCGGGGTCTTGGAGGGGCGATCGCTCAATCTGACGATAAATTTCCTGCAAAACCAAATCAACTAAAACATTACGGCAGGTGAACATAGGCGCTACTGTTGCCAGAACAGGAGTAAAGCAATTTTGCTAAGGATGTCAATTAAGGACGACGAAGAACTTCAACTATCCCGGATTAGCGACCAATGATCTCGGGACTAGGATAGCAAGGATTTTTTAGCAGTCAAAAAACGATCAAAAATTGTTAATTAAATTTGCTGTATCCCATTTGGCCCAACTAAAGCTGACGGTTTGGCGATTCATCCCCTAACTAGAATTTCGATCCGATCGGGTTTGTTCGGGGAAGATTCCGCCCTAGAAAAGGAGTCCCTGCGCTCACGTTATACTGAAGTGCCCACATGGATCATGCTCCGAATTATGCTGATGTTCTCTTCGACCGAAACCCTTGGCAGATGGACCGGCGATGGTGCTGTAATCGCACTTTTTTCTAGCCCTAAGGCTGCTGGGGCTAAGGAATCGCCGATCGCCTCGTTAACGACAGAATTGCAAGAATTGGATCACACCCGCTTTGGCGGCTTGGTGCAATCGCTGATCACCGAAATGGAATTCAAAGCCGACGCCGGTAGCACCCTAGAGGGTCGAATCGGCGATGGGCCGGTGCGGCGGGTGCTGGTGGTGGGGATGGGATTAGCTGATAAGGTCACCCTAGAGCAGTGGCGCAAGGGAGCTGCCCTAGCGGTGCGCTGGGCGGAGCGGGTACGGTGTCCCCAAATTGCCCTAGCTTTTCCCCGATATGCCAGTGACGATGCCATGACCGCCCAGGCTCTCACGGAGGGAGCCCTGTTGGCAGCCCATCAGGACAAACGCTTTAAGTCTGATACTAAGCCGACGGTGCTGGAGTCGGTGGCGCTTTTAGACCTCGGTTCAGAAGTCGCGATCGCCGCCGTAGCCGCAGGCCAGTCCTTGGTGGGGGGCGTGACCCTTGCCCGGGAGCTAGTGTCGGCCCCGGCCAATGTGGTGATTCCCCAAACCCTAGCCGATGAAGCAATTTCCCTCGCCCAATCCCATCCCCGGGTTTTGCAAGCGACGGTACTAGAGCAGGAGCAGTGCCAAGAACTGGGCATGGGATTATTTTTGGGTGTGGCCCGGGCTTCCGAATTGCCACCCAAGTTCATTCACCTCACCTATACCCCCGAGCACAGCGAGATCACCCACAAAGTGGCGATCGTGGGTAAGGGGCTAACCTTTGACTCCGGTGGGCTGAACCTGAAGGTGGGGGCCGGCAGTAGCATTGAAATCATGAAAATGGATATGGGAGGAGCCGCCGCCACCCTCGGAGCCGCTAGGGCGATCGCCCAGATCCAACCGCCCCATGTGCAGGTGCACTTCATCATTGCCACCTGCGAAAACATGATCAGCGGTCGGGCCATGCACCCCGGGGATATTCTCACCGCCGCCAATGGCAAAACCATTGAGGTTAACAACACCGATGCCGAGGGTCGCCTGACCCTGGCCGATGCCCTCGTCTATGCCGATAAGTTGGAAGTAGAGGCCATCGTTGAGCTGTCTACCCTCACCGGAGCCTGCATTGTGGCCCTAGGAGATGCGATCGCCGGATTGTGGAGCACCACCGACACCCTGCGGCAACAACTGGAGTCCGCTGCCTCGGCGACGGGCGAAAAATTTTGGCCCATGCCCCTCGAAGAGTCCTACCTCGATCAACTCAAATCCATCATCGCCGACTACAAAAACACCGGCACCCGCAGTGGTGGTGCCATCACGGGGGCCCTATTCCTCAAGCAATTTGTGGAAAAAACCCCAGCCTATGCCCACCTTGATATTGCCGGGCCCGTCTGGACTGAGAAGGAATCGGGCTATAACAATCCCGGTGGCACGGGGTTTCCTGTGCGAACTTTGGTGCAGTGGGTGCGTGCGATCGCCGGTAGCTAGGGCACGGTGGGGTGTTCAGGGTTGGTCTTCCCTCTCCCTGCCAGCGGGGGGACATGGCACAATCCTGACTTTGCTCCTAGGCTGTCGGGGCTTAGGGAATCGCCTTTTCTGCCCGGACGGTTGATCCTTTGGGGATGGCAAGTGATCCTCCCGTGGCTTCATGTTCGACCCTTTAGGGGTTCAGGTCTGTCCCCTAAAGGTTGACCGGTGGAGTTCGTTAGCGTAAATTGCCCGACGCTTTACAAAACTTATTCCCCCAGTTCTTAGGAAAATCCCACTGAGGCGCATCCGACCTAGGGACGATCCCTCTATACTTTGTAGATATTATTGCCCTTATAAAAAACAGGTAAATCATGAGCGTAACAGTTTCTAGCGGTGCGGTGAACGCTCGCCCCCGCCTTTACCAAACTGCGATCACAAGTACCATTTCCAGTGTTGAGCAGCAGGATCGGTTCCCGTCCCGGACAGAGCTTGAGGATCTCAATCTGTCGTTCCAAAACGGGCTGAAGCGCCTCGAAATTGCCAGTGTCCTGACCCGCAACGCCGATGCCATTGTCTCTAAGGCGGCCAGTCGGATTTTTACCGGCGGTTCCCCCATGGCGTTTCTCGAAAAGCCTAAGGACAGCGAAGTTACACCCATGGGGATGGATGGCCGTCCCATTGACACCAAACGGGGGATGGAACTGGGAACTGTTACCTATGCCGAGTCGGGTTTTAACCTCATCGAAGCGATTAAGGCATTTTTTGAATCTACGGGCGTGACTGCGGTGATTGATGCGCCGCCTCCTAACTTTCGTCCCATCAACATTGCCCGCTATGGCCCGGAACGGATGAAAAAGTCCCTGCGGGATATTTCTTGGTTTTTGCGCTATGCCACCTATGCGATCGTGGCGGGTGATCCCAATATCTTGCAGCAAAACGTGCGTGGGCTGCGGGAAATCATCGAAAAGGCCTGCTCTACCGATGCCACCATTGTGGCGCTGCAAACCCTAAAGCAAGCGTCGATCAACTACTTCCGCCAAGATTCTGAGGCGATCGCCATCATTGCCCAGTACATGGATGTGGCCATCTCCGAATTTAAGTCCGCTACCCCCTCCAACAAAGTACGGCAGCGAAATTCTAAGGATCTCCAGGGTCTGTCCTTGCCCCAGATTTACTACAACACTGCCGAGCGTCGCCAAAAGTTTGTGATGAAGCCTGGTCTGTCCACTGCCGAAAAGAACGAAGTGGTTCGGGCTGCCTACCGGCAAATTTTTGAGCGGGATATCACCCGAGCTTACAGTCAGGGGATTTCCGATTTGGAGTCTAAGGTCAAGAATGGCGAAATTTCTACACGGGAGTTTGTCCGCCGCCTCGGGAAATCGCCCCTCTACCGCGATCAGTTTTTCTTGCCGTTCATTAATTCCCGCGCCCTAGAGCTGGCCTTTAAGCACTTCCTCGGCCGGGGCCCCGAAAGCCGGGAAGAAGTACAGAAGTATTTTGCGATCGTCTCCAAGGGGGGGTTGCCGGCCCTAGTTGATGCCCTGGTTAATTCCACGGAATACAGCGACTATTTCGGTGAAGAAACCGTCCCTTACCAGCGGGGGCTAGGTCAGGAAGCCCAGCCCGCCCGCAACTGGGGTGCGCAGTTTGACCTACTCAACTACGCCGCGCCCTTCCGCAAGGTGCCCCAGTTCATTACCCTGTTTGCTAGCTACACCCAGCCCCTGCCCGACCAGCATGTTTACGGCTCCGGTAATGATCCGCTGGAAATCCAATTTGGGGCGATTTTCCCCAAGGAGACCCGCAACCCCAGCGCCAAGCCCGCGTTCTTTGGCAAGGATACCCGCCGGATTTTGATCCGCACCGGGGCGGGCATCACCAACCAACTCAGTGCCCCCAGTCGGGTAGCAGAGGCACCGGGAACCCTAGGTCCCAAGGTCTTCAAGCTGGATCAAACCCCTGCCAACAACCTGCGCTTTGGCCCCAAGGGCAAGACTACTCGGGTGCAGGGAGTGAGCGTCCGCTTTTCCGAAAGCTCCACCCAAGCGGTGATCCGAGCTCTTTATCTCCAGGTGATTGGCTACATCCCCTACGAAGGGCAGCGCCAAAAAGTAGCTGAGATCAAGCTGGAAAATGGTGAAATCTCGGTGCGGGAGTGCGTTAAGCTCCTGGCTAAGTCACCGGCGTTCCGCGATCGCTACTGGACCAAACTCTACGTCACCAAGGCGATTGAATATATCCACCGCCGGCTGCTGGGTCGCCCCACCTACGGGCGCAAGGAGATGAATGCCTATTTTGATCTGTGCTCAAAGAAAGGCTTTTATGCCCTCGTCGATGCGATCATCGATAGTCCGGAATATAACGAGGCCTTTGGCGAAGACACTGTTCCCTACGAACGCTACCTCACCGCCGCTGGGGTTTCTCTACGGCAAAATCGCCTGGCTACCCTGCCGGAAGAAAAGGGCACCGTGGTGGAACCGATCAAGACGCCCCGCTGGGTGGAACTGGGACAGGTCAAGGAAGAGCGTTCCATGGTTGCCATTCGCGATCGCATCAACCAAGGAGTCAGCAAGCAACGCGACCAGCGGCAAATCTTCAAGCTCACCACCACCGATCCTGTGCGGTTACGGGAGTTGTCCCGGGCTGCCTACCGGCAGGTATTCGAGCGGGATATGGATGCCTACGTGGCCGACAGTCAGTTCAGCCGCAATGTCTCTGGCTTGCAGAATGGCGAACTGACGGTCAAGGAATTTATCTTGGCGCTCGGCACCTCGGAGCTCTACATCAAGGAGTTCTATAGCCCCTATCCCAACACCAAAGTGATTGAACTGGGCACCAAGCACTTCCTCGGTCGGGCCCCCTTAGACCAGGCAGAAATCCGCAAGTACAACCTGATTTTAGCCAACAAGGGCATCCGAGCCATGGTCACCGAGATGGTTAATTGCCGCGAGTACCTCGAAGCCTTTGGCGAAGATGTGGTGCCCTATAACCGCTTTGCCACCTTCCCAGCGGCCAATTTCCCCAACACCCAAAAGCTCTATGGTCAACTGACAAAGCAGAATCGGGAACTGGTGGTGCCCAGCTTTGAGCCCGTGCGATCGCCCATGGATGTGGCGGTAATGCCCTTAGTTGCCCAGAAGTTGGTGGAGCTGGAAGCTAAAAAGAGCCTTCCCGATCCCAGTTTGCCGCGGTTTATCCAGTTGGGACAGTCCTTTGTCAACGGAAAGGGGCAGTCTGTGGAAGTGGGTGTGGGTACCAGTCGTCGCAAGCCCGCCAAAATTTACCGCCATACGGTTGGCACCAATTCGCCGGAGACCGCCCAGGTGATCAACGCCATCTACTGCCAAGTGATGGATGTGTTCAGTGGCAAAGTGCCCCAACAGTTCCGCAGTTCCACCCTGGAAAGCAAACTGCGCAATGGTGAAATTTCGGTGCGGGAGTTCGTCAAGGAATTGGCCGCCTCGGAGCAGTACCGCAAGCGCTTTTACACCCCCTATCCCAACACCAAGGTGATTGAGTTGCTGTTTAAGCACATTCTGGGTCGGGCCCCGGCCACCCAAGGGGAAATTCGGCAGTACAACTATGTGCTGGCCAATCGGGGGCTACGGGCTGCGGTGCAAATGATGGTGGATTCGTCAGAGTACGCCACGACCTTTGGTGAGGATGTGGTGCCCTACAAGCGGTTCCCCAATTTGCCAGCGGGGAACTACCTAGGGAGTGTGCAGGTGGAACGGGATCTGATCAAACAGTCTTGGTCTGACTTTTCACCGGCAGTTGTCGGCGGCCGGGTCAGCAAGCGCTAACCGCTGATTGATGTGTTGTTGGGGTGTGGTGTTGAGTCGCACCCCTTTGATGTCTAGGTAGTGTCAAAACTTTTACGGCATTGGATGGGTGGCTATGGGACTTTATCGCCTTATTTATGTCAGCAAAGCCCATGAGGACGTGTCCTATCCCGACTTGGTAAGCATCATGGAGGCTTCTGAGCGGAATAATCGCTCCGCCGGGGTGACGGGGCTATTGTGCTACGGGGACGATTGGTTTTTGCAAACCCTGGAGGGTCACCGGCAAGCGGTGAGTCAAACCTATAACCGCATTGTGGGCGATCGCCGGCATTTTAATGCTGAGTTGCTTAGTTTCCAGGAGATCCCCTGTCGCCAGTTTGTGGAATGGTCGATGAAGGCGGTGCAGTTTGGGCTGCGGGATGATGAGCGGCAGTTGATTTTGCGCTATTCCAGTCGGGATGTATTTTCGCCCGCTTCGATGACGGCGGAGCAGTGTTTTGAGTTGATGCTGTCCCTTGCGGGGATGGCGAGGGTCAGGGTTTCTACAAGCCAAAGTTCTTGACTTTGCGCAGAATAAAAAGATTGTCGTTATTCCCCCGCCCGAGGCGTAGCTCATCGTCAAGGTAGGTGGTTTCGAGGGTGCCCTTCTGGTTGGTGCGGGTAATGGCGTTATCGATGCCAGGCAGTTTGGTGGGTTGACTGAGTTGCTGAATCAGTTCATCGACCGTTCGATAGCGCAGCAGGCGTTGGGAGCCGATCAGAAACCGGTCAAAGGTAACCTTAACCCGCTGCTCCGTCTCGGGGCTAAAGGTGGCGCGGACGGCGACTAGTCCTTCTAATAGGGGCAGGCTATACAGTTCAGCGATGTTGTAAATGCGGCTTTCAGCAGTGCGGATGCACTGATAAATGGACCCTAGGCGAACTCCGGGCAGACGATCAAATCCCAGTAGATCTTGGCTGGTGGTAAACAGCAGCAACCAGTTGCCCTCGAGTAACTCGGGGGGTGGTGGTGGGGGCGGGG
>JAAUUH010000071.1 GCA_012031145.1 Oscillatoriales cyanobacterium SM2_2_1 | reverse complement strand
GAGGGTGGGAAGCAAGGGCGTCTCGCAGTAAGGCTTTGGTGCCCTGCCAGTGACCGAAGGGGGGCAAAAGCTCAAGGGGCTGAGGGCAGAGGGTTTGGGCAATTGTTACGGCGTTGGGAATATCGCTGTGGGTATGGACTCCTGAAAGCAAAAAATAGGGGCGATCGCCACTGGCAGATTGGGGGGCAGCGGTTGACAAAAGGTCTGTAACTGCACTTCAAGGGGTTGGGGTTGCCCCTCAAGACAGCCACCACTGATCGGGATCCCGGGGGCAAGGCAGCGTGTCATGGCCACCAAGTCTTGGAGAAACTGCCAAGAAGCGCGATCGCGACTGCCGTGGGTAACCAAAAATAAACCTGCCATGGACCGCTCCGGGTTTTGTTTTTCCTATGGTATCTTTTGCCAAGTTGGAGTAGGCTAGAGTCCCAGGCCAACGCACACCATATATAGCGTTAAGCAATCGTTACCAGCGCCTCAATACACAATCCCTAGATCGGCATAATTTTCCATGGTACAAGAACTTCCCTCACCCACCCGCTCCATTTTTCCCGATACCGCACCGGCAGCCTATCCGGTGTTCTATCGCACCTACAGCCGTAAACATCGGGGAACACGCGAACATTGGGATCAGGTGTGCGATCGCACGATCGCTGGCTTGACCAAACTTGGCCGGCTGACTCCCAAGGAGCAGGAACTGGTGGATCGGATGCAGCGGCAGCTAAGAGCCCTGACCTCAGGGCGGTGGCTGTGGGTCGGGGGCACGCCTTGGCTGGAGCGATCAGAAAACTTCCACGGTAGCTATAACTGCACCAGTACCAATGTGGTGGACTGGCGAGCGTTTGGTCTGATGATGGACTTGGCAATGCAGGGCTGCGGCACTGGTGCGGTTTTACAGCCGGAGTATATTGCCCAATTGCCGGGGATTCGGCAGCAACTGAACGTTACTGTGACCGGGAGCATTGGTGCCACGCCAGTTCAAGAGCGGGGCGATCGCACCACCGTCACCATCAATGGGCAAGAAGTTCGTATTCGTGTAGGTGATAGCCGTCAAGGGTGGGTTCGCTCCTACACCGCCCTACTGGAACTGTGTAGTGATCCCCAATTCGCCGGTGCCGTAGACGTTATCGTAGACGTTAGTGATGTGCGCCCATCGGGAGAACCACTGCAGGGCTTTGGTGGTGTAGCCAATCCAGTCAGGTTACCAGAGTTATACCAACGGATTGCGGCGATCCTGAACCGGGCCGCGGGACGGCAGTTGACTTCGGTGGAATGCTGTTTGCTGATTGATGAGGCGGCAATTTGTATCGTGGCAGGGAACATCCGCCGCAGTGCCGGGATGCGACAGTTTTCATCGGCGGATCCGTTGGCCGCCACTGCAAAAGATAACCTGTGGCAACAGGATGCTGCGGGCAATTGGCGCATCGATCCAGATCGAGATGCCCTGCGCATGGCTAACCATACCCGTGTCTTTCGCCAAAAGCCCACTTTAGAGGAGTGCCTCGCCTCCGTGCGCAAACAATACTACTCTGGGGAGGGGGCGATTCAGTGGGCAGGAGAGGCGATCGCCCGGGCCAATGCCGACTTGATGCCTACACCCGAGTTAAAGCAAGCCTTTCTTGCCACCTACGCCAAGGGGGAAGCCCAAGCAAAGGAATGGTTACGCTGCCGTGCCACCGAACCAATGGATGACCGGGAACTGACCCATCGGCTCCAGCGCTATGGTTTGAACCCCTGCGGTGAAATTATCGGCGCAGACTTTCACTGCAACCTTTCCGAGATCCATCTCAATCTGCTTGACCCCCACAACCTGCAGGAGCAAGCAGAAGCCTTCACCGCCGGGGCCCTGTCGGTGGCTTCCCTGTTGCACCATCAGTTCCAAGAAGAGCGTTATCAGTTCAGCCGGCTGATTGATCCGATTGTTGGTGTTTCGTTTACGGGGTTGTTTGATTTCTTTGTCCATGCCTTTGGGGTGGATTGGCTGAGGTGGTGGGAAGCTGGCCGTCCCGAAGATACTGTGGGGCAAACGTTCAAAGCCAAGGAGCGTCAGTATTTAGAAACTTGGCGGGAACTTGTCCATGAGGTGATTTGGGACTATTGCGATCGCCATCGGATCAAACGCCCTAACCGCTGTACCACCGTTCAGCCCTCCGGAACGAAATCCTTGCTCACAGGCGCATCCCCCGGTTGGCATCCTCCCAAGTCCCAACGATTCCTGCGCCGGATCACCTGTCGCAAAAATGATCCCGTCGCCCTTGCCTGCATGGATTTTGGCTATAACTTAGTGCCCTCCCAGTCAGATAAAGACGAACAGGGAAATTTGCTCAACGATCCCTTCGACCCTCGCTGCACAGAATGGCTGATTGAAATTCCTGTCGCCGTATCGTGGGCCGATCTGCCGGGGGCCGATGTCATTGATATTGCGCAATTTTCTGCTGCCACCCAGTTTGATTTTTATATGCAGGTGCAGCGGTTCTACACGACCCACAACACCTCGGCCACCATTGAGTTGCGGGAATCAGAAATCGAGTCCCTCAGCGCGTTGATCTATGAGTCAATTCAGGGCGATCGCGGCTATATCTCCGCAGCATTACTGTCCCGCTTTGATGATCTGCAAACCTTTCCGCGGCTCCCCTTTGAGCCGATCTCCCGAGAGCGCTACGAGAAAGAGCACATCGCTGTGTGTCAGCGTCGCCGCTCGGACAACTTCCAAGAACGACTAAACTACTACGACTTTGGTCATTTAGTGGAAGCGGGGCCGGCGGGGTGTGATTCCGATAAGTGCCTGCTTCCTGAGCAAGTCCCAAATTCATAGCTACTCCTGTTGACTCAAGACAATAGCAACACTCGTAGTCCTTCTCCAAAATCGGGAGAGGGGCTACATAATTTTCATCAAAAAAACTAAATTCCGCCCATAGATTGCATTCAAGAATTTGGTGCAATACCAACCATGGTCGTTTTAGTACTGTTTTAGCGCCCAACCTTAAACCTGAGCCATCACAGCTTTGAATGGGTTGGTCTGTTTGGACTGGACGTTGCCGATCGCCTCTCTTAAGTTATGGCACAGTGCCGCCAGTTGACCATTTTGTTTTCCAGTCTAAGCATCCTTCATTTCATTAATTAGCTCTTACCCCTACTTCAAAACAAGAAAAGCAATCACGTCCATCACGCTTGGCTAAGTAGAGAGCTTCATCAGCGGATTTAAGCAATTGCTCAGGCAAAATGTCCAGATTGGGAATTACCCAAGCCACACCAACACTAATCGTTACCCGACCGTGAATAGAGCCTTCGTGAGGAATTTCTAAAGATCTAACTGCTTGACAGATTCTCTCAGCGATCGTGACCGCACCCTCTTTTCCTGTGTTTGGTAAAATTATTCCAAACTCCTCTCCTCCATAACGTGCTACAAGATCGCCATCTCTTTGTAGGCTTTTCTCAATGATGCCAGCTACCTGCTTCAAGCAATGATCTCCTGCTATATGTCCATAGGTATCATTAAAGCGTTTGAAAAAATCCACATCGCACAGTAACACACTTAAAAAGGTATTGGATCGTCCAAGCTGCTGCCAAAGTTGATCGAAGTGAAGGTCAAATAGTCGTCGATTGGAAATTTGAGTGAGTCCGTCTAGATTCGCTAACAAATTCAATCTAGTATTGGCAGTCCTCAGTATTTCAGCCTGTTGTTCAATGGTACGACGACTTACAAAACTTGATGCTATTGAACCAAATAGAGAAGTTGCAATGACTAAAGCAAGACCGGTGGATAAAATTCCAGAAAAATAGGCTACTACGCGATTGGTAATTGAGAAATCGTAACTAAAAGTAGAAATGTAATATATATAGAAAAGAAAATTGGCAATATAAATGATGAAATTAATTTTAAGGGGTCTATAAAATAATGAAGCATAAATAAATAGCCCAACTATATAGGGGGTATTTAATCCTGAGTCTGTCCAAATTATTGCAAACACTGCATCAAAAAGAGTAATCAAGCCAATCAAATAGATATTTGTCGCCTGAATATTTCTTGGTTTTAAGTCTCTAGAGGACGACACGGCTTTGTTACTGAACAGTAAATAAGCTGAAACGGCGAAGATTCCAATTCCTAACGGGGACATCAATGTAAGTGCATGTGAAAAAGCAGACTCGGGAATAAGAAAATCTTTGGAAGTAATAAGTGGAATAGTAAAAACCGGGTAGATTAGGGTAATCCAGGCAACTGCCCTAGCCCTAAGATAGCGAATGTGATGCCACTCCGCCAGAAAATCCTGACGCCATTCAGAGGGGACTTCAGTAATTGAACTAAACAATGTCAAGATTTTCATTTTTTCAAAATATGGCTTGAGACACTAACTTATTGTAGGCTGCGCGACTCGAAGTCGCTCGGGGGAGTTGGAAGGATTCCCGAAAGCCTTTCCCTGCCAATCTTCAGGCAGATGTCCGCCTCGAAATTTTCACTCAGTCATGTAAGGGCAGTATTAGCAGAAGAGGTGAATTTTCCAACAAGCCTAGAGCCAAATCAAGTGCGAAGGCAGAGCAAGATTGCTAAGGATCATGCAAATGAATCCTTAACGAACCTTCGCTAATTATAGTGCTCGCTGGGGCTGATAGGAGCATGTTCAGGCGCACAAGAATATGCCGTGTCTAAATGCTGACCGAGAGCATCCTACCCCAAAAGTAAAGAGGAGTCCTAAGGCAATCACCTCTCCAGCCCGTGGGAAATAAGGAGATTCCGATAGAGTCCTAGAAATGCCGCTATTTTCAGGTTAGCAAAGGGTAACTAATGTGGAACCCTCTAGCGAAGACAGGTAGTTCCAAGGAGTGATCGCCGTCGGTCGTAAGACAAGTAAAATCATAACCCAATGGATAGCCTACTTGCTTTACCCGAAAGGGTATAGACGTGGAATTGGTGAGGAATTGATTGCAGATTAGATGAAACTTAACGGGCGGGAAAAGTTAGGAAGAGGCTTCGGCTTGTCAACGTAACTGCTAAGACAACTCGTAAGGGCTGTTAAGAATCTGAGACACTAAATTTCAAGACGCACTTGAGCCATATACAGTGGAATTTATGCAGCAACCTAAATGACATATCAGAACAGGAGGGAAAAGTCACCAGTAACTTCAAATCATCACATAGTAGGTTCCTGAAGCCCCCATTGAATCAAACCCTAGCCCCCGTAAGATGAGCCACCGGTGACAGCAAAAGGCTACAAGCATTGGGAGATTAAAAAGGTTTTGGTAGTCAGTTCCGGTTTCATCAGCAAATGAAGTCAGTTGTATACCCAGCTAGGTGCAGAAGGATTAAGACCGGCGCATCAGGGTTCGGTGAGATATTTGAATGCCCGCAACGCCAGGATGTGATGGCGTTGCTCCAATCTAAAATCAGTTAGACATTGGCTGAACTGCAAACGCATCTCGCAGAGGTTTCACCCTTGCACCCCGTTCTAACCCAGTTATTTGCAGCTATAAAAATGAGCCTGCACTGCAGGCTCATAACCATTAGCTATGGGGTGCTGATGTTTCTAATTAGAGGGTGTCACGACGGGTTTCAACTACCTCTTGAATGCTGGCTGGAACGTTAGACAATAGGTTTAAGCCAGTGCGGTTTTCGATGTCCCGAACCGTCACACGGTAGTTGCGCCAAGGTACACTGCGGATGCCTTGATCGTTAGGCATATCAACGGCGATCACCCGAGTGCTGTTATTGACTCCGCCTGCACCCGCGCCACGGCTGTTGACAATGACAATCACTTTCCAAGTGCGAGCCGGAACGGCGATTCGATTACCGCTAGAGGTGACAATCTCGCAGCGACGACCGTTGGAGCCAGTGCCACAGTCACCGTATTCGCCGGCGATGATATAAATTTCGTTGCCGCTGGTGATCAGGCTGCGGGTGTAGTTTTCCAACTCTGCCCAGGGCCCTTGGTTGTTGTCGGGGGCTTGGGGAATCATGTTGGTCATCAGGAACGTGGCCGAATTGGTAGCAGTAGAGCTGGTGCGATCGGCGGAAGGAGCCATGTGTCCCCGGTCGTAGCCGCTGCCGGAGTAGTCGGAGCCACCGACGCGGTACCAATTGGAGGGCAGGGTACTGTCGGTACGGAAGTCATCTTGGCGGCTAGCGCTGCCAATCCAAGAGCTGTTCAGGGCCCAGCTCACCCAACGGGGAATGCGGCGACTATTGTTGTAGGCCAGTGCGTATTCGGGCTTGACCATCAAATAATTATTGGGGTTGGCTGTGCTGGTGGTGGCGTTGCTGGGGTCCCTAGGCCAGGTGAATGGAGCCAGAGGTTGGGGGGGCGGGGGGGCGGGTGGGGGGAGTTGTGGTAGAGGAGAAGTTGCCGATGTTGATGTCGTCGATGTTGAGGCGCGCCCAGGTTCCGTCGGTTTTGCGCACTTCGCAACGAACACTACCGGCCATGTTGGCGTTAAAGACGGCAGTTTGCAGGGTGGTGGAAGTGGTCGTAATCGTAGAGCCAATTTGCTGCCAGGTGCTGCCATTGGTATTGGAGCAGAACAGTTGCCATCTGGAGCTACTATCGGTGCCAAAGACGGCATGGCGAATGGTGATCGTGCCTGCACCGCCAGAACGGTTGAAGTTCATGGAAATGCGACCACCTCTTTGGATGCGGGCGGAACGGGCACCATTTTTGCGATCTGTGCTGAGGTTACCGACGAGCGCGTCGTTAAAATTCCAGCTGCCGGAGCTCAGAGTAACGTTGCCCGTTGTGTAGGAACCTTTGGAACCGGCTTCAAAATTTTCGGAAGTAGCGAGGGCGGGAGCGGCAAAAATCAGTCCGAAAGGAAGGGCGATCACAATGGTTTTAATCGAAGTCAGGAAGCTGGTGGCGAGTTTCATATGTTTCGGAGAACCCTTGGTAACACTAATATTCTGCCCAGTCGACCTTGAAAAAGAAATAGTATTTCTAAACTTTATTTCCTCATGTAAGTAACGCTAATTCTGATAATTGAATGATTTTTAGATAATTTCGTTCTCCTTGAAGATGGCTACAGGATAGGGTTTAGGGATTTTCTAGGATGTTATAAATTGCGCCTATTCGTTTTTATTTTGCAATTATCTTCAGATATCTGAAAATAATAGAATCCCGATCAGAGAAAAATCTAAAATTCATTCATTTCCCCGATTCATTGCAACCATAGTTCTTTAGACCAATTCCGAAAAAATGGATTGGCTGGAATCTATATGTGATTTTTTCGAGCAAAAGCTAGGGTGATTTTTGTCTGCGGTTGAGAAACTTAGTCAAGCTCCGCTTCAAGGGTTGTGGCGATCGCCCGTTGGGAATCGGTTTGAAATTCCCGGACATTTACCTGTCGCAGCAGGTTGATGGCGATGAAAAAGCCCATAATTTGGGTAAAAAAGACCAATCCATAGGCGATGGCAGGATTGGGGAAGAGTCCTTTGCCGAGGCTGAGCAGCCCACCGCCCAAAATGGTTGCCAGGGCGCGGGCCATAGCTTGGGAGAGTCCCCATGCACCGATAAAAGTACCGGCGGTTTCGGCGGCGGTGAGGTCGAGCATCAGGTTTGTAGCTCCGACTGTGAGCAGCCCGACAGCAAAGCCGAAGGCAGCAATCACAAGGCGGAGGAAGGTGGCGTTGGCAGTGAAGCCAGCAATGATGATGAGGGACAGGCTAAGGGCAGCTAAAAGGCATCCCCAGCGGGTGGTATTCATTTTGCCGAGGCGGGGGGCGATCACAAAACCGGTCAGGCCAATACCAACTAGGGTGCCGCTACCCCAGAAGGCGTTAAGGCGCGTGGTGTCCGCAACGCACAATCCAAAGACTTCGCCGCCAAAGGGTTCAAGAATAGCGTCTTGCATGAACAGGCTGAGGGTCATCACCAACAGAAAAGAGAAAAACAGTCCGGTTTGGCGGTTGGCGGTCAGAATCTTGAGGGCCCGACCAAGGGTGATCTGATCGTCGCGGAGGGAGGTGGGTGTAGTGCGATCGCCCAGTCGGGAATAGCGGCGTTCAATGCCCCAAGTAGCGAGCAGGCTCAGCCCAAATACCACTGTGGGCACAAGGGTGAAAAGGGGATTGATACTGGCTTGGAGGAGGGCAAGGTCTACCGTCTTGACGCTGGCGGTGGGGTCATAGGTCAAAATCTGGGTGCCGCAGAGTTCTGGGCGTTGGATGATTTGGGCGCTAATTATGGCTCCCAGCACAATACCTACCATCAGCATCGACCAAACCACGCCAATTAGCTGGGGGCGCTCGGCTTCATCGCTAACATCCACCAGCAGGGCAGCAAAGGGCGTGGAAGACATGCTGAGAGCCACGCCATAGAGTCCGAACAGACCGCCGCACAACCCCAGCCAGGCATAGGTAACCCCATCCCAGCCATGAACCTGAAGATTGAGCCCAATCTGCCAGATCACCTGCAGAATCACAAAGGACAAACTAGTAAACAGGGCAGCACCAAGCCACACATAGCCGGAGCGGTGGTGTCCCCACAGGGGGCGAGTGTCGGAGAGCTGTCCAAACCACACCCGGGCCGGTGCGACCACTTGGTGCATGGCGATCGCCGTGGCGGCCAAAATGGGAACCACCTTCAGTTCATCGATCATGATGCGATTGAGCACCCCCAAGGTGAGCAGGGACATCATGCCTAGCCCCATTTGGAACAGTCCGAGGCGAAACATCTCATAGCGGGGCAATTGGCGTGGCGTGTTCATGGGCGTGGCAAGGAGAACCGTTTTATTCTAGTCAGGGTTTGTATTTGGGTTAGGACAGGGCCGTGGTAACCCACTGGGCGATCGCCCCCAAGAGTTCCCCGACCGCCGCTGGGGTGGGGGCTTCGCAGTAAAGGCGGAGTAAGGGCTCGGTGCCGCTAAACCGCACCAAAAGCCAGGCGTCGTCAGCAAGGCGAAATTTATAGCCATCGGGGGCGGTAAGCTCGGTGACCGCGCGGCCAGCAAGTTCCGTGGGTGGCTGACTGGCTAACAGTTCCAATAGGCGATCGCGCGCCGAGAGATCCCGCAAGTGCACATCGGTGCGATCGTAGGCATGGAAAAATTGGCTCCGCTCTTGGAGCAGACGGTATTGCTGGCTCAGATCCAGTTCGGTGCGGGCGATCGCCTCTAGGAGATATAGCGCTGAAAGCAGGGCATCCCGCTCCGGAATGTGATCTCGGTAGCCAATCCCCCCGGATTCTTCCCCACCCAGGAGCACCGGCACCCCAGACAGCATCCGCTCGGCAATGTACTTGTATCCTACCGGGGTTTCATAGACCGGTAAATGATGGAACTTAGCGACGTGCCCCATTAACTCCGAGCCGCTGATGGTTTTAATCACCTCCCCCGTCCAGCCCCGCCCCACGGTAAGGTGCTCAATCAAAATGGGAATCAAAATCTGGGAGCTTAGAAAGGTACCCGCGCCATCCATGGCTGCAATGCGATCGCCATCACCATCAAAAATAAAACCCACACAGAGACAGTCGGGGTGCTGCTCTTGATGGGAACGGAGCGCAGCCGCCAGTTGGTTCAAATACTGGGGCAGGGGTTCCGGTGGATGGCCACCGAAGAGGGGGTCGCGATGGGTATGGAGTTCCTGAATACCCCCTTCACTGCCCAGGAGCCGTGCCAGCCCCCCAGCGGTGACCCCATGCATGGCATCGACAAACACCCGCAACCGCCCCGTTTCGAGCAGCGCCCGAATGGCCGACCGATCGACCTTTTGGCCGAGCGCCGCGCCGTAGGACTCCCAGGGGTCAAAGGGGGTGATCGCTCCCGCTCCAGGGGGGAGCACCTCCCCCCCATTCACTCGCTGCTCCACAGCTTGGGTGACTGGGAGCGCCACGGAGCCACCGAAGGTGCCCTTAATTTTTAATCCTGAATAAATGGCCGGATTGTGGCTGGCCGTAATCACCAGCGCTCCTATCATCTGGCGTTCGTGGGCAGCCCAACTAAAGGCTGGGGTGGGTGCGTCTGTGGTGGACAGCAGCACATTGAAACCATGCCCGACCAAATTATCGGCGGCGCGCTGGGCGAATTCGGGGGACAGGAACCGCCGGTCATAGCCCACGACAACCGTGCGCTGGGCCTCGGGAAAGGTCTCCGCTAACACTTGGGCCGCGATCGGTACCACCCGATCAAGGCGATCGCCCGTAAATTCATCGGCAATGATTCCCCGCCATCCATCGGTACCAAACTTAATCGGTTTTGCCAACTTTGCTTCGCCGTCCATGCTCCACCACCCACGTCACATTCCTCAATAATTTTAGGCGCGAACTATGAACTTCTATGGCCAATCCTATGAATAATGCTTAAGAATCGATAGTTCCCATAGAGCACTCGCTAGGCTATACCCTATCTACTGTTTTTCGCTGTTGGGGAGTGCCTATGAAGTTAGCCTATTGGATGTATGCCGGCCCAGCCCATATTGGCACCCTGCGGATCGCCAGTTCCTTTAGGAATGTCCATGCCATCATGCACGCCCCCCTCGGCGACGACTACTTTAACGTGATGCGATCGATGCTGGAACGGGAACGCCAATTTACCCCGGTCACCACCAGCGTCGTTGACCGCCATGTTTTGGCCCGCGGCTCCCAGGAAAAAGTGGTTGATAACATCGTGCGCAAAGATAGCGAGGAGCACCCCGATTTGATTGTGCTGACCCCCACCTGCACCTCTAGTATTTTGCAAGAGGATTTAGAAAACTTTGTTGAGCGGGCTAAGCTCGATGCCCAGTGCGAAGTGCTGCTGGCCGATGTCAATCACTACCGGGTCAACGAACTGCAAGCCGGTGATCGCACCCTGCACCAAATTGTGAGCCATTACCTTACCAAGGCGGCCAAAACCGGCACCCTGCGCACCACCAAAACTGCCCAACCCTCCGTGAATATTTTGGGCATCACCACCCTTGGCTTCCACCACCACCACGACTGCACCGAGCTGAAGCGCCTGATGTCTGACCTTGGCATCCACGTCAACCTCGTCATTCCTGAAGGGGCTAGCGTCGATCAACTGGAAACCCTGCCCCAAGCTTGGTTTAACTTGGTACCCTATCGGGAGATTGGCCCCCTGACCGCCCAATACTTGCAGCAAACCTACGCCATGCCCTATGTCGATATTGCCCCCATGGGGGTAATGGAAACGGCCCGCTGCATTCGGGCGATCGCCGAGATTCTGCACCAACTCGATCCCCAAATTTCCGCCACTTGCTTCGACGATTTCATCCAGACCCAGACCCGCCACGTCTCCCAAGCCGCTTGGTTCTCTCGCTCCATCGACTGCCAAAACCTCACTGGCAAGAAAGCTGTTGTTTTTGGCGATAGTACCCATGCTGCCGCCCTAACCAAAATCCTCTCCCGAGAAATGGGCATCCATGTCGTCTGGGCCGGCACCTACTGCGCCTATGATGCGGAGTGGTTCACGGCCCAAGTGAGCGGATATTGCGACCGTGTTCTGATTACCGAAGATCATGGCCAAATTGGCGACGCGATCGCCCAAACCGAACCCGCTGCCATTTTCGGCACCCAAATGGAGCGCCATGTGGGCAAACGGCTGGGTATTCCCTGCGGTGTCATTGCTGCCCCTGTCCATATCCAAAACTTTCCCCTTGGCTACCGTCCCTTCGTCGGCTACGAGGGCACCAACCAAATCTGCGACCTGATCTACAACTCCTTCACCCTCGGGATGGAGGATCACCTGCTGGAGATCTTTGGCGGGCATGACACCAAAACCGCCATGCACAAGGGCATCACCGCCGATTCTGACCTCCATTGGCAATCCGATGCCCAATCCCTGCTCCAGCAGGTTCCGGGATTTGTCCGCGGCAAAGTGAAGCGGAATACCGAGAAATTCGCCCGCGATCGCCAAATTAGCACCATTACCTTGGAAGTGTTCTACGCCGCTAAGGAAGCCGTAGGTGCCTAATCATTCTGGGTAAGGAATTTTCCGGAATGTCATTGTATTCTGAAATACCTAATCCAACCGTTGTACTATTTATTGAGGAGTTTCGCAGTCCTAACCTGTGCCCATGCTCACCTCCGAACTACCCCCCTCTACTTCCCAACCCAGCAATTTCGCACCCCTCTCGATTTTGGTGGTTGAGGATCAGGCGGCGATCCGCGATTCGATCATTCTTAACCTGCGGGACGAAGGCTTCAAAGTTTATGCCGCCGAGGATGGTCACCATGCCCTAGCCCTGGCCCATGGGGTTGAGCATCTGGATCTAGTCATTCTCGACATCATGCTGCCATTTATCAGCGGACTAGATCTGTGCCGAACCCTGCGACACGAGGGTAATGGCGTCCCTATCCTCATGCTCAGTGCCAAGGGCAGTGAGAGTGATCGCATCGTTGGTTTAGAGGTTGGGGCCGATGACTACCTTTGCAAACCCTTTGGCATGAAAGAACTCATTGCTCGCTGCCGGGCCCTGCTGCGGCGCAGTCGCAATGAATACCAACCCGACCTCAACCATACCTTCCGCTTCGGCGATATCACCATGCTGCCCCGTGAATGCCGGGTCATGGTGCGCGGCGATGAAGTGACGCTCTCCCCTAAGGAGTTTCGCATCCTTGAACTCTTTATGAGCCATCCTCGCCGGGTCTGGTCACGGGAACAACTGCTAGAGAAAATCTGGGGCACCGACTTTGTGGGGGACAGCAAGACCGTTGATGTGCACATCCGCTGGCTCCGAGAAAAGCTAGAATCCGACCCCAGTGACCCCAAACACCTGGTTACGGTGCGGGGCTTTGGTTATCGGCTGGGATAATGCCCGATCGCGTCGCTGTTATTGGGGCTGGAACCGTCGGCAGTGCCTTGGCCCATCGCCTCGCCGAGCACAAAATCGCCCATGTCACCCTGTTCGACATCGTTCCCGGCCGACCCCAGGGGGTTGCCCTCGACATTTCCCAGGCGATCGCCGCGCTTGACCGCCCGCTCCATGGCACCAATGACCTGACAGAGACCGCTAACTCCAGTGTGATTGTGATTACTGCTGGACTGCCCCGTAAAGCCGGCATGAGTCGTGACGATCTGCTCCAAGCCAACGCCCTAATCATCGAGTCCCTGATCCCCCCCTTGGTCCACCACTCTCCCGATGCCATCTTGGTCGTTGTGACGAATCCCCTCGATGTCATGACCCACTGGGCCTGGAGATTGAGTGGGCTTCCCCCCGAACGGGTTATGGGTATGGCTGGCATCCTCGATGCTGCCCGTTTTCGCCTGTTCCTCGCCAGTGCCCTCGGTTGTTCCACCGCCGACATTTGCGCCCTTGTGCTTGGGGGGCACGGTGACTTGATGGTGCCTCTCCCCCGCTATAGCACCGTCAGCGGTGTTCCCGTGACTGAATTGCTGCCGAGCGATCGCCTCCATGAACTGATGGAACGAACCCGCTCTGGTGGTGCCGAAATCATCCAACTACTGCAAACCAGCAGTGCCGGTTGGCCCCGCTGCCGCCATCAGCACCATGATCGAAGCTATCCTGGGCGATCGCCAGCAACTGCTCCCCATCTCCGTCCATTCCCAAGGAATCTATGCCCTTCCCGCAGTGCATATCGGACTCCCTGCCCTCCTGGGAAGGCAGGGCATTAGTCGGCTGATTTGCCTTCCTCTCACCGACGACGAGCACCGCCAACTCAGCCAATCCGCTGCGGCCATCCATGCCCAGTGTCAACTTCTGCGCCTATAATGACAACAGTTTCCCGTGGCAGTGATGGACATCCGTGAAAGTGCCCTTGGGATGGTCTCCACCTTGAGTTTACCGGCCGTCGTCAGTGCCGCCGACATGATGCTCAAATCGGCCACTGTCCTATTTATGGGCTACGAAAAAATTGGGAGTGGTCATTGCACCGCCGTCATTCGGGGACGGATCACCGATGTACGGTTGGCTGTTGCCGCCGGTGTCGATCAGGCTAAACTCTTTGGCGAAGAAGTAACCTCATCCATCATCGCCCGGCCTTACCCCAACCTCGACCAAGTTTTACCCATCGGACAACATTTGCGGCGACTTGCCCCCGAAGGCAACAACCGTCTCAATTCCCTCGCCATTGGACTACTGGAAACCACTGGCTTTCCCGCCATGGTTGGAGCCTGTGACGCCATGCTCAAATCCGCCGATGTTCACCTAGCCGCCTACGAAACCATTGGCTCTGGCCTGTGCACCGCCATCATTCGCGGCAATGTTGCCGATGTCACCATGGCGATCGAAATCGGCATGTTTGAAGCCGAGCGCATTGGTGACTTCCACTCCCTGACGATCATTCCTCGCCCCCTCGCCGATCTCGAAGACACCCTTCCGGTGGCCCAATGCTGGCTTGAACCCGCCCAACCCCTGCGCCTTCCCCTCCAAATTCCCGAACTAGAACCGGAGTCTATTGCCCTTGAATCCTCAGAATAAGTAACCCTTATTGACTCCATAGGGATTCGGCATTGTAATTTATGTTGCCAAATGTACCACCACTGTTTATCGTAGGGATTGAAACCAATAAATAGGAACCAGTCAAACGTGAATTTTCCTTATAGGTAAAAAGGCAAATTGATCGAGACTTCCGATTGTTGCGTTTCATATCTCCGGTGCCGGAATACAGTTTTTCTTGCTGTGTAGCTGTTTGCCGTTCTTGTCCCCTAGGGGCTGGAATATTGCTACAGACTTCTAGTTAGAATTCCTGCGTAATCACTTTCAGCACCAACCAATCTTATTTGAAATGGTGAGTGTTTACTCCTCTGGAGCGTCATAAATGTTTAGAAAATGTCCAGGATTTGGCACCTATTTAGACATTGAGACAGGCACAAACACTCTAAATTTAAGATTGAATTCTACATCTAAGCCATATTTTTCAGATGTGACTGGGTGATTGATCTCCCAAGGTAATTTTAAGAGAGCAATTTCTATGCCTATT
>JAAUUH010000070.1 GCA_012031145.1 Oscillatoriales cyanobacterium SM2_2_1 | reverse complement strand
AATTCAGCAAATGGAGAAGAAAAAATCTCGCCCTAGAAGCGCTAAAAACGCTTGCTGAATGATGAGATTCATTCCCGTAGCCGCACCAACGTAACGGAAGAAAAAAAAAATTCTCCGAACGACTAGAGCAAGCGGTCGCTCGATACCACACCAACGCCATCAGCACTGTCGAAGTCCTGCAAGAATTAATTAATCTGGCTCAAGATATTAAAGCCGCCCGCCAACGAGGCGAAGAACAAGGACTTTCTGCTGATGAAATTGCTTTTTACGATGCCTTAGCCGAGAATGAAAGTGCCGTTGAAATCATGGGCAACGACAGCCTAAAAATCATCGCCCATGAATTGCTGATGAGTCTGAAATCGAACGTCACCGTGGATTGGGCTCACCGAGAAAGTGCCCGCGCTCGTCTCCGCAGTACCGTCAGGCGAATTTTGCGAAAATATGGCTACCCTCCCGATCTCCAAGCTGCTGCCGTTCAAAATGTCTTGCAGCAAGCAGAAGCGCTATCGGCTACATGGGTAGCTGGTGGTTCGGTTCAAATTCCCTAGGAGTCCTAAATATGACGACAATGCACTCAAGATCTCACAAAGCAAGATAACAAATCGTTGCAGCGGCGAAATCAAGATGGTTGGTGGGAAAGCTTAAACGATACGCACACCTCAACTGTGGAGAATCCATTGAATAACTCCATGGGGATTTTTCGATGCTTGGCCCTTCTCACATTAGAATGCCCAGGAATATCATCACAAGCTGAGTACTATAGCCGTTTTAATTAAGATTGAGACTGTAAAAGACCAGCATTAACCTTCGAGTTTAGACCGAGTAAGGGTTTGAGGTTGGAAAAAGCTGTATCAAATTCAAATTAAATGACTATAACTTTCCCGTGCTCAGTTCTTTAGACATCATTCAGCGGGGGTCTAAATAGAACCGCTCACACCCATCAGATATTCTCTGGCAGTAGGATCGGAACAGCATTCCTGGGGGTGATCCGCTCTCGTGGCTGCGATAGAACTCAGGATAAAATACTCTAGTTTGCAGATAGGTTTCTATGACTTGGCACTCCCATTTAAGCTTCCCTTAAATCCCCCATAATTTGAAGTCCGTCTTAGGTTGATTATTGCTAAACTGGTGCCAGAGTTTGGAAGCCATATGCCACCTGCCCTGATTGGTATTGTCGGTCTGCGCTGTTTTCCGCTTTCAGTTGCCCTAGGCTTCGGCTATTTCTCAGCCAAAAGATAATTGGAGCAGTTTTCTGCAATTGAATCGGTCAGAATAGGAACGTTGCTCTCCATGACCAAGGAGCTACAAAAAGCGGTTGGAAAGGATGTGAAGCGGGGTGGCTTAGTGAAGCTGTCTAGTAGGGTTGCGTGCGATCGCCCCCTCACCTCTGAACTATTCCAGGAATCCTGCGCTTACTACAAGTGTGTTGTGAAGTGGGAATATGAAGAACTCACCTCTTACCGTGAAACCATCGATGGAAGCGGCAACGTCACCAATCGCGAACGGTTAAGCCATCCCTCCGCCAGCGATCGCAGAGGTTCTGTTGCCCCCGGAGGTGGTTCCGATGATGATGGCAGTGAATTAGGTCGTTCTGAAGGCGCTTCCTATGGTGGCAACTCCGGCGAGAGTGGTTCTAGCGGAGGATATGCTACTCGGATTCACACCGACAGTTCCAATGGGTGGGAAATCATTGACGAAGATCGTCGTCATACACGATTTTTGCTCCAAGATGAATCCGGTCAGATCGCCATCGACCCGGATGACGCTGAGATAGAAGTGGAGCGACCGAGGCGGGAATATCTCTCCGGCTCACCCCATGACGGGATAGTGCGCTTCGGGAATTTCACCAGAAATATCGGTCAATACCTCCACTCTCGGGAGAAAATTACGCGGGGGTTTTCCTTTGAAGAACAGTGCTTGAGCCTTGGGCAAAGGGCCTTCATCACGGGGCAGGTGCGTTTTGAAAATAGTCAGCCCGTGATCAAAAAAATCAATGCGGGAGCAGGAATTAAGTTTCTGATTACCCACAAATCCCACGATCTAACCACAAAGGCGCTCCAAGACCGGAAGCTCTATGTTCTCATTGGGGTGATCGCCAGCCTTCTTGTGGCCCTCACCACCCTAGCTCTCATCTTTGCGCGAGTCCTGCGCTTTTAATCCCACCAATTCATCAACTGCCGCAACTGCAACACGGGCGATCACCCGTAATTCTTCCCCCCCCACCCCATGGGCAGGGCCAAAGCTAGAACATAACAGACCATTCCCTAGCTTGGAGGTCGTTCTCTGCCGGAGGACAACTTTGCCGTGCCGGCCTATCGTCCGGAGGCTGAGAACATTAAAGAGAACTTAAGAGATCCTACCTTGGCCCCATCTTACTCAATTCCTGCACTTTTCTTCCCTAACCTTTGGTCATGCAGTTAAACAACGCTTAACCTAAACGGCAGAATTTTTTCGTTACGAAACTTTACATTTCAACGCTAGGAGTCATCAATAATGTCTGAAATCACGATCATTAGTTCTATTGCCCAACGATTAGAGACGCTAAGCCAAGAAAAGGCATGTGGCGAACTTGTGATTTTGCATAGCGATGACCCCCAGCGGCAATGGCATCTGTATTTACATATGGGGCGAGTGGTCTATGCAACGGCGACCAAGAATCGTGTACGCCGTTGGGAGCGGGCAATTCGGCAAGTGCTGCCCAAACTCGCCGGGGAAATTTCGGCGGAGCGCCCCCTAGGGATCGCGGATGTACGTAATCCTTGGGAACTTCAGGTTCTGGCGACTTGGCTAGAGGCACAAAAAATCTCGGCAGCAGCGGCAAAGGCGATGGTGAATTGCATTGTGCGGGAGGTGTTTTTTGACTTTATCGAAAATTTCCATAACCAAATGGTTTGGTTACCCTACCGTCAGCTCAGCCAGCAATTAGTGTTCTTGTCACCCCAAAATTTGGTCGAGCAGGCCAAGGCGATGCGGACAGATTGGCGTAATTGTGGACTGGGGAGCATGCGGGCCCAAATGTCACGATTTCAGCCGGACATGGCTCCGGTATTACAGCATCCTGAGCATTTACGGCAAATGGTACCGGCTGCAATGGTTGATGATTTGATGCTGCTCCTCAATGGGCGTTACACAGTTTGGGATGTGGCAGTTCGGTTGCGGCGATCGCTGTGTGACACCATGCGATTACTACTGCCCCTAATTGATCGGGGGGTATTGCACCTGCAACCCGCGGAGGATCTACCGTTGCCCGTATGCTTTACTGCCCACACACTGCCGGAGGCGCAGCAGCTCCCCCTAATTGCCGTGGTTGGCAACGATGAATTCCTACCGCTTCTGCTGAAGGATGCGGGGTATGAGGTAATGGTGTTGGATAAGCCGACCAAGAGCTTGCCATCGCTCTTGAGTCGCCGGCCAGAGCTACTGATCTTTACCGTGCCAGATTATGACTTCTGCGAATTGTTGCGGCAGAGTCGGGGATTTCGGGAGACACCTGTGCTGTTTCTCCTTGAGCGCGATGGCTTACTGGAGCGGACACGGGTGCGACTAGCAAAGGGAACGTTATTACTAAAGCGTCCGGTGTCGCCAGCGAAGTTGTCGCAAACAATTGAAGGGATGTTGCATCGGGGGCAAGGGAAGTCTGTGCCGCTACCTGTGGCAGCAATCCGCTAGACTATTGCCCATAACTTGATGCTTGGGAGCTATGGGCGATCGCAAAATAAAGGTCATGGCACAACTACCTGGGCCATTGCTCCAACGGTTACGCCGTCCCTTTCGTCAGTGGACTGCGGGATCCTACGCTCTAGAATCGCCATCCTTCCTAGGTGGCTTGCTTGTTGTCCTGTTGGTGCTGTTGCCATTCCTAGAAAATGCCCAAATCGGGGTCTTAACCCTGGCGATCGCCATTGGATGGGGAATGCGCTGGCTGGGGGATTGCCCTGCATGGACACCGATCCATGGGCCATTAATGGCCTATTGGATTCTGGCAACGATAGCGACGCTGCTATCTCCAGTGCGCTTGGCGGCCTTCGATGGCTGGATAAAACTAACTCTCTATTTTGTTGGCTTTGCTGCATTCCACCAAGTGCTGAGCTGTGGGGCGTGGCGATCGCGTTTGGTGGGGGCCTATTTAATCTCCACCCTCTGGGTTAATGCCTACGGCGTGCAGCAGTATGTTCTTGGGGCCCAGGAGTTAGCCACTTGGACAGACCCTACCTCAACCTTGGCGGGAATCACGCGGGTCTACAGTTTTTTGGGGAATCCCAATCTCCTTGCGGGCTATCTCATCCCGTCGGTGCCCTTGGCGATCGCCGCTCTGGGCATTTGGCGACGATGGTCTTTACGACTGTTGGCAGCGGTGGTGGCCCTCAGCAGTATTTTTGTCATTACCCAAACCTTTAGTCGGGGCGGTCTGCTGGCGATCGCCGTAGATTTGGCAGCAATCGCATTGCTTGGGGTGTGGTGGTTTGGCAGAACCCTGCCCGGCTGGGCATTCCCCACCTTTTGTGGTGGCTCCCTGGCCACAATCCTAGTGGCGGCCGCAGTGATTCCCCCGATTCGGCAACGCCTGGGAAGTATTTTATTGGGCACGGGGGACAGCAGTAATAATTTTCGGGTCAGTGTTTGGGGGGCGGTGCTCCGGATGATCCAAGCTCGACCGATTTTGGGCATTGGGCCGGGGAACCGGGCCTTTAATCAGATTTACCCACTGTTTCAGCGATCAGGATTTAGTGCCCTAGGAGCCTATTCCGTGCCCCTAGAGTTGGCAGTGGAAACCGGCGTTCTCGGACTCATCTGCTACGGGTGGCTGGTGGTGACCATACTGGTACTGGCCTGGCGGCAGGTGCAGCGCTGTCGGGCGGAATCAAATTCGGAGGGGCTGTGGTTACTGGGGGCGATCGCCGCCATTTTGGGGATGGCTACCCATGGTTTGGTGGATACCATCTGGTACCGACCCCAAGTCCACCTGCTTTGGTGGTTGGCGGTGGCCCTAGTCGCCAGCTTTCATCCCCTTCCTGGGACCGATCACAGTCATGAATCGCCTTAACGCCCTTCTGTCCTACGTGGCCCTCCGCCTCGCCCTTGCCCCCGTGATGCTCTGGGCGATCGCCAGTTTAGTGTTTCTGCTGCTGCGCCTGACTCCCGGTGATCCCGTGGATGCCATTTTGGGGGGACGGGCCCCAGAGTTGGTCAAGGAAGCCGTGCGATCGCAGTTAGGGCTGACCGGCTCATGGCTAGAGCAATACGGTCGTTACCTTTGGGACTTAGTGCGGGGCGAACTGGGCACCTCCCTCAGCACTAGGGGGGAGCGCGTTGGAGACCTGATTCAGCGCTTCTTTCCAGCCACGGCAGAGTTGGGGCTTTACAGCCTTTTAATTGCTGTGGTGGTTGGCATCGCCGTCGGAACCATGGCGGCGCTGCGCCCCAATACCCTTTGGGATGCCAGTGGGCGCTTGTTCGGCATCCTAACCTATGCCCTGCCTCTGTTCTGGGTGGGTATGGTCATGCAGTTGATCTTTGCAGTGCACTTGGGATGGTTTCCCATCGGCGGACGCTTTCCGGTTACCCTAACGCCACCCAACCCCATCACCAGCCTTTACACCATTGACGCCCTACTCCAGGGGGATTGGACCCGCTGGGGCATCAGCCTCCACTACCTATGCTTGCCCGCCATCACCCTTGGGCTGGTAATCAGCGGCATTTTTGAACGAATTACCCGGATTGAATTGCGGGAAACCCTGAATTCCGACTATGTGGAAGCAGCGATCGCCCGGAAGATCACACCACGCCGCATCCTGATCAACCATGCCCTCCGCAATACGCTGATCCCCCTCATTACAATCATGGGCCTAACGGCTGCCGCCCTCCTAGGGGGGGCGATTCTCACCGAAGTTACCTTTTCCTTTCCCGGACTGGCCAACCGACTTTTTGAAGCGATTACCGCCCGCGACTATCCCGTCGTCCAGGGGCTGACCCTATTTTTTGGGGCAATTGTCATGATCATCAGCATCCTCATTGATGTCATTAACGCCCTAATTGACCCCAGAATTCGCTACTAAACCATCGCCGTATCCGTAGGAATATCCTGCCAGCGCCCCTGCCCCACCGCCCGGATGGCCTCCGGCAGATGAATATGCCCCGTATAGAGCGATCGCCCCAAGATAGCTCCCGCCAGTCCCTTAGCCTCCAGACCTAGCAGCTCCAGCAGGTCGGTCACTGAGCTGATCCCCCCCGAGGCATAAATGGGCACCGATACGGTCTCGAGCATGGTTTTAAGGGCAGCTATGTTTGCGCCTTCCAAGGTGCCATCCCGTTGAATATCGGTATAAACAATCCCGGCTACGCCCACACCCGTCACCCGTTGAGCCAGTTCAGTCGCCTGAATTTCGGAGGTGTTCAGCCAACCCCGGGTGGCCACCTTACCATCGCGGGCATCGATGCCACCAAATCTGCCCGGGAAACTCAGCACAAATATCGGCTACCAATTGCGGCTGCTCCACAGCGATCGTGCCCAAAATTACTCGGCTTACCCCTGTCGCTAGGACGGCCATGATGCTATTGCGATCGCGCAAACCGCCGCCCACCTGCACGTGGATCGGAATCGACCGGGCGATCGCCTCAATAATTTGCAGGTTCTGGGGCTTACCTGCTCGCGCCCCGTCAAGGTCTACAACATGGAGGATCTTTGCCCCTTGGGAATACCAATGCTGGGCGATCGCCAAGGGGTCTTCCCCGTACACCTCCGACTGATCATAGTCACCCTGATAAAGGCGCACACATCGCCCTTCAAGGATATCAATTGCTGGGATCACGTCCATACGCCACCGTTCCTTTTGCGTGTTTCTTATTCTAAACGCAAAAAGGGACATCTTGCGATGCCCCTTAGTTAATTATTTGGTAATTATTGAGCTAGTTATTGAGCATTACCGCACGAAATCGACCTAGAACGTGAAGGTAGTGCGGAGCACACCGACCGTTGCCGTGCCATTAACCGACAAGCTGTTAGGGTTGAACACAAAGAACACCGCTGGCGTAATCGAAATGTTGCGCGAGAGGCGGTAGTTGTAGAAGAACTCCAAGTGGTAAGGCGTAGACTCACCAGCGCTGGTGGCGTTGCCGCTCACCGAGCTGCGATAGAGGGGCTGACCAAAGATGATGCCAGCCAAGTCGCTGCGGGAGAACAGATCCTTAAACGACAGAGCAGCCATCCAAGAGGTGAAGGTGGTGGAAGCATTCAAGTTTCCCGCCTCAGCAAAGATAAACGCACCCCAAACACTCAAGTCAATGTTGGGTGTAATGCCCCAAACCAAGTTACCGGCAACCGTGTTGGAACGAACATCGGCCACAGCTACACCATTGCTGGTGCGGATGTTTTCTTGGGTAAAACCAGTTCCCAAACTGTTGCGGGGGTTATAAGCGTTGGCGTAGCTAATACCAAGGGTAAAATTGCGAGAAGGCTCCCACACCAATTGAGCAGCCAATACGTGGGCATCACCAAAGAGTCCACCGCCGGTAGGCGAGTCTACACCGGGCTGAGCAGCATCACCAGAACCATAGACAAGCTCAAGGCGACCTTGGGGGCTGAGTTGGATTCGAGCACCAAAGACGGCGAAGGGCTGAACCTGAGACAAACGCAAGATTGGGTTGTAGCGTGCGAAGCGGGAAACGGTTGCCTGCTCTTCGCTTTCAACGGCATTGATCCGAGAAAGCACGTCATCGGTATTGCCTAGGGGTGCAATGTACACTGTGACAGCGTTGCCGATAGGGAACTGGTAGAACAAGCGACCTAAGGTAAAGGAGTTACCGGTATCTGCTTCAAAGGAAAGGCGACCAGAATTGCCTATACCTAATGCAGCCGTATTGTTAGGGACGTTAGCAGCCTCAAGGCGCGCACGCAGCCGATCTCTTCCCGTAAAACTGGTGTCGAAGTTTAGGCGGGTGCGATTGGAGAAGGTAATGTTGGTGCGGTCGCCGGTCGTGTTGCCAGCTATACCTGTATTTGTGGCATTGGGAGCAAAGCTGGTGCGGTCATCAGAGGCACCGGACACTGCAAAAATCACCGAAGCATTGAGCTTGGTGGTGGTGGAGAACTGCTGGGCTTCGAGGCGGGTGGTGCGGGCTTCGAGGGCGTCTACACGGCCGCGGAGGGTAGCTAGTTCAGCGGCAAATTCCTCTTGGAGGCGTTGCAGGGCAGCAAGGTCTTCGGTGCTGACCTTGTCGGCCAAACCAGCAGAAATGATTTCGTTGATTTTATCCAAGCAAGCATTTAAACCCGCGGCAAACTCGAAGCGAGTCATGGCGCGCTGCCCGCGGTAGGTACGGTCAGGATAGCCAGCGATACAACCGTAGCGCTCTACCAAGGATTGCAATGCGGTGAAGGCCCAATCGGTGGGGCGCACATCGCTGAGCTGGGAGACGGAAGTAACGTTATTTTGGGCGGTGGTCATCGGACGGGCGATGGGGTCAGCGCTCATGGTGCGAATAACGCTGGATTCGGTCTCGGCCTTAGCCGTACCGGAAACCATCAGGCTAGCGGCCAAAAGCGCAGACATAGAGCCTGCACGGTAGATCGACTTGAACATTTGCGTAGACATAAAGTAATCCTCACACTGACAATAATTCGTAGATGCCAATACCAAAATGTTTCAGCTTTGGATACTAACGAACTCATCGCTATTTTAGCGGTTCCGTCAGCAATTTCCAGAAACCTTCACATCACTGGTGTGGAACATTCGGTGGAACTGAGCCGAAAATGTCAAGCTATATAGTCTTGCAAGCATCGGTCGGCTGCTCAAAGCTACTTAAATTTTTACTACACTTTCTAGCGAATGGCAATTTTCTGGGGGGATTCGTGCCCAGGGCAATGTATCTCTGGATACGAAGGTACGGTTAAAACCATGATTTGAACTTTTTTGCGGCAGAGACGGCAGGGTCGCATCTGGCGGGGGGCTGAATGATTGCTGCTTGCGGTAAGATTGGAGCACTGTAAGGAATAGGATGTTATGGAATTTTCGATCACGCAACTTTTGGATAGCTTTAGCGACGATAAGCTGGTAGCCCCAAAGGTGATCGAGAAGCGGCTAGGGATTACGGATCAGCCGCCAGAGGTGCGCCGGATGCAGGTGGCGTTGGACGCGCTGGAGCGCCTGGGAATCTTGACCAAGGACTTGGGGCGCTACCGTCGGGTGGCGGAGGACGGGGTGGTTGAGGGGCGGCTGCGGTGCTCTAGCAAAGGGTTTTGCTTTGCAATTCAGGAGGGGGAGGGGGTAGAGGATATCTATGTTCCTAGTAGTCGCCTCAGCACTGCCTGGAATGGGGATTTGGTGTTGGTGAAGGTGCTTAAGGATGGGGGACGGCGGCGATCACCCGAAGGGGAGGTGCGGTTGATCCTAGAGCGGACAAACACGACCTTGCTCTCTCGAGTGGAGGTCAAGGAAGAGGGCTACCGGGCGATTCCATTGGATGATCGGTTGCTATTTGAACTGGAGCTGCTGCCCAATGAAGTGGTGCCCGACCTAAGTCAGGCGGCGGGCAAGCTGGTGCATTTACGGGTCAGCCGATACCCGTTGGGCAGCGCCTTGCCGACGGCAGAAATTTTGCAGGTGTTAGGAGATAGCCCCGAAACCACGAATGATCTAGATCTTGTGTGCTGTAAGTACAACTTGCCACGGCAGTTTGGAGCCAAGGAACTGGCGGCGGCGGCCAGTTTGCCAACGAAAGTGCGCAAAGCGGACCTCAAGAGTCGCCTCGACCTCAAAAAAGAGTGCGCGGTGCGGATTGGTCAGGGCGCAGCGATTTCCCTGGAGCCGACGGAGTCGGGCTGGAGCCTAGGGGTACACATCCCCGATGTGGCTACCTACGTAGTGCCGGACTCCCCCCTCGATGGGGAGGCCCGTCGGCGCTTACGATCATTTTTTTTGGGTGATGCGGTGCTGCCGATGTTGCCGGAGTTGAATGGGTTTAACCATCCGGAGTTTCTCACGGTGTCGGTGCTGATGCAGTTGGATCCCACGGGACAGTTGATGGGCTATGAATTGCAGCCATCTGTAATTCAGTTGCGATCGCACCTAGAACCGCGGCGAGCCCAGGAGATTTTTGAAGAGTCCCAAAATATCCCCGACCGCGATGAGGTGCAACAATTGCTGCACCGTCTCCATGACTTGGGAGTTCTCCTGCGGCAGCGGCGACCGATGCCGAGTATTGATCTGTCCCAGGTATTGCCCTTTGAGGGGGATGAAGGTGTTTGGGGGATGTCAGTGTATGGGGCAACGGTGCCGATTTGTGGCGCAGTGGCAGATGTGATGATTTTGGCCAACTCTGCGATCGCCCAGCACTGGCAGCAGTTGGGGCTACCGGGGCTCTATGTTTCCCAACCCTCACCTGAACAGACCAAGCAGGATGACTGGCTGCGCTTGTTGGAGAGTTTGGGCATGCCCTTGGATTTGGCGGAGGGGGACGTCTGCCAGCCCCACCATTGGCAACAACTTTTGGGTCAGGTGCAGCAACTTGAATCAGTGGCTGGGCGGGATATCCTGCGTTACATGCTGGTGTCGATGCTGAAGCCCTGTGAGTACCGAGGGTCGGTGGAGCCCCATTTTGGTTTAGGCCTTGCTCCCTACGGCCATGGAATTTTGCCCCAGCACCGCTATGGCGATCTTTTGATGCAGCGGGTCTGGCATTGGGTGTTTACCGAGGGGCGCGATCGCAAGACCCAAAGGAGCAAGATGGCGGTGAACCTGCGTAGCTCCGAGTGCCATGGGCAGGTGACTTGGGGGGTGCTGCCGCCGGAGCGGGAGAAGCAATTGCAGGAGGATTTGGCGGTGCTGCTGCCCCGGCTGACCCAGCAAGAAGCCCTATATTTTCGAGCGATGAATGACTTAGAGGGGTTGCGTAAAACCGAGATTATGCGATCGCGGACGGGTGAACACTTTTTCGGCATGATCACCTCCGTGCAGACCTATGGATTTTTCGTGGAACTGGAGGAACTGCTTGTGGAGGGGCTTGTGCATGTCAGTTCCCTAAAGGACGACTGGTACGAGTTTCCCCAAACCGGGGGACGCAGCAAGGGGCGGCAGTCGTCGGCTTTAGTAGGGCGGCGCAGCGGGCGGCAGTTTCGGCTCGGCGATCGGGTAGAGGTTCAGGTGCGCGGTGTAGATTACTATCGCCAGCAGGTTGACCTCGATGCCGTTGTAGCGGCGGAGCCGGATCCGGAGCGGGAAGATATGGGCCTTAACGCCGCTGATGCTCCTAGGGATAGCGAAATTGAGCTTGGGGAGTCTGAGCCAATTGGCGACGAGGCGATCGCGGGTACCAACTATGACGCCTACACCATTGAGTCTGACCCTTCCGAGCCTACTGAGACCACCTAACCAAGAAGGCTAAGGGCCATGACCACCTCCCGTTTGTTGGTTGCTATCCTCAACCGCTTCCAACCCTCGGCGGCAACGGTGGTATTGGGGTCAGCGATCGCCGTGGGTGTGGTGGCAGGCTCAGCGGTGACAGTGTTCCGCAAAAGCATTTTGTGGGCTGAGGGGTTTTATTGGCAAACCCTCCTTCACTGGCTCACCCCAATCGCTGTAATTGCAGTGGCAGTGGTTCCGGTGCTGGGGGCCCTGCTAGTAGCGTTGATGCATTGGTGGGCGGAGCGACTGCCCCAAGCCAATGCCGAGCAAATTAACCTAGGGCAAACCCTGCTCCGGGCAATGATGGCTGTGGTGTCACTGGGGGCAGGGGCTTCCCTAGGACCTGAGGGGCCGAGTGTGGAGTTGGGAAGCCAGTTGGCTCGGTGGCTGGGGCAGCAGGTGCAATTTTCTACGGAGCGTACCCGACTATTAATGGCAGCAGGTGCCGCAGCGGGTCTGGCGGCGGGGTTTAATGCCCCAATTGCCGGGGTCTTTTTTGCCCTAGAGGTCTCCCTCCGCAGTGTGTATGGCACTGGTGGCGGGCAGGCAAACACCGACATCAGTGCGGTGGTACTGGCCGCGGTTCTATCCGCAATTATTGCCCAAGTGGGACTGGGCCCCGACGCCGCGTTCCATTTGCCGGTCTATGAGCTACGCAGTTACGGGGAGTATATCTTTTACATTGGGCTGGGGGTGCTGTGTAGTGGGGTGGCGATCGCCTTTAACCGCAGCTTGGCATGGATGAAAGCGTCCCTCACAGGAACCATCCCACCCTTGCTCAAATTGCTGTTGGGGGGCTGGATCACCGGTATGGTTGCCCTATTTTTACCAGAAGTTTTAGGGGTCGGCTACGAGACGGTGGAGGGGATCCTCCAGGGGGCGCCCTTCTCCATCCCCCTGCTCGGGCAGCTCTTGGTAGGGAAGCTACTTCTCACTGCCCTCTGCTTGGGGTCAGGGTTTGTGGGGGGGATCTTCGCGCCAGCAATCTTTTTGGGTGCTGTTCTAGGGGCCCTCTATGCCACGGCATTACCCCTCGTTCTTCCCGACTCCGTGGTCATCTCCGCCCCACCGGCCTACGCCCTCATGGGGATGGCGGCCATTTTGGCGGGTACGGTGCGGGCACCCCTGACTTCCGTTTTGCTTTTGTTTGAACTCACCCGCGACTACCGAATAGTATTACCGCTTATGGCCAGTGCCGGGTTTTGCTCTTGGCTCGTTGAGCAGGTTTATCCTGCGGTGCCTGTAGCCCCTGCGGTGGCGGCGGCTAGTCAAGAGTCGGCCATCGACCTCGATGTGCTGTCAAATATTAAGATTGCGGAGGTGATGACCCTTAATCCTCTGTGTCTCAAAAGTCAGATGCCCCTCCTCCAGGCAGCCCAGTTTGTTACTAGTGGCTACTATCACAGCGTTTTAGTCCTAGATGAAAATAACCATCTTTCGGGTATTCTCACCACCCAAGATATTAAGCGGGCCCTGTCGGCCTTTCCCCAGCGATCGCCCGAAAGCCTCATTGTTGCCGATGCCTACACCGCCGAAGTGCTATACACTTACGCCGATGAGACCCTTGCTGCTGCCCTCAAACGCATGGCTGCCCGCGACCTGCGCCAACTACCCGTTGTAGATCGCCACCAAACCAAGCGCGTGATTGGTGTGGTAGACCGTCAAGCCATTGCCACTGCCCATGCTACTGCCCTGACCAAACGGGCGATCGCCGAGAAAATCTCCGCCCACCAGAAATTGGATAGCATAGAGCCAGAAAGACCCACTGCTGATACAATCAGTGCCAACGTTTCGCCAGATCTGCCCGCCGTTCCCATCCACCGCTACCTGCAAAAGCCCCATGAGCAAGGAAGAGATCTTAATTGAGGTGACGACTGCCGATGGCACACGCACCGACACCCGTGTCATTGATGCCCAAGCCGTTAAGCTAAGCTTGCAAAGGCTTTCTCATTTTGTTAGCCAAATTATCCCCGATGGCGGCACTGGCTTGGCTTTGGAGGAAGTTTCCATGCCCGTCCGGATTACGGAGTCGGGAGAGGTGGTCTTGGTGGGGCATCAGTCATCCTCAGGGGGGTTGACCATGACCCTTCACTTCCGGCGACGGGCTGAGGGGTTTGTGCCGGTTGCGGCCCTAGTTCCCACCCTATCCTTTGCTAGCCTAGAGGAACTGCTGCGTGTCGGCAAGTGGCGAGAAGCGAACATTGAAACGTGGCGATTGCTCTGTCAGGCACTGCAAAAGCCCAAAGATTCGGCCATTACTGCCGCCGACCTAGAGCAGCTACCCTGTGCGGTGATCCAGCAAATGGATGCCCTTTGGGTCAAGCATAGCAAGGGGCGGTTTGGGTTTAGTGTGCAGCAGCGAATTACATCTCAAGTCGTAGGGTAGTGAGGCGGCAAAACCATGGACGATAAGCAGAAAAAGATCATTGGTTATTTTATCGAAGAAAGCAAGGAAAACTTGCAGGCCATGGAAGATGGGCTGATCAATTTGCCAGCGACGCTCAAGGATCCCGAGGGAGAGGGGATTAACAGCATTTTTCGGGCGGCCCACTCTATTAAAGGTAGTGCGGCAATGCTGGGGTTGGATAGCCTCAAGCAGTTGTCCCATGCTTTGGAGGACCATTTTCGGGTGCTCCGGGATGAGCCTAACTTTCCGGTGGATCAAAAGCTCCAGTCCTTGTTCCTAAAGGGTTGCGACAAGATCAAGGAATTACTGGATCACCTGGAAGGACCGGACGGATTATCGCCCCAAATAGCAGCAGCAGTGATGACAGAGTCCCAGCCCGTGCTCAAGGAACTGCAAAATTACATGAATCATCTGGCGGGGCAGGAACCAGCGCCAGGAGTTAGTGCAGCGGCGACGATCGCCCGCTTTCAGCAAGAGGTGCCCCATCGGTTGCGGGATCTATTGAATTTATTCAAGCAACCGGATTCACCGACCAGTCGGCAAAACTTAGCGGTGTTATGTCAGCAACTGCTCGAGATGGGATCTGGGCTTCCCCCTTGGCAGGCATTGCTAAAAGATGTCAAGGGAGCGGTAACCAATCCCAATAATTCGTTCCGCAATTTGGCCCCGGTGGTGATCAAGGAGATCAAGCAGGCGCAGGATTTGGTGGTGGCAGGCAAGGGGGATGGCATTCGCAGTTCGGCGACGCTAAAGCAATTATTGCCTACGGTGGTGGTGGCTGATCCCATTGCGGAGTTGCTGGCACCAACGGGAGGGTCTTGGGAGCAACTGGGCGATCGCCTAGGGTGGCGGCAGAATGGGACTTGGCTGAATCCAAACCAGTTACAGTTTTCTGGGAGTGCTCCCGAAGGACATTTGCCGGCACCGATTTGGTGTCCCACAGGGGATTTGCCGGGGCATGTCCAGGCATTGATGGCTAAGATTAAGTCCTGTAAGTAGGTAGATTCTTTAGCTAGGGGCTGTGGTCATCTAGCTGTCAAATGCTGTGAGGGCGAGGGGGTTCAGCCCTAGGTCTATGAAATTGGTGGGCGCGGCAACGCTGATCCCGCAAGACTTATAGCCAGAGTTGATGACTCGCCCTAGGGTTCTTTGGGTTCTCCCTTACGGAAAACAACAACGGTGCAGGGGCACTGGCGGGCAATTTCTTCAGGAATGCTGCCTTGCCAAGCTTGGTGTAAAAACCTTCGCGGCTGGCTCCGAGGAGAATCACTTGGGCACGTTGCTCCGTAGCGGCTTGGGCGATCGCCTTGGGGACATTGGGGGCGCTGAGACACTGGGGAATCACAGGACAGGGGAGGCGCTGCTCT
>JAAUUH010000011.1 GCA_012031145.1 Oscillatoriales cyanobacterium SM2_2_1 | reverse complement strand
GCAGCAAGGCCTACGGGCGATCGCCACCGATGCCCTCTCCCCGACCTGCTATTGGGATTATGACTTCAGCCAGCCGACGTTGATCCTGTTGGGTAGCGAAGGGCAGGGGCTCTCATCTGCACTACGGGCGATCGCCAACGACCGGATCGCCATTCCCATGGCTGGGGGTGTTGAATCCCTCAATGTTTCCACCAGCGCCGCCCTGATTCTCTTTGAGTCCCAACGGCAGCGGCGTGACGTGACCCACAAAGAACGCTAAGATAGCTCAATTATTTGCTAAGCTCCCTGCCATGACCACAGAAGTACTCGTGATCGGTGCCGGACTCTCAGGACTTGTCTGCGCCCAGCAATTACGGCAGGCCGGAATCAATGCCACTATTGTTGAAAAATCCGTCGGCGTGGGCGGCAGGATGGCTACTCGCCGCATCCACGGCATCTGGGTTGATCACGGTGCTCAGTATATTACGGTCAAAAGTGATGAATTTGAGCGCTTTATCTATCGACTGCAAGAAAAAGGCATCGTCCAGCAGTGGACAAGGCGCGTCTATCAAAAGTCGCCCCAAGGACTAGTTGCGCCCCCGCCCGAAGACCTATACCCCCGCTATGCCTGCCCCAAGGGAATGACGGCGATCGCCAAATATCTAGCTAGTGGGCAAAATATCCTGCACAACACACGCATCGTCACTGCCACGGTTCAAGATGGACTATGGCAATTGCTAACCGATCAGCGCCACTTGCTCACGGCCCACGTGGTGGTTTCCACCATTCCTGCCCCCCAGATGCTGCCCGTTTTCGAGAACGTCCTCCCGGCCCAATCCCCCTTCATGCAGGCAGTGCAGTCCGTGCGGTTCTTACCCAACGTCACAGTGATGGCTGGCTACTCCCTCGGTCACGAAATCCCCCCAGAATGGTATGCCCTGAACGTCATAGACTATCCCACAGTACGCTGGGTCAGCTACGACAGCAGCAAGCACCTCGACACCGCCACCAATCCGGTTTTTGTATTTCAAAGTACCGCCGAGTATGCCTTTGAATCCCTCAATGAAACCAACTTGGAGCATATCGGCAAAACTGTGCTGACCCAGGCTGGGCGAATCCTAGAGCCATGGTTGGCTACCCCAGAGTGGTGGCAAGTTCACCGCTGGCGCTATGCCCTAGTGGCGGAACCCCTAGGAGTTTCCTGTCTGCGCACAACCACGCCCCTGCCCCTAATCTGTGCGGGTGATTGGTGTGCCGGCACCAACATTGAATCCGCCTATCGCTCGGGGTGCGCGGCCGCCGAAGCAGTTTTAGGCTGTTTACAGTAGTGGCGATCTACAGTCCTCAGGGGTTACAGAGATCGTGGTATCCCTGACAAAGCTTGTCTTTAATTTAGGGCGGCTATCTTCGGAGGCACCGGGTCTGTCATCATTTAGCTGTCAAATGCTTTCGCGGCCAGGGTTTCAGCCCCTAGTCTGCAAAATTTGACGGGCGCAGAACATTGATCCTGCAAGGCTTCTAGATTAAATTGATGCCGCGCCCCAGTCACCTCTTCCCCATAGCAAAAAATCATGGTAGCTGCTCATAACCCGGTGGGCAGGCGGGCAGGGAAGTTAAGGGGGTAGAAGTCGGCACATTAACCCTAGGAAGTTCTTGGGCAGAAGCTTGGGCATTGACACAAATTCGTGAATCCAGATTGCCCTGCACGATCGCCACAATTCCGACAAAGACTTTGAGGTCGGGTTTAAGGGGAATTGCCGTATTCTGCACTGCTCCCTCCCCGATGGGTTCACTGACATAACGATAAAATTCATCGTCTTTGATCCCCAATTGCAACTGGGCCAGTTGAGGGGCAAACCTCTGAAATTCCAGGTAGTACGCCTGCTGTCCGCGATTCAATGCCCCAACTGTATTCCGAGCGCTAGATTCTCTACGAGAGGTTTGTCGAGAGTCACGGGTAGGCAACTTTTTGACTTGGGCAGACTGAGGCAGGGTGGTGTCTTCAGACACTTTCCGAAATTCCACTTCAATCACATCATTCTCATCGGCAGGATTTACGGCCAATAGTCGCTGATCTGCGGTGATAATCACGGTCACCCTGCCTTCTGGGGTGTCTAACTCGTAGCGACCGGGAAGGGAAGTGGCAGCTTGGCAGGAAATAAGTGCTAGGGTCGCAACGGCGATCGCCCCACTAAAGCACCAGGAATTCTGATTCCTGGTCATGCCCAGTCCTCCTGTCCCTCATCTTGCGAGGTGTAAACACGCCCTACCTGATGTATGCGCCGAGTCCTAGTAAATAGGGCTTCCTCATCCATGCGCCACTGCTCAAGTGCCCGGTCTAGATCCCGTTGAATGTCCCCCGCCCCCGGAAAGCCCCGATAGCGGATGCGCAGTCGGGCCAAGTCAGCGAGGTGGCGATCGCGGGGCTCCCGTTGCTGTAACAGTTGATTGAGAAGCTCCCGATCCGTGCTGTATTGGGGGTGGCGCTGCTCCCGTTGTTGAGTAGATTCTGCCATAGGTTTCTGTACTGAATTCAAATTTAGGTTAGTAGGGAAAAGAGCCCAGAATCAACTTCATAGCCGAGGGCGAGGGCCCACTGTTGCAGTTTTTCCGGGTTCCGGGCACCGCGATCGCCCAGCCAGTGCCAAAAATAAAACAACTTTCCCATCACAAACAGCGCCATAGCCTCCGGATTGTACAGGATTCCTTCGGTAGTGCTGAATTGGTGGGGCACAAGCATCGCCGCATAGCGACTTAACTCCAACCGCCAATCAACAAGGTAGGGCAACATCGGATAAAGCGCATCTAGGCGCACAAACCAAAGCCGCACCTCGGCGATTTCGGACAGTTCCCGGGGGTCTCCCACTTCACGGGCGAACATGATCTCGAAGGTGATGGGATCCTGGGCGATCGCTTCCCAAGGCTGCGCCAAAAAACGGTTCAATACAATCTGCGCTGGTGTCAGATCAAGGCATTCCAGACAGGCATGATTGACGTTAATGGTAGGCATGGCAGTATCAGGCGAGGAATTAGGTGCATTGTGCCATAGGGTGGTGTTCCCTTCGGCTCCATGATATAGAAGTCCAGCGTCAGGTTGTTGTGAAGTCCTTGATCTTGGTGCTTGCCGACACTGCCCAACGATAGATCCGAACAAAGGTGTTGGGATCTTGATCGTAGGACTCTGTAAAAATTAACTCTAGGGGGGCGGCATTCAGCACTTGCTGATCACTTGCGGTATCACACACCCGTGGGCAGCGGCGGCTAAACGTGACAAAGTAAAGATTAACCGCTTGAGACGTTGTGGCTTCCTGCCAGTAGGAATTGGAGTCAATGGGGCGGTATACCCAAGAATCTTTTGTGCCGTAGGCAAAGACGGAGTAATTTTGCAAAAAAATGATCGGCTGCGGTGTGGTGCTAGCCAGAGTTGTTAACTTGTCCGCAACCTCTTGCCGCAAACCGGAGCCGAAAACTTGCTGGCTGGGGTATGTGGCAGTGGGTAAGTGATCGATGCCTAGAAGTTGGGCGGAGCGAAATCTGTCGTCGCCAGTCACGAGCAGAAAAGGGCGGTACGTGAGTTGGTACAGCAGGATGAGGGTAAGCATTCCAAGCTTGATCCCAGAACCGGTATTAATTCGAGCTAAAGCGTAGGACTCTTGGCTAAGCCATCCATACAACAGAGCTAAGAATATAAACTGGGTGGGCCAGTAGTAGCGCGTCTCTGCTAAAAAATTGAATCGATTACTAAACATTGCCGCAGTTAAAAGAAGAACTGCACTAATCGGCAGCCACGCCAGCCACAGGGATAGGTGCGATCGCAGCGCACTGTCAGAAATGGGTATGGTACGGGCGACCACGAAGGGTAAAGCCACAAATACTACAATGCAACCCAACCCAAAAGTAATGTTGAGCACCCCGCGCTCTGCTATGGCCGGCAACAAACGGCTACTGATAAGCGGAAGCCCAAACTGATAGGAAGTCGCTGAAAAACTACTTACGATTCGGGTTAGGGTGCTAGATATATCCCATAGACCCTCCATACCAGCATAGGCAGGTGGCAATATAGAGTTTTGCAGTGCCCAGCGGTTGTAAAGAAGCAAAGGAATTAGAAACAAGCAAGCACCACCCATGTAGATGCTGAACTGCCTTAGTGATCGCTTCCAGTTGTACTCGTAGCATTGGAATAGGCCAAAAAACGCAGCCGCAGCCAGATAGATGCTCGTATAGCGAACGGTTACTAAGAGACCCATAATACCGCCAGAAATCGCCAGCGCTAGGGCACCTTGGCGGCTGATAAACCAGATCCAGAATGGCACGGCTGCCCACAGAATAATGTCCGTGCCCTGCCAGACTGGAGTAAAGAAAAATGGCAAACTCAGGGCAAGCAGTACATTGCTTCTAATTATCACGGTGCCAAAACGTAAGGGTCGCCCTAGGGACTCGGCGAGAACGAGTCCCCACCCACCCCACCCTGCAATGGTAACGGCAGTATAGAATATCTTCAAAGCTGCAATGAGGGGCAGTCCCCATGACATTAATGCGGCCATAAGTAGCGAATAGGTGGGAGGGAAATGGGTCAGGTACCGCGCTTCAGGTGATTGGTATATGTCAAAGTTAGCAGAGCCAATGTGAACAGTTTTCAAACCTTCGCCACCTAGAAGACGGTAGGCAGCTTCCAATTGAATTCCCTGATCCCAGCCTATGATCATTGGCGACAGAAGCCGCGCTCCACTAACAGCTATAGCAGCAAACAGCACCAGAATAAACACTGTCTTATCCTGATTATCGAGCCTCATTATTACCTGCCTTTTCTAGATAAAAATAAAAAAGATTTTAAGATATTTCAAACAATTTTAAATGATTCCTTACTGCGGTAAAATCCCTGGAAAAACGCTAGCATACATGATGGTTGATTCAGATTGAGATTGATTTAATCCACCCAATTTTTTCGGCTAACACAAAATCTGCTGAAACCATTGGAGGCAACCAATGCACCGAGGGTAACGCGGTATGAAATTCAATGGGATACCAACTATTTGGCGTTGTGATGCACACGTATTTACCAACACGACAAAGCTCTTGGACGGAGTCATGTTGGGCAGTACGATCACCCACATATTCAATAAAAGCGAAGCTCACAACCGAGTCAAAAGCAGCCTCGGCAAAAGGTAGGTGTATCCCGTCCGCCAGCACAAATTTCGCTTCCGGAATCTCCTCCTCTAAAAAAGAGTGATCTTCAACGCCTGTTGTCAAGAGGCCGCGGGGAAAAGGATATGGCTTCTCAAAAAATTGGAATCTTCCCGGCGATCATATGCGACTCCCACACCTAAAACAGTCGTTTCTACCTTTGGAGCAGCCAAGGCCATGAGTTTGAGAAACATTTTGTGGCGCATGCACGCCGACAACCGCGTAGCAATGCCACCGACGGAGCTGCCCACATATTGGCTTTTGCCGTGCTGCATGTCCTCAGTCTTGTCCATAGGATTCAACCTTACGCATAGACATCGAAGAAATAAACAGGGAAGAAAATATTGTTCCGAACCCAATGATAGTGAGCGTAGCAGCGAAGGTGACCCATTCAGGACGGGGTAGGGGCATCAGATCTGACTGCAGCCAGCCGAGAACATGCCACAGAGAGATTCCCAGTCCCCCCAGAGCCATACCGCTCCCAAGAAGCAGACCCTTTTCTAAGTTGAATTGTTGATAAAACCAACGCAAAAAAGTATTGGTACGTTCAAAACGGCGGCTCCAGGAGTAGGTTTTGACGTGGAGCCAAAGGCTTAAAATTTCGTAACCAACCACACTAAAAACCGTGGCAAAAATCCCGGTAACCACTCCTAGGGGGCGTCCTTTATATTGCAAAATCTCGGCAAAAACCAAGAAGTGCAGCAAGATTCCAGTGCTAAGAAGGGTAATCCCTGGAATAAAAAACAGCATGTTGGGGGAATAAAGGAGCATCATGCGCAAACTCCGCCAGCCGTCGCGGAAGGTTCTCAGTTTTGACTCCCCCTTTCTTGGCGCTAAATGGATGGGGATTTCAGCAATCTTTAACTTAGCCAGTCCAGCATTGATGGCCAACTCTAGGTTGAATTCCATGCCTGGACTGACGGGTTGAATTAATCCATAGGCTTCCCGGCTAAACCCCCTAAAGCCGCAGTAAACATCGGTATAGCGTGTGCCAAATAGCCCATTCAAAATGGCGGTAATTGCCGGATTACCAATGACCCGGTGCAGCCAGGGGTTTTCCTCTGGTTTGCCGGGCAACAGAAAGCGACTCCCAGTCACAAAGTCGAAATCACGGTCAATTAAATATTCGAGAAATGTTGGGATTAATCGAAAGTCATAGGTATCGTCCGCATCCCCCATGATCAGGTAACTCCCCTGGGCACTGGCAAAACCCATCATGTAGGCGTTGCCGTAGCCGCGCAGGGGCTGATGGATGACCCGCGCACCCATGGATTCGGCAATCTCTACGGAGCGATCCGTAGAGCCGTTATCGCAAACGACGATTTCCCCGTGGATGCCATGTTCGGTTAGGGTGCTTTGGATCTTTTCAATGCAGGCACCAATCCCCTCTTCTTCGTTGAGGCAGGGCATGACAATAGAAACCAAGGGCACTGCAGCGCTGGACTCGGCGTCGGATGGAGGCATAGGCGACCAGAAATTGGCAATTGTGACGCCGTTATTTTACACCGCGATGGTTTAATGTCCGTCTGTTGTAAACTGCGACGGGAATGATTGGGCGTAACAGTTTCCTTGGTTCAGGAGTTTAGCCGGCAGCGTGGGGTTCTCCATTGCTGTTTTAAAATTTTCTCATTACGTATAGCTCTGCAAATAACTTGGTTAGGGCGGGGTGCAGGGGTGAAACCCCTGGCTGGGGCGCTGCCCCCACCCCCCCCTTTTCCTTTGATATCCAAGCCTACCCGAATATAGCTATATGGCCGTAGGAAAAGGCGTGAGGATTCGGCCAGTTAGGAGCCTAATGGAACTGATTAGATCGCCGCCGTCGCCCTTGATCCATCAGCAATTGGATCATGACCATCATTTAATCCCCCATAAGCTGTCTATTTCCGACAAAAAGTGGTTAAATATCGTGGCCTTAGCGCGGTGTGAGGGAATTTGTCATGAACTGGAATCGAAATAGGCTCTGGATCGGTCTTTTGGTACTGCTATCCCTGCCATTGCCCCTCTGGGGTCAACGGATCATCCGCTGGGAGAATCGCGCCTACCGCAGTGAAGGCGATCGCCTGGTGGTGCAGGGTCATGGGGCGTTGCAGTCCGGGGATCCCCTCGGGGCGATCGCCGCTTGGAAGCAGGCCAATGGCTATTACCAGCGGGTAAATGATCAACTGTCCTATGCCCGTACCCTCGCCCTAATCGCCGATACGTACACCAAACTCCGTAGCAATGACGAGGCCACACGGCAATATTTTGGACAGTTACGTTTTGCCAATACCCTGGGCGATATCGGGGCTAAGGTTGTCTCGCTAAACCAATTGTCCCGCTTGGCTCTGCGAGCTGACAATGCCAACCAAGCCCTGATTTACAGCGGCGCAGCATTAAGGATCGCCGAACCCCTAAGACTGAACCTAGGTACTGCCGATGCTCTCTTGACCAGAGGACAGATTGCCGCCCGCCATGGTCAAACCCTCCAAGCCCTGCGCCTATATTATGCTTCCATTCCCCTGCGCTATCCCGTGGGCGATCGCCGGGGGGAGGGCTACACCTATTTACTCAGCGGTGATGCCCAATTAGAGCAGGAGGACTACCGCAACGCGGTTCTTGACTATGGCATGGCCCTAAGCACTGGCAAAATTTTGCAGGATCTAACCCTGATGGCCCTCGCTAGTGATCGCCTGATTGGGGCCTATCTGCAGCAGCCCCGCCCCAATGAATTTAGGGTCGAAGACCTACTCCAAAACCGTACCAGCATTGCCCTGGTCCAGAAAGATATACCAACGGCGATCGCCAGTCAGCAATTTCTTGGTGATTTGTACCAAGAATTGGGATCTATTGCCAAGGCCCGCTTAGCCTATCAACAGGCCTATGATTTGGCGATTAGCCAGCGGGATCTTCTCATCCAGCGGCAACTCTACTTCCGTCTGCGACAGTTGGAACGGGACTATCCCTGATCCTTAGTAATCATGGAAGGAGCAACAGCCCGATCTCATTTGCTCCATGGCCGCCTTTCCCGATGCCGATGCGTTTCCCCCCTGGCTGCTGAAGGCGATCGCCAAGTTGCAGCAAACCCTTTGTTCTGTAGGCCCAGAGATGGCACCCCTCCTGACTGCGGGTGCATCCCGGGAAAAGGCGATCGCCCGGCTGGCAGAAGAAAGACAGCCTCTTTTGCGGGAATGTCTTCGTCGCCTCCCCGGTGCTATCGAGCACAGCGACCTAGGGCGCTACAGTGTCCCTGGAGTGATGTCCACCCTGCAAAAACCACGAACAATTTTGCTTGGTTGTCCTGCTGTCCCCACCCTAGGTAAGCGCCTCCTGTCCTAGGGGTCTACGGTTCGACCTACGCCTTGAGTTGGTAGAGGAACTGCGGGAATTGGTGCAAAGTATCTGCCACCAGAATTCCGTAGAGTTCTATGGCGACCTAGTGCGCCTCCCCCCTCAGTGATACCGGACTTGCTACGCTCCATGGGGTCTTTTTTCCGTTACCAACATTGATTTTGTCTAGCACCCTCACCGACGACAAACTCTATTGGCATCTATCCTTTTGGTTCCATGGGCGGCAACCCCTAACCACCTGTGCCCTACTCCCGTGGTCCTGGGCTGAGTCCTATGAGGACTACTTGTCTGCCGGCCAAAGTGAGCGGCAATTCCTCTGTCAAATTCGCCGCGAAATTATCCGGGGGCATCAATTGATGCTCCACCTAGTCGCGGTGTGGTACTTTGCCCACCTCCAGCCCGTGGATCCGGATGAGGGGGTGATTGATGTAACCTGCTGTCCGGCTGCGATCGCCACCGACTGGCAACGCCTGCTGGTCGATATTTCCGCCCAGCGCCAGCAGAGCCAGCAGTCCCAGCTTGAGGAGTACCTCCATTCTGCCCAGCGTCTTTACACCCGCCTTGCCCCAAGCGCTCGCTCCTACCACCTGGCCCAAACCCTCCCCACCCCACGCTGCACGGTCTATGGACTGGTGTTGTGCCCTGGAAAAAACTGGTTAATCCTTGGCGGTGGTGAGCACATCCTCAAAATTGTGCTGATTGCGGAAGAACGAACCCTAATTTACCTGACAGGGACGGGGGAGACGTGCTGTCCCTAGCGATAACCAAGCTCGGCAGTTGCTGGCCTCCAGCAGTAGTGAGGGGTAGTCCAAGTTTGGAACCTCAAAAATCTTCAGCTAATCCACCGGTTCACCTATCCAGGGGAGTCCATTCGCAGCCTCAGCTTTGACCTAGATGGACGCCTTTTAGCTGGAATCTCCCTGGGGCAAGGGCTGTGGGTCTGGGACATGTGGCAGGGTAATATTTTCCGGCAATGGCAACTGTACGCTCCGGGAGCGGGGGCGATCGCCTTCCATCGGAACCAGCAGAGCCTATGGGTTGCACTCCAAAAAGGTGGGCTGGCCCGCTATGCGATCGCTTCAGAGGAGATGATCCGCCCCGTCACTACTCCGCCGCTCCGTTCACTGTTACTGAGTCCCGATGGGATCACCTTAGCAGGCTATGATCGTCAAGGGCAGGGCTACCTTCTTGATAGTAGTTCTGGAGACATTCGCCATCGCTCCCCCCCACCCGCCAAGGACTTTCTGCCCTGGCCTTTGACACCAGCAACCGCCTGGCCAGTGGCAGCAGTTGGCAACAACCTATCCGCATCTGGCAGTTTAGTGGGGGCTTTAAGACTTAAAAACTACCGACGAATTTTTTTGCCGCGGCCAAATATAGCTATAAATAACTTGGCTAGGACGGGGTGCAGGGGTGAAATCCCTGGCTGGGGGCGCAGCCCCCAAACCCCCTTTTCCCTCGATGTCCGAACCTACCCGAATATAGCTATATTTACGAGTCTTAGTGACAACCCCACAGCGACGTCGCGCCGACCGCATTCTGAAATGTCCCAGTTTCTTTGTCGTGGGCTAACGGCGAAACGGCTCTCGCTGTTCTGTGGTGGGTCAAGATCATTTACGCCCCATTAAAAGCACCTCAAGCCCTAGGCAGTCCCGCACCACGACTAAGGTTCTATCTATGAACAGGGACATCGGTATCGGGCCGTCCGCCCACCGCTTCAAGGTACTTCACCTTGGTTGAGCCGAGTGCCTCCCAGGTTATTATTTTTTGTTCGTAACCGATAGAGCTGCCTGAATCGCATCGATCACCCGAGTTACGGGGATTAATTCCAGTTCGTAGGACTGCAAAATCGGCATTTCTGGAATAACTGCCCGGCGAAAACCCAACTTGGTGGCTTCCTTGAGACGCTGCTCTAGCTGAGAAACGGGGCGCACCTGACCACCCAACCCAACTTCGCCGATTAAGACTGTGCGCGAGTCTAGGGGGCGATCGCGAAAACTAGAGACCACGGCGATCGCCACGCCCAAATCCACCGCTGGCTCCGATACATTCAACCCCCCCACACTAGCCACATAGGCATCCAGTTTTGAAAGGGGAATTCCCACCCGTTTTTCTAGCACGGCCAAAATTTGCAAGAAGCGATTGGTTTCGATGCCAGTGGTCGTTCGGCGTGGCGATGCATAGCTGGTAGGACTCACAAGGGCCTGTAGCTCCACCACCAGCGGTCGCGTGCCCTCACAGGCCACGATAGTAGCTGTTCCGGGGGTTTGGTCAGCCTGATTGCCCAGAAACAGGGCCGAGGGGTTGGTCACCTCAATTAAGCCACAGTCCACCATCTCAAAAACCCCCACTTCCTGGGTCGCCCCAAAACGGTTCTTCACCGATCGCAGCAGTCGATGGGTGGCAAAGCGATCGCCCTCAAAGTACAGCACCGTATCCACCAAATGCTCTAAAACCTTGGGCCCAGCGATCGCGCCCTCTTTAGTCACATGCCCCACAATAAACAGCGCACTATTCTGCCGCTTGGCCAATCGCATCAGAGCCGCCGTGCACTCCCGCACTTGGGATACGGATCCCGGAGCCCCGCTCAAACTGGAGCAATAAAGCGCCTGAATACTGTCAATAATTGCCACCACCGGCGCAAGGCGCGATAGTTCCTGGAGAATGACATCCAGATCGGTTTCCGGCAAGAGATAGAGATTTTGGGCCAGATCGGGGTCAATTCCCAATCGGTGCGATCGCAATTTCACCTGCTGGGCCGACTCCTCCGCACAAACATACAAAACTGGAAAGCGCCCCATTAGCCCCTGGGTCATTCCTAGCAGCAGTGTGCTTTTGCCGATCCCCGGCTCGCCCCCCATCAACACCAGGGAACCACGGACAATGCCACCCCCCAGCACCCGATCCAGTTCCTGATAGCCTGACGACAGCCGGATCTGACCATCCTCCACGACTTCATCTAACCGCACCGCTGCCCGCCGATCCGGAGCAGGAGAGCGTTCTGCTGGCAGGGCCACGACCTCATCTAGGGAGCCCCACTGGCCACAGCTGGGGCAGCGCCCGTACATCTGGGCGAAATCTGCGCCGCAGTCCCGACAGACAAAACGTGTTTTTGCCCTAGACACCTAGCATTCTAATTAATAGATTCACCAGAAGAGCGTTAATTACTGCGTGCGTTGACATAGTCGTAGGTCTCCTTTTTCTGCGGCTCGCTAAATACCTGCACCACCGGCCCATATTCTGCCAGCGTGCCATATATCCGCCCGTTGTCGTTGTTGGTGTTAAAGAATGCCACCGAATCCGAAATCCGCGCCGCCTGTTGCAAGTTGTGGGTTACCACCACCAAGGTGTAGTACTGCTTCAGTTGGTTCAAGAGATTGTCAATCCGCAAACTGGCGATCGGATCCAATGCCGAGCACGGCTCGTCCATCAAAATCACCTCTGGCTGCAGTGACAGGGCCCGGGCAATGCATAGGCGTTGCTGCTGCCCTCCCGACAGGTTTAACGCACTGCTCCTCAGACGATCCTTCACCTCATCCCACAGCGCCACCTGTTGCAGCGATCGCTCCACCATTTCGTCTATTCGTCCCCGGTAGCCATTCACCCGCAACCCCAAGGCAATATTTTCATAGATCGACTTCGGAAACGGATTAGGTCGCTGAAATACCATTCCTACCCGGCGGTGCACAGCGATCGCATCCATTTGGCGAATGTCTTCATGGAATAGCGAGATCCGCCCAGAAACTTCCACCCCCGGGATCAGATCATTCAGCCGACAAAGGCTTCGCAAAATTGTGCTCTTACCGCACCCCGACGGCCCAATCAATGCCATCAATTGCTTTTGGGGGATATTGAGCGTCACCCCCGAAACCGCCACATTGCCGCTATAGGCGATCGACATTTTTTCTAGGCGAAAGGCGGGTGCCTCTTCCCCAATATCACTACGAACCTCATTAATCTGCGTATTCATAACCCTCACCCCATGGAACCCAAATAAATAGAACTAGAGCCGACTTAACTTAGACCGTCCACTGCGGAGTAGCAGCGCCACCACATTCAAAAACAACAAAATCCCCGCCAAAACCACAATTGTCGCCGCCCCATTTTTCTGCGTCACCGGATCGGGACTCGTTGCCCAGAAGTAAATCTGCACGGGCAGAGCCATAAACTCTTGAAGGACATTCTCGGGCAAGAAGCTCACAAATGCCTTTGCCCCAATGGCAACCAAAGCCGACGTTTCCCCTAGGGCTGTGGAGAGTGCCAAGATGATCCCAGAAAAAATACTGGGAAAAGCAGCCGGAAGGGTCACGAAAAAAATCACCTGCCAGGAACTCATCCCAACCGCGTAACCGGCACGGCGCAGAGAATTGGGCACATCTCGAAGGGCACTGCGCGTTGCGATGATTAGGAGTGGCAAAATTACCACTGCCAAGGTTAGCCCTCCCGACAGAATTGTGCGCCCTTGGGTTACGCCAGCCAAGAGGCGGACGAACAACTCCACCCCCAGCAAGCCATAAACAATGGACGGCACCGCCGCCAAATTCGCCATCAAAATCTCAATTCCCGCATTAACTTTTCTTGCCCAGCCATACCGCAGTCGGGGTAGATACTCTTCTAAAAACATCCCTGCCCCGACACCAACGGGCACCGCAAAGGCAAAAGCCACCGCCATCAGCCACAACGATCCCACAATTGGAGCCGCAATCCCTAGCTGCTCCGAATCTCGCGCACTGGCAGGCAAGGAGGTCAAAAACGCCCAACTAAGCTGCTGATATCCCTTGAGGAAGGCATCGCCCAGCATCCACACCAGAAATGCAGCCACCAAAAATACGCTAATCAGGGAAATTCCCTGGAAAACCCAATCGAGAGAGCGGCGCACTGCCGAAGACTGGCGGAACCCATCCTGTTGTCCGGCGACAATTAGACTACGAATATCCGGCAGGGCGACATAGGGATTGTCAGCGACTCGAACCTTAGCCACCTGATCGGCGATCACCTGTTGCCGATAAATAGCCTCAGTGATGTTTCCCGCCGTATTTAGAACCAAGGTGGTGAGAAACAACACTGCACCTACGGCAAAAATTGACCGAAACTCAATCGAATCAAGGGACGGAGTCGCCAAACTAGCATTGAGAATATAGGCTGACATGGTCGACATAGATTCCAAGGGGTTAAACCTTAAAACTGTCTCTGCCCCCCCTGCCACTGCCGCAATCATTGTTTCGCCAAAGATCCGGGATGTGACCAGGATCACCGCCCCGACAATAGCGGGAAGCGCCGCTGGCAACAAAACATGCAGCAAAGTTTCAAACTTGGTCATTCCAAGGGCCGCACTTCCTTCACGCAGACGATCTGGAATATTGCGAATCCCATTCTCCACCAAAGAGGAGACGACCGGAACCGATATCAACCCAATGACCAACCCAGCGCACAAACCATTGAACGGAGCCAAGGAAAGGGAGTCAGCAAATTCTTGATTGAACAGCCCAATCAAATTCCTCACTTGGGGCAAAACTCTGTCCGCCAGCACCGGTGATATGGTTAGGTAGGCAAAATAGCCCAACACAATCGTCGGGATGCCGGTCAAGGACTCAATCACTGGTTTCACCACAACACGCAGGCGGCTTGGGGCATACTCCGCCAGATAAATCCCAATCACAATGCCAATCGGCACAGCGATCAGCAGCGCAATCCCACTCACAATCAGCGTGGAAACCAGAAGCACCTGAATGCCGAAATTGCGATTCTCTTCAAACTGGGGTGTCCACTCGGTTGCCGTCAAAAAATCCCCGAACGAGACCTCATTAAAAAACAAGAAGCACTCATACCCCATCAACCCAACTAGGGCAAGAACAATCAATGTCGGAACAAAAGCAAGCCCGCCCAGAAAAAATCGCGAGGTTAGCTCTACCAGAGATTGTCCGGAAGATGAACCCCGCGAAGACCGATCCTGTGATGTGGTCATAGCCTTTACTGTGAATGTTATCCGAACTGCCCAGAAACGTATTCGCGGGTACGCTGCTGCGCCGCATTATTAAAAATCACATCGGTGCGGTTGAATTCCACCAGTTCGCCAATGTACATGAATGCTGTGTAATCGGAGATCCGCACAGCTTGCTGCATATTATGGGTCACAATCAAAATCGTGACCTTGCCCTTGAGGTTGATCACCAACTCCTCAATGCTAGCCGTGGCGATCGGATCAAGCGCCGAGGTTGGTTCATCAAACAGAAGAATCTCCGGATCCGTGGCTAGGGCGCGAGCAATACACAAACGTTGCTGCTGACCACCAGAAAGGTTAAACGCCATATCTTTGAGCCGATCCTTAACCTCATCCCAGATAGCTGCATCCCTGAGGGCTCGTTCTACCCGCTCGTTAATCACATTTTTGTCTTTGATGCCGCGAATGCGCAATCCATAGGCAATGTTTTCAAAGATTGATTTTGGGAAGGGATTGGGCTTCTGAAACACCATACCAATGCGCATCCGCACCTCAATAGGATCTAGTGCCAAAAGGTTTTGGGATTCCAAGAGAATCTCACCCTCATAGTGGGTTCCTGGATACAGATCGTGCATCCGGTTAAAGCAGCGCAGGAGTGTGGTTTTACCGCAGCCAGATGGGCCAATCATGGAAGTAACTTTGCAATCCAAAACCTGCAAATTAACGTCCTTAATTGCCTTGTTTTTGCCGTAAAAAAAGCTGAAATTTCGAACCTGGGCTTTCACCTGCGTATCCTGATCCTGAATTACTTCCATAGGAACTCCCTAGTAATTACCAATTAATTCTTGCTCAAACCTACCACTTGATTCGTCTACGGAAGTAAATCCGGAGGAAAATTGCCGCACTGTTCAGAACAAGAGTCAGCAGCACCAAAACAACACCCGCAGCAGCGGCATTGACGCGGAATTCCGGATTGGGGCGACCGACCCAGTCAAACATCTGGATTGGCATCACCGTGTAGCCAGAAAACAACCAATCGAATAGTCCATACTGCCCGGCTCTAACCAGCTCTCCGGTTTGTGGATCCGGAGCAAACCGATCCGAGAAGGGCAACGGCGGCAGAAAAGCAATGAAGGTTAGCGCCCCAACCGTAATCAGTGGCGCGGTCTCACCAATCGCCCGGGACACCGAAACAATGACACCAGTGAGGATACTGCCAATCGACGCAGGCAAGATCAAATCCCAAATCGTCTGCCACTTGCTGGCACCAATGGCGATCGAGCCCTCTTTTAGGGTGCTAGGAACGGACTTAAGTGCCTCCCGAGTAGTCACCACAATTACCGGCAACACCAGAATTCCTAGGGTCATTCCTGCCGTCAAAACACTGTTGCCCAGTTTGAACGTTTCCTTGAAAATCTCAAGGCCCAGCAAACCATAAACAATTGACGGCACACCGGCTAAATTGGTGATGTTGATTTCAATAAAGTCAGTCAGTATCCGCACTGCCGGGCTAGAAGACGACTTAGCATATTCTTCGAGATAAACACCAGCCGCCACACCGATGGGAATCGCAAATAGCACGGTGACACAAATCACAAAGAGACTACCTACAAACGCCGAGAGAATACCTGCTTCCGCAGCATTGGGGGCGGGAAATGAGGTGTAAAAGGACCAAGAAAATAAAAGCCCTCTGCCATCAACAAAAAGCTGGAAAATCAGGAGGAGCAGGATAGCCAGACCGAGGATCAAAAAGCTGAGGGCGACGAATGAAAACAAAACATCCCAAAACTTACGGATGCTAATCGACTTTCGCATCTGCACATCTTTGACGATCGCAGACAGATCCAACTCTTCGCCTTGCATTAGTAAACCTCCCGGACGCGCTTGCTTAAATAGTGACCGAGCAAATTCATGGCCAGGGTCATAACAACTAGGGCCAAGCCGGCAACAAAAATGGTGTTGTACTCAAGGCTACCGTGCTCGATGTCGCCCTTAGCAACCTCAACGATGAATGTGGATATAGTGGATGCTCCTTCGAGGGGATTCCAAGTGTAAACCGGTTGGGTTCCCGCAGCCACGGCCACAATCATGGTCTGCCCGAGCGATCGCGATATACCAAGAATGTAGGAAGCAATAATGCCGGAGATCGCCGCTGGCAGCACCACATTAAAAGAGGTTTGAAGCCGAGTTGCACCCACAGCAAAGGAACCTTCCCGCATTTGTTTGGGTACCGCCCGCATCGCATCTTCACTAATTGAGCTAATCAACGGAATAATGGAAATTCCCATCACAATGCCAGCACTGAGCATATTAAACCCGGGGAGCTGATAATAATCAAACTCATCCCTACCGGGGGCAAAGAAGATTTGCACCCCAAGAATGACTTGCTGCATGAACGGGGTCACCGTTTGAAGCGCAAAGTAACCGAACACAACAGAAGGAACGCCCGCCAGAAGCTCGAGAATTGGCTTCACCAGCTCCCTGACTTGGCTAGAGGCAAACTCGCTCAGGTAAATAGCGATGATGGTTCCCATGGGTATCCCAATGGCAACAGACACTCCCGTTGTTACCAAGGTACTGGAAATGAGAGTGATAATAGCGAAATTTTTGTCATCAAAAAGTGGCGTCCATTTTGGATCATTGAGATTAAGGAAATCAGTTATCGGCACTTGGGAAAAAAAGCTCACTGACTCGGAAATCAGAATCCAAAGAATTCCTCCCGTGACCACAATTGAAGAAAACGCCGCCATCAAAAGAGCCACCAAGACCAGTTGGTCAAAAAGATTTTGCCGCTGAATCAGCTTGCGTATTTGAATTAGGGAGAGGGACGTGTTGGTCATACTTATACTGCAGGAATTGCTGGCAATGACTATTTAACACCCGGGCATGACTGCAAAAGAAAAATCATGCAAAAAAGGGCAGTAGCCAAAGGGTATCACATAGTGTGGTGATTCCCTAAATGCACTAACTGCCCATAAGCAAACTAATTCTTCAAGAAATTTTGGCCCAACTGACTCAACTACTGAGCAGAGCGGCTGAGAATTTCACTGATGCGAACACCCACTTGATTCTTGCCACCAAAAACTGTGCCGACGCGGTTTCGGTTGAAGATGGTCAGGATTTGGGAGTACTGGGAGCGGGTGAAGGGAATGTAGTCAGCCTTCTTAACGAGGGAAGGAGCACTATTCATCAGGAAGGTGACAAAGCGACGCACTTCAGGACGCTTGGCCGACCTCTCAGAAACATAGATGAACATGGGGCGGGATAGGGGGTTGTAACTGCCGTCGGAAACGGTCTGATCGGTAGGCAGAACCGCACGTCCAGATTCGTTAACGATCGCCACGGCACGAACGCGGGTTTTGTTTTCATTGTAGTAAGCCTTACCGAAGAAGCCTAGGGCACCGCGGTCACGGCTGACGCCTTGAACTAGCACGTTGTCATCTTCGCTGGCGGTGAAGTCAGTGCGGCTAGAGCGGGACTTGCCAACGATCGCCTCAGTGAAATAGTCAAAGGTTCCAGAGGCAGTACCAGGACCGAAGAGGCGCAGGGGCACATTGGGGAACCCTTGACGCACTTGGCTCCAGTTGTTGAGCTTAGAGCCGGGCTCCCAAACTCTCTTGAGTTCGGCAGAGGTAAGATCCCTAGCCCAGGTATTTTGGGGGTTAACTACCACCGCAAGTCCATCGAAGGCAATGGGCATTTCGATGTATCTGGTGCCATTCTTATTGCATGCTTCGATTTCACGGGCGGCAATGGGACGGGAAGCATTGGAGATATCGGTTTCACCATTGCAGAACTTGCGGAAGCCACCGCCAGTACCGGAAAGGGCTACGGTGACACGAATACCGCCACTATTTTTTTGGAACTCACTAGCAGCGACCTCAAGGATGGGGAATACGGTGCTAGAGCCATCAATGGAAATTGCTTGTTGAGCTTGGGCGGGAGCAAATGAAGCGACCGTGCTGACCGTAAGAGCCGCAGCAGCGAATTTAAAAACTGTAGAGCGCATAACAGAACCTACCAATCTGCATTTGGACACCTCCAACCTATAGAAGTCTTCACACAAAGTAATTAAACGGGACGATAAGATTTAGTTAAGATTTAGTTAAGAAATGCGACCCTTAAGCTAATTTTTCACTTAGTTTAAGGGAACTTTTTTGTCAACTGGCTGAGGAACTAGAGTTGATATCAAATTTTGCTGAATTTTAGATAAAAAATCTGAGAAAGTAAAGTTTTTGGGAACCATCAGTTTTGAAAATTCATCACTTTTCTATTTTGTGCGCGGACATTTGGCGCTCTTTGGCATTTTACGAGGCGTTGGGCTTTGTGATTGTGACGCGGTTCACCGCTGGCACCACCCTTGGCTGCTGGTTAGAGGGATTAGGGATGCGTTTGGAGTTAATGCAGGTGCCGACGCCCAGCCCCCCCGCCAACCCCTTTGGAGATGAGGGATACGTGGGGTACTACCACTTGTCGCTGGCGGTGGATGATGTGGGCCAAACACTAGAAGGACTAGGAAGCATTTTGGGGACAGTGCGGATTTTGCTATTGCCTCGGGAGCAGATCATTGGCGATCGCACCTATCGAGTGTCCTTCATTGCCGATCCCGATGGACTTCCCATTGAACTGCTGCAAGATGTTACCGTTCACTGAGATGTTAAAGTTTATTAAGATTTTCATTCTTAACCGGCCTTGTTATGACTCCCCCATTTCCTAGTGACGCAGATCGAGCCGTCAGTTTATCGGATCCACCCTGTGATGTAACGTCACCGACACCGCTCCTGACGGCAGGTGGAGACGATCCAGAGCGGTTTGACCCCCTAGAGGCTTGGTATCCCGTGGCCTTCGTCGCCGATCTGGATCAAGGCAAGCCGACAGCATTTACTTTACTCGAGAAGGATTTGGTGATTTGGTGGGATCGACAGGCCAGCCAGTGGCGGGTTTTTGGCGATCGCTGTCCCCATCGACTGGCACGACTCTCGGAGGGACGGATTAATGGGCAAGGATTGCTAGAATGCCCCTACCATGGCTGGGCCTTTGCCGGACAGGGAGATTGCCAAGTTATTCCGCAACAGGAACCCGAGGGCACGGCCCACAACTCGCCACGGGCCTGTGCGCGCTCCTATCCAGCAACAGTGGCCCAGGGTTTGCTGTTTGTTTACCCCGGCACAGGCGATCGGGCAGGCAAGACACCTACTCCGGTAATTTCGCCCATGGCGGAGCAGCCCGATGGATGGGTGTGCATTGACACCTTTCGCGATTTGCCCTACGACGCTTTCACGTTGCTAGAAAATGTTCTGGATTCCAGTCATTTGCCCTTTACCCATCACCGCTCGGTGGGAAATCGCGCCAATGCCGCGCCAGTGAACCTAGCGCTAGCAGCGACGGGAAAGCAGGGCTTCTCGGGAGTATGGGCAGAGGGTCCCCGGCGGGGTAAGTTGGGGCGGCAGGATACCATGTTCATTGCGCCCAATTTGATGTGGCATGATCTGACATCGCCGCAATTTGGACGAACGATGACCGTGGTGTATGCCACGCCGATCCGACCGGGACAATGTCGCCTGTTTGCTCGGTTCCCCTTCCGGTTTAATTCATCCCTGCCCAAACTAATCTTTGGCTTGACGCCTCGGTGGTGGGGACATGTGGGGCAAAACGCCATTCTTGAAGACGACCAGATTTTTCTGCACCATCAGGAGCGATATTTTGCTGACGACGGGGGGGTAAACCATCCGGCTCAGACCTATTTTTTGCCAACCCGGGCTGATTTATTTGTCCTGGAACTGCACCGTTGGCTGCAAAAATTTCAGTCCCATCCCTTTGCTGGACGCGATTTGTCGCCAGCCCTATCCCGTGTGCAGCTTTTAGAACGGTATCATTCCCATACTAAGCACTGTGCTAGTTGTCGGCGGGCGTTGATGTGGATTGGGCGATCGCGCGTTTTGCTTGCCTGTTTGGGGTTTGGCAGTTTAGCTGCTGGCGCAGGGTTAGAGCTATGGGCTTTGGGGGCGATCGCCCCTGCCTTTAGTGCTTTCCTTTGGTGGCAACTGGGACGATTCGAGCAAAAATTCTATCGTGGCGAGGAAACTCCGGCCCGAAATCGGGAACCGAAGCGCTAATATATTCCCAATGTTTTCAGGAATAGAGAAATGAGTGTACAAACTCAGGTTTTAGAAGCCCTGCAATGGCGGTATGCGGTTAAGAAGTTTGACGCCAGCCGTGTTATTCCTGATGATGTCTGGCAGGTACTAGAGCAATCTTTGGTTCTGGCACCGTCCTCCTTTGGCTTGCAGCCATGGAAGTTTTTTGTGGTTCGTGACCTAGCGTTAAAGCAACAGTTACTTCCCCATTCATGGAACCAGTCCCAAGTGGTTGATGCTTCCCATGTAGTGGTCTTTGCAATCAAAAAAAACATAACGGCGGCAGATGCGGATCGTCTTGTTGCCCGGATGGCGGAGGTGCGAAACGTTCCCCTTGAATCGCTGCAAGGTTATAACAATGTCATGAAGGGGTTTCTGGAGCATCCCCCTGCACCCCTAGATGCTTGGGCTACCAAGCAGGTGTATATTGCCCTGAGTCAGTTTATGGTAGCGGCGGCTTTATTGCAGGTTGACACCTGCCCCATGGAAGGGTTTATCCCCATGAAATATGATGAAATCCTGGGACTACCTGAATTGGGCTATTCTTCCGTAGTTGTCTGTCCAGCGGGTTATCGATCGCCCGAAGACAAATACGCCACTGTAGCCAAGGTGCGGTTCGCCACCGAAGAACTGGTGCAATACATCTAAACCCAGCACGGGCAGTTTTGGGCAAATCCTAGGCAAATCAAATAATTTCGATATCTACTGTAGCAGAGTTTCGATCCCAACAACATAAAATTGCCACGGAGCGGTTGATAGAACTAGATAGACTCATGGGGATAACTCCTGAGGTGTCAATAGAGCAAAAAATGCCACTCTTTTGTGTTTTTTCTGCTCAGTATGACATGTCTGGGTGTTGAACTAGGCGCTACGATCTGGTGAAGTTTCTGGGATGACTTTAGGGTTACAAAAACTTGCAAAAGGTTGGTGAATTGGAAGCCAAAACTTTGAAGTGCGATCAAATTTTCAACCATTCACTAGCATTCCTAGCCCATCTAGTTTCGCGGGAACTCAGGGAACAATCGGGAGCGTTATCGATTTCCCGGAGCATTATTCCTGGCTATCTGCGTGACTAGCCACAACTTCTCCGCTGCATCGGGCAGGAATTAAAGATATGTTTGTGACCTGTACAGCACAGGCTTTAAGTTCTGGTTGCTTAGAGATGGGACAGGCGGCGGGATCGGTGAGGGCGTTGGCGGCGGCATTATCGGCCCACAGTGCACCCCAGTGCATAGGGACAAACACAACTTGGGGAGAGATCGCCTTAGTGACTTTGGCAGGGAGGATGATTTTGCCACGGCGGGAACGGATTTCGACGCGATCGCCATCGTTAATTTGGCGGGCGGCGGCGGCACGGGGATGGATTTCCAGCAATGGCTCCGGGTGCATTTTTTGGATTTTGGCAATGCGACCAGTGCGGGTCATGGTGTGCCAGTGACCATAGAGGCGGCCGGTGGTGGCAATGAGGGGATATTCGGAGTTGGGTGGCTCATGGAGTCCGTGATGGTGGGCGAGGCCAAAGCGGGCGCGGCGATCGGGGGTAGGGAACTGGTGATCCCGGTACAGGCGGAGACCATGGCTGCGGGGTGCAGTGCCAGCGGGACAGGGCCATTGGATGGGGCGATCGGTTAGGGCATGGTGGGAAATACCGCTTTGGTCACAGGGGCGACCATGGGTGAGTCGGGCAAATTCGGCATAGACATCGCTGCTGTTTTGGAACGGAAAAAAGTCGGCATATCCCAGCCGTTTTCCCACTTCGGCAAAAATTTGCCAGTCATCCCGGGCTTCGCCGAGGGGCGGTTGAAAGGCAGGGCAGAGGGTAACAACTCGTTCGGAATTAGTCATGACGCCGGTTTTTTCGCTCCACTGGGTCGCAGGCAAAAGGATATGGGCAAAGGCGGTGGTTTCGGTGGGGTGATAGGCTTCTTGATAGACCGTAAGGGGCGATCGGCGAAGAGCCCGGTTAACCCGATCTAGGTCGGGTAAGCTGACGGCGGGATTGGTGGCGGCTATCCAGAATAGTCCGACCTGATCCTGTTCTAGGGCGCGAATCATGTCCCAAATGGCGTGCCCGGGTTGGGAAGAGATGGCTCCGGGGGGCAGCCCCCAAAATTGTTCTACCTCGGCGCGATGCTCAGAATTACTCACCAGACGGTATCCGGGGAGGAGGTGGGCCAATCCTCCGGCTTCACGCCCCCCCATGGCATTGGGCTGTCCGGTGAGGGAAAAGGGCCCGGCCCCATCTTTACCGATTTGCCCCGTCATGAGGTGGAGGTTGATCAGACTCTGAACCTTGGCAGTCCCCTGCACCGATTGGTTGATGCCCATAGACCAGAGAGAAAGGACGCGGTCGGATTCTTGCCACCAGCGGGCGGCGGTGTGGAGGTCGTCAGTGCTGATCTGACATAAATTGGCGACGTGTGGGGGGGGATAGGCTTGAAGGATGGTCAAAAGGTCTGCCCAACCCTGGGTATGCTGGGCAATAAAGGCGTGGTCAAGGGCTTGCCATTGGTGCAGCAGGTGGGCAATGCCGTGGAAGAGGGCTATGTCACTGCCGGGGGCGATCGCCAAGTGAAGGTCAGCGGCCTCGGCGGTGGGGGTGTAGCGAGGATCGATGACAATCAGGCGCACATCATCGCGGCTTTTGTGGTGCTTGCGAAGACGATTAAAAATAATGGGATGGCACTCTGCGGTGTTGCTGCCCACAATTACGGCTAGGTTAGTGGCTTCTAGATCGTCGTAGCAGCAGGGTGGCCCGTCGGAACCAAAGCTGGCAATGTAACCCGACACGGCTGAGGACATGCACAGACGGGAATTGGCATCAAAGTTATTGGTGCCAAGGCAGCCCTTAAGTAGTTTCTGGGCGACGTAGTAGTCTTCGGTTTGGAATTGCCCGGAACCATAGACGCAAATGCCGTCTGCTCCATGGTGCGATCGCACGACCTGAATCCGTTCCACGATCCGATCTAGGGCCTGATCCCAGGAAACACGCTGAAACTCACCCTCTAAGGAGTCCCGCATCATGGGATAGAGCAGCCGATCCCGGGTCACCGATTCCATGATTGTGCCGCCCTTAACACAGATCATGCCTTGACTGGAGGGATGCTGGCGATCGCCCCGCACTTTTTGCTGAACCAGTTCCAAGCCACAGCCAACCCCGCAGTAGGGGCAGAGGGTTTTAACGGTCGCGGGCATAGGGAGACTCAAGCCGATAGGGGTAGGGTGGGGTCAAAGGTGGTTCCATCCCAAAGGGTGATGGGGGTCATCGAATCACTACAGGGAGGCAGGTCAAGTTCAGCAACGGCCCGCTGATAAACCGAGAGGGACAACATCTGCCGCAACAGGGCATCGTAGTTGGAGGGAAGGGGTACAATGTGCCATCGCACCATTTGCGCCAGCACCCACAGGTGTTCACTGTAGTGGGGCGTGTTGTGGTCAAAACGGCAAAATTCCTTGCGGTAAAGGGTCTTACCGGTACCAAGGTCGTAGGGCCCTGCCAAGCCGGGGCGAATAAACTGGCTATCAGCATTGAGATAGCGGCTGCCAGCCAGGGTGGCGGCGATTTCATCCCGGTGCTCAAAGCTTTCGCAGTAGAGGCATGCTTCGAGGAGTGCCTTGGTTAGGGCCAGATAGGTATTGGGGTATTGCTCGGCCCACTCCTGTCGCACCCCCAGAACCTTTTCGATATGTCCTGACCACAAATCCATAGTGGCGATCACCACAAAACCCAGCCGCTCTTGAACCGCCCGCATGTTCCAGGGTTCACCAACACAATAACCGAGGATACCACCGCTGGTGAGATTCGCCAGCATTTGGGGCGGGGGAATGACCATCAGTTCCACATCGCGATCGGGCTGGATACCACCGGAAGACAGCCAATGGCGCAGCAAGAAATTGTGCATGGAAGCCGCATGGACTACACCCATGGTGGGCAGTCGTTTCCGATCTAAAGTTTGAAGATAAAGGCGAAGAGTGCTCAGATCGGTCACCCCCTGATCATACAGACGACGGGAGAGGGTGATGGCGTTGCCGTTGCGGCTGAGGGTCATGGATACCTGCATGGGCAGCGGCGGATGATTGTCTGCGCCTAGGGTGAGAGATAGGGGCATCCCGGTCACCATCTGGGCTGCATCCAGTTGCCCTTCCCGCATTCCATCGGCGATCGCACTCCAACTGGGCTCCCGCGTCAGGGTGACATCCAAGCCATGCTTGGCAAAAAAACCCTTTTCCACAGCGACTACTAAGGGTGCACAGTCACTAAGGGGAATAAAACCCAAGGTGAGATTGCTTTTCTCAATGCTGCCCCGGGAAATAACCGCCGCCTTTTGCACCTTTGCCCGTTCTTTCTTCAGAAACTTTTGGTGGTTGAGAAATTCCACCAGTTCCCCCCGCAGCCGATAGTAGTTGGGGTCGTGGATCACCTCCATCCGCGATCGCGGTCGGGGTAGGGGCACAGCCAAAATTTGCCCAATGTGTGCCGAGGGGCCATTGGTCATCATGATCACGCGATCAGCCAACAGCAGCGCCTCATCCACATCATGGGTCACCATCATGGCCGAAATTTCATAGCGATTGCAGATTTCCATTAATTGCTCTTGCAACCGCCCCCGGGTCAGGGCATCAAGGGCCCCAAAGGGTTCATCTAGCAGCAACAACTCCGGGCGAATCGCCAAAGCCCGGGCGATCCCCACCCGTTGTTTCATCCCACCGGAAATTTCCCGGGGATACTTATCCGCCGCCGCCGTCAGCCCTACCATGGCGATATGATCAGCTACAACTTGGCGACGCTCCTGCTTGGAAAGGTGTTTCAGTACCCGATTGACCCCAAGGGCAATGTTTTGACGCACCGTCAGCCATGGCAGGAGGGAGTGGTTTTGAAACACCACCATCCGGTCGGGGCCAGGATCTCGCACCTCCCGCCCCTGGAGAACGATCCCCCCCGCTGAAGCCCGATCCAAGCCCGCCACAATATTCAGCAAGGTGGACTTGCCGCAGCCGGAGTGGCCAATCACCGAGATGAATTCTCCCTTGGCGATCCGCAGATGCACATCCTTAAGCGCCACATAGGTTCCTTGGGGCGTAGGAAACATCCGATCCACATGGTCAATTTCTAAGAATGCCGGTAAAGACATGGGTATTACTCCGCGTCGGAGGACAGGGCAAAACGGTGGTACAGAAAATCAAGGGCTCGGTTGCGTAGGGCGAAATAGCGGGGATCTTCGTCGATGGCGGCGCGATCGCGGGGGCGAGCAAAGGGGACATCAACAATTTCGCCAATGGTCGCGGCCGGCCCGTTGGTCATCATCACGATGCGATCGCTTAAAAAATCGCCTCATCAATTTCGTGGGTAATCATCAGCACCGTCACCCGATGCTCCCGCCAGATGTGCAGCAACTCTTCTTGCAACTCCTCCCGAGTCAGGACATCCAATGCCCCAAAGGGTTCGTCGAGAATCAGCACTTGCGGGCGAATTGACAGGGCTCGGGCGATGGATACCCGCTGACGCATCCCACCGGAGAGCCGTTGGGGTTTCTTGTGGGCCGCGTCGGCTAAACCAACCAACTCTAGATGCTCCATGGCAATTTTGTGACGCTCCGAGCGGGACAGTTCCGGATAGACTGACCTGATGGCCAGCGCCACATTTCCCAAAGCCGTGAGCCACGGCAGGAGGGAGTAATTTTGAAACACCACCATCCGGTCGGGCCCGGGACGGGTCACCTTTTTTGACTGGAGCAGTATTTCACCGCTAGTGGGCTTAGTGAACCCCGCTACCATGTTGAGTAGGGTAGATTTGCCGCACCCAGAGTGACCAATGATGCAAACAAATTCCCCTTCCCCTACCTCTAGACTGATGTCCTCTAGGACAGTGAAGGGTCCACGGGGCGTTTCGTAGACTTTACCCACCTGTTTCAGGGACAGAAAGGGTTCGATTACGGGCGATCGCCCTTCAATTGCCTGGAGATCCGCAGTGCTCATACCCAATACCCCTATTTATCTGACTGCACTGCAAAGTGACCGATGAGATAGACCAACTTATCGAGGACTAGCCCCACAATCCCCACATAGACCAGCGCCACGATAATGTCGGAAATACCGGTTTCCCGGGCGCTATTGTAGGTATCCCAAATAAAGGAGCCAATGCCCACACCTCCTTGAATCATCTCCGCTGCCACAATCGCCAGCCAAGACAAGCCCACGGCGATCCGCAACCCCGTAAAAATATAGGGGGCTGCTGACGGCAGCAGAATCGTCCAAAAATATTCAAATCGGTTGAGCCGTAGCACCCGGGCCACATTGCGGTAATCTTGGGGCACTTGCTGTACGCCCACCGCGGTGTTGATCAAAATCGGCCAGATGGCGGTGATGAAAATCAGAAAAATCGTCGAAGGTTCGGCTTGCTTCAACCCCGCAAGGGCGATCGGGAGCCACGCTAGGGGCGGCACGGTGCGCATCACCTGAATGATCGGATCCAAGCCCCGATAGACCACCAAGCTGCTGCCCATGAGCAACCCAATACCCACTCCCGCGATTGCCGAAAAGCTATAGCCTGTCAGCACCCGCCGCAAGCTGGTCAGCACCTGCCAGCCCAGACCCTGATTGGGCATCTGATCATAGATCTCACTTTTCCCAGCCTGGGCAAATGCAGCTTTCACCCCATCACTTTTCACGAAAAACGGTCGTGTAATCAGCAACTGGGAATCACTGACAATCCGCAGCGGAGCCGGAATCGGAGAAACCGGCGACGCACAGATCACCTGCCAAACCAAGAGAAAGGCAGTAATGGAGATCACAACCGGCATTATCTGCGGCAGATTCCTTTGAATCAATCCCATCGGATCAAAAGGCAGTCCTGACTTTCTTGAAACCGAACTCACAGACATCTCTAGACTTCCCTCAGCGACTTCAACTTCAATGATTTCAGATAGGCCTCAGGGTTTTCTGGATCAAAAGTTACCTTATCAAAGAAGGTTTCCACACCGCGAGAGGAACTGGGCGGAATTGCTGCGGCTTGACCTATAGCTTTGGCAGCTTCTTTCCAGATATCTTCACGATTGACCCTTTCTACCAAAGCCTTCGCATCGGTTGAAGTGGGGAAATAGCCCCAGCGAATATCTTCAGTTACAAACCACAGGTCATGACTCTTAAAGGGAAAGGATGAAGCCCGGTTCCAATAGGTCTGGCGCAGGTCACTGTTTTCGAGCTTGCGGCCGTCGCCAAAGTCATAGTTACCCTTGGTACGGTCAATGATGTCTTTGACTGGCGCGTTGACCCATTCCCGCTGGGAGAGGATTTCACACAGTTCTTGGGCGTTGGCGAGGTCATCGCACCAGATCTGGGCTTCTTGAACCGCCATCAGCATCGCTTGGGCAGCCTTGGGGTGCTTATCCACCCAGTCAGCTCGCATGGCAAAGGCTTTCTCGGGATGATCTTTCCAGAATTCCCCCGTGGTTAGGGCATTGTAACCCAGCTTTTGATTCACTAGTTGCAGCGGCCAGGGCTCGCCGACACAGAAGGCATCCATGTTGCCAGCTTTGACGTTAGCAATCATTTGCGCTGGGGGCACCACAATCAACTCAATATCCTTGTTTGGCTCAATGCCGTTAGCGGACAGCCAGTAGCGCATCCACAGGTCATGGGTGCCGCCGGGGAAGGTCACCGCCGCCTTGGGACTCTTGCCCGCCGCCTTATTTTTAGCCACCGCATCTTTTAGTCCAGTAGCCTCAGTGGTAAAGCCCTGTCCTTCATAGTCCTTGGAAAGGCAAATACCCTGTCCGTTGACGTTCAGCCGCGCCAATATAAACATCGGTACCTTCTTGCCGTTGGTGACGATGCCCTCGGAAATCAAGTAGGGCATGGGCGTAAGGATATGGGCACCATCGATGCCGCCACCGCCAGAGCCCAGCACGATGTTGTCCCGGGTCACTGCCCAGGAGGCCTGCTTGGTCACCTCCACATCCTTCATGCCATATTTCTCGAAGTAGCCCTTCACCTTAGCGATGATTAGGGGACAGGAATCGGTCAGGGCAATAAATCCTAGCTTGGCAGTGGTGACTTCGGGTGTGAGGGTTGTCCCTGGGGTAACCGCCGGGGTAACAACAGCCGCAGGAGTTTCGGTCGCTGTTGGCGTAGTGCTGGCCGGCGGCTCGCTGCCACAGGCATTGAGGGCCACGGCCCCTAGGGTAGACGCCCCAGCCGTCCAAAGAAAATGACGACGCGACACCTTTGAATGGGGCTCTTGGTTGCCTTTATGATTCATGGGATCCATAGTTTTTTAAATCTCCTCAGCACAGTTAAGTTACGACAGATAAGTTACGACAGAATAGAAGCGGTTTAGACCTTCAAACGCGCTCCAAAATGATTCATCAACAGTTCCCCCACCACTTGGGGCAGGTCTTCGCAGGGGACTTTCTCTTGGACGCAACTGCCCAGATGGGCATCCTTGCCAACGGTGCCGCCCATATAAATGTCTACACCATCAACAACCTTCCCGCCTTTCCGGGCTTTGCAGCCGATGAAGCCGATGTCTCCAACTTGGGGCTGACCGCAGGAATTGGGGCAACCACTCCAGTGGAGGCGAACGGGGCGGGGCAGGTCATAGGTGGCTTCTAGGCGCTGGGCAAGCTCCATGGCGCGATTTTTGGTTTCAATAATCGCCAGATTGCAGAACTGATTGCCGGTGCAAGAAACTAGCGATCGCCATAGAGGAGTGGGGGCAATAGAGAACTTTTCGAGGATGGCTTCCTGCCGGAAGACGTCCAGTTTTTCGGTGGGGATGTGGGGGATAATCACGTTCTGCTCCACCGTCAGGCGCAGCTCTCCTGTGCCGTAGGTGTCAGCCAATTGGGCGATCGCCATGAGGTCATCTGCTGTCAGCCGCCCCACAGGAATATGGAGCCCGACGTAGTGAAGACCCGCTTGTTTTTGGGGATGAACACCAATGTGATCCCGTTTTTCCCAGAGGATTTCGTCCTTGGGCGCAGCGGTTAGTAGGGGCTTACCCCATTGGGTTTCAACAGCTTGGCGAAATTTTTCTAGGCCCCATTCATCGATCAGCCACATTAGACGGGACTTTTGGCGATTGTCCCGCAACCCATGATCGCGGTAGACAATTAGAATCGCCTCACAAAGGGCCACAACATCTTCCGGTAGCACCCAGGCATTGAGAGGGATGGCAGCAGCAACCCGCTTGGCAGAGAAGAAGCCACCGACCAGAACATTGAAGCCAAAGGCAGAGGAGGGTTCGCCCGTCTGAAAGGCAGGAATAAAGGCAATATCGTTAATCTCGGCGTGGGTGGAGTTGTCGCGGCAGCCGGCGATCGCAATATTAAACTTCCGAGGTAGATTGGTGAACTGGGGATTACCCTGGCCGTGGCTGGTTAAAAAGTCCTGCAACTCCTGGGCTAGGACGCGGGTATCGTAAAGTTCATCGGCATCGATGCCCGCTACGGGTGAACCCGTAATGTTGCGCACATTGTCCATACCAGACTGGAGGCTAGTGAGACCAGCGTCGCGAAACTGGGCAAAAATATCTGGAATATCTTCGAGGCGAATGCCACGCATTTGAACATTTTGGCGGGTGGTGATATCAGCAACACCATCGGCACCACAATTTTGCACGATCTTGCCGAAGAGTGCCATCTGCTGACTGGTAAGGATGCCATTGGGAAGGCGCATCCGGATCATGAATTTGCCCGGTGTGCTTTTACGAAAGAAGACTCCTAGCCATTTGAGGCGATGGTTAAGATCATCTTCGTCAATGTTTTCCCAGCCGAGGGAAGCTAGGTGATCAAGTTGGGCTAGGAGCATCAGCCCATCCTTTGCTGCCTTTAGGGACTCGATCTTATTGGCCATCCAACACTTGTTTAACGCTGAATAGACCTTAGAAGGAGCCAAGAAATGAAGTTGTATCTAAAATCACTAAAATATTTCATGATCTTTTCCTTAAGTGTTTGGCATCACACAGATAGGGCGAAACCCTGTGCCATGATGAGCTATACCGATCCCCAAGTATATTGCTCCCATGCTTCATTACAAGGGCCATGCCAGAACCCAGTTTGAGCGCCAGCTCCAGCGCCTTGAGCAGGATACGCTGCGGATGGGAGCACTCGTGGAAAGTTCCTGCCAGTTGGCCCATGTGGCCCTGTTTGAACGGGATATGGAGGCGGCAGCGGCGATCGCCCATCAGGATAAGCAAATCGATGTGTTTTACCGCCAGATTGAGATGGATTGCGTTAACCTCATTGCGATGCAATCACCTGTGGCCCTGAATTTACGGCTCCTCAGCGCCCAGATGCAACTAATTCGGGATCTAGAACGCATTGGCGACTATGCCAAGGATCTTGGAGACATTGCCCGTAAACTTTTTCCCTATCCTATGCCCCAATACATGGGCGAGTTACAGATCATGTCTGAGCGCTGCCGAGCGATTGTATCAATGAGTTTGGGGGCTCTAGCCAACTTGGATGCGGAGATGGGACTCCAAATCAAGCAAAAGGATGATGTGGTCGATGCGGATTATCGGCGTTTGTATGCTCTGCTGGCAAAGCAAAATTCTGGGGTTGGCAGCGTGGAGCCAGCTATGCTGATGGTGCTAGCAATTCACCACATGGAACGCATAGCCGACCATGCCACAAACATTGGGCAGAGGGTGGGCTTTATTGTAACGGGCACCCGCTAAGACTCATCCTCTTCAGATTCCGGATCGCGCTCTTCGATATGGGGCACATTAATAGCGCTCATTACCGTTTCTTCGGAAACAATGCTGCCAGGATAGGCGGGGCGTTGGGAACGACGTTTCTTCTTTTTGGCACCAACACGAGCCCAGCCAGTGAAGCGCCAAATACCCATAAGGAGAATCCCAGAAATCAAGGATTCGAGGTTGATCTTGAGCGATTGCTTCAGCAGACTACGGAAGGATGAGTTTTCCTGTTCGACAATGGTGCGCTCCACTTCGGCACCACGCCCCTCAATCAGTTGTTCAATTTGCTGCCGTGGGTTTGTGGCATCGGGTTTGAGGTTGGGGGCTGTTTGGCTAATCTGGGTGAGCAGTTGTAATAACTCGGCATCGCTGCGATTCTTAAGCTCGTTGCGAGCCCGTTCGACGCCTTGGCTTTGGCGCGATCGCACCCGTTCAGCTTGGGTTCTCAGGTCATTATTGATGCGAAAGGTGGCAGAAATTCCAATCACCATCAGAATCACATAGAGAATGCCCGTGGCTAGGGCGAGCCATGACAGCACCCCGACGAACGTACGTCCTAGGGGCGATCGCATTTTGGCTTCGCCATAAAAAACCAACCCAAACCCGAGAATGGGAATCGCACTGGTCCCCGCAACTTTGGCAACCGCTTGGAACTCCCAGGAAGGATCTTGGGCAAATTTAGGCGGTAGGAGGGCTTCGCCGAAGTTGAGGAGGGCAAAGACTAGGAAACCATAGCCAATGAAGCGCAGGAGATTTGCGGAAATCACCTCATTTTTGGCGGCACTGCTGGAACTTTGGGACATATAAAATAGAACTTGTTAGAGCTTTAGAACAAAAACTTCAATTAGTGGGAGCGCTATCTAAAATATCTGATTGGAACATGTTTTGAAGCAAAAACTTAAGCTACATCGACCATGGTCATTAGGTCAGGCTGGTCGGTTCCAGACGCAAACAATTAAGTAAATGTTACGTCGGCGGATAGTTTTGCTGCCACCATTCCTCCCATTGTCTTAAGATTTTCAAGAGCTGCTGCTGTTGTTTTTGAGATTGAGCTAAATCAGTTGGCTGGGAAATCACAGTCCAAAGACAGCGGCGATCGCGTAGGTCATTACCTTGGAGCAACCATGCGGCGATAACACTGGGGCGCAGGGCTTCGGCGCTAAGGTTATCTTCAAACTGGGTACCGGTGACGGTGGTTCTGCCCCGGGGGTTGACACAGGCGCTGAGATAGGACTGACCTTGATGGCGGAAATAAGTGTAGTGCCCCAAAATGGGATCTTCCTGCGTTGCTTGGGTGATGTCAGCTTCGGAGATGGGAAGTTTGGCGATGTCGTTAATTAGGGCGGGCACATTGCCGTCATTACGAAACAAATACCGCACCGCGATCACCGTTGGTCTTCCTTGGCCATCATCGCGGTAACTGTAGCGATGGCTAACTCGGTAGAGGGCTTTAGTAGCTTTGCGGGTCGCTTCGGGATCTTGCAGCGGCTCCTGGGAAATCAGTTCAAGTCCGGCGAGGGGGATTATTGCTGGAAATGCCATGGGGGCGGGCTGCCCAATGCGGGGATCAACCAGCGATCGCCCCAAAACGCCCAAGCCCAAAAATATCATCAAGCCCCAAGAACCCTGCTGGAGGCGCTGCACCATGCTCATGATGCGTTTTCCTCTCCGTCAAGCTCGGCATCGGATTCAAGGTCTTCCTCTTCCTCACCCTCGCGGGTCAACCAGTGACAACAGGCAAAAAACAGAGTCACGGCGATCGCCGAAAAAATCTGGGAGCCATCGCCATCATGCCAGTAGTCAAAGGCGACATCATCCCGCACCACCAGCACCAAAATTGCGACCCGCACCGAATTGACCACGAAGGCCACGGCGATCGCCACTCCCGCCAACAGCCAACCTGTCCACCGTGCTACCGGGAAAGCCAAGATATACATCAGTGTCAGGCGCAACAGCAAGAATATCGGCGGCAGCCCCGCACAGCCCCGCCCCACCAAGACCTGCCCCTGCGGGGAAGCAATGTATAGTCCCGTCTGTACTACCCGTTGCCCACCGTAATAGAGCACCGAATTGGCAAACTGAGCCGTAAACAAATTCACGGGAATCACCCGTTCAATGGCAGCAGAAACCAAGGGAATGGGCACCCCCAAGGTTGCAATCAGGGCCATAATCGACCAAAACGGGCCTAACTTTCGCCAGCCCACCTGGGTCAACAAACCGCCCAACATCGCTGCAAGCGGAACCTGAATAAACAGCACATCCTCGTAACGGCGAGCTGTCAGACACTTAAACAGGGTCCATGCCAGCAGCAGAATTCCCGAAAGCCACGAACCAAAACTCACCTGTCCCTGCTCCCAAGTGGGTAGCAAATACCGCTGTCGCCACAACAGCAAAAACGCTACCGCCCAAGTCAGACCGTGAATGCCCGTTTCATCCCAATCGTTACTCAGACGCCAAACCAAAGTGGTGTGCATGGCCGCCAGCACCGCCAACAGGGTCAAAAGCCCTGCGCCAGAGTGCTGCCGTAGTTTTCCCCAAGTAATCCCGTTCAAGATATCCAAACTGACTAAAGCAGGTACAACAGCACAAACAACACAATCCAAATAATATCGACAAAGTGCCAATATATCGAAGCCGCTGCTATTCCAAAATGGCTCTCGGCCCGGTAATGCCCTGGCTTAAGCGATCGCCCTAAAACCGCCGCAATTAGGGTCAAGCCAATCAGCACATGCAGCCCATGGAACCCCGTGAGGATATAAAAAGTGCTCCCAAAAAGGTGGCTGGTTAAGCCAAATTCCAGGTGGGCATATTCGTACACCTGTCCGGCAATGAAAATTGCCCCCATCACAAAAGTGGCCAAAAACCACCCCCGTACCGCCGCCAGTTTATTTTCCTTGATGGCCTCATCGGCCTGATGGATCACAAAACTACTGGACATCAGAATGACAGTGTTGACACCCGGCAACAACAGCTCCAGCTCTGGGGTCCCCTCCGGTGGCCATTCCGTCGCTACGGCTCGGAACGTAAGGTAGGCGGCGAACAATCCAACGAACAGCATTCCCTCCGACATCAGGAATACTATCAACCCAAAAAGTCGCAAGTCGGGATGGTGCCCCGGTTCCGTGGGGGCGATCGCCCCGTGCATTGTTGTTGTCATAGTCTCTGTTGCCATTCCTTTAACCTGTAAACTCTAATGTCTGACCAGCGACGACTGGGAGTAATCCTTGCCGTAGTCATAGGGCCCTGTCTCCAGCACTGGATCTCCCTCCCAGTTGTGGGGATGGGGCGGTGAAGTTGTCGTCCACTCTAGGGTAAGTGCTTGCCAAGGATTGTTGGGAGCCGCTTCACCCCATAGCCAGCTGTAGACCGCATTCACCAAGAAGGGAATCGTCGAAATCGCCAGCAAAAATGCTCCAAAGGTACAAATTTGGTTGATGGTTGTGAATTGGGGATCGTACTGGGCTACCCGCCGCGGCATCCCCATCAGCCCGAGAATGTGCATCGGCAAGAAGCACAGATTAAAACCCACAAAAGTGAGGACAAAATGCACTTTACCCCAAAATTCGTTAAACATCCGTCCTGTCATCTTGGGGAACCAGTGGTATAGCCCCGCATAGATGCCGAACACACTGCCACCAAACAACACATAGTGGAAATGCCCCACCACGAAATAGGTGTCATGGACGTGGATATCAATCGGCGCTGAGCCAAGCATCACGCCACTGAGTCCGCCTACGACAAACATAGAAATGAACCCCACGGCAAAGAGCAGCGGGCTTTCAAGGCGCAGCTTGCCGCCCCAGAGGGTTGCCATCCAACTGAACACTTTAATTCCCGTGGGCACCGCCACCAGCAGCGTCGCCACCATAAAAAATATCCGCAACCAGTCCGGGGTGCCGCTAGTAAACATGTGGTGTGCCCACACAAATAGCCCCAAAGCGCAGATCATCATGCTGGAATAGGCGATCGCCTTGTAGCCAAAAATTGGCTTGCGAGCATGGGGCGGCAACACCTCCGAAACAATCCCAAACACCGGCAAAATCATCACATAGACCGCGGGATGGGAATAGAACCAGAACAAATGCTGATAGACCACGGGATCGCCCCCCCCCGTGGGGTTAAAGAAATTCGTTCCCCCCATCAGGTCAAAGGACAGCAAGATCAAGGCTCCCGCCAAGACCGGGGTTGAAGTGAGCACCATAATTGCCGCTGCCAGAGTCGCCCAGCAGAACAGGGGCATGTCAAAGAGTCCCATCCCCGGCATCCGCATCGACCAGATGGTCACCACAAAATTCACCGCCGCCAAAATCGACGATGTGCCGATGATTAGAAGACTAAAGATCCACATGATTTGCCCTGCATGCTGCTCCGTGAGGATGCTCAGGGGTGGATAGGCAGTCCAGCCCGTTGAGGCAGGCCCGACAAAAAAACTTCCCATCAACAGGGTTGCCCCCGGCACAATCATCCAAAATGCCAAGGCGTTGAGGAACGGAAAAGCCATGTCCCGCGCCCCAATCATCAGTGGCACCAAATAATTGCCAAATCCACCAGTGACTGAAGGCACAATCCAGAGAAAGATCATCACCGTGCCATGCATGGTAAACATGCCGTTGTACCATTCTGGGGGCATCAAATCAGAGTCAGGGGTGGCCAGTTCGGTGCGGATGATGGCAGCTAAGGCCCCACCAATGAGATAGAAGACGAAGGTAGTCACCAAATACTGAATGCCAATGACCTTGTGATCGGTGGAAAACGTGAAGTACGTCCACCATGGGGTGCGGTTGGGTTGGGCATCACCCATAGGGTAATGCGGAATCACTTGGGTCATAGTTATCGTTCCGTTGAGCTAGGACAGGTTAAGTGGCTAAAAAGTAACTAAATTCTGTGGAAAATTTGTGAGCTGGTGGAGCCCCTAGGAATGGGAATGGTTCAAATGTCCACCACTGGCCATAAACCTGGACTGAAGCTGACGAATCTGACCGGCATCTAGGCTGGGTTCCAGCCGTCCGGCGATCATAGAACCATCATAGGCTTGGGCCAATTCCTGCTGCTCGGTGAGCCAAGCCTGATACTCTTCCGGGGTTTGAATCACCATTGTTGCCCGCATTCCACCGTGGTAAGAACCACAGAGTTCGGCGCAGACCACAGAGTACTCGCCAGTTTTTTGGGGAGTAAACTCTAGGTGGGTGGGGGTTCCGGGAATGGTGTCCTGCTTCAGGCGCAATTCGGGCACCCAAAAAGCGTGGAGCACGTCCATGGCCGCAAAGTTAAGCCGGATCCGCCGCCCCGTGGGCACATGGAGTTCAGCACTAGCGACGTCACCGGGGTAATTAAAAATCCACGCAAACTGCATGGCTTGAACTTCTAAGGCAAGGGGTTCCGCTACTTCCGTGGTTGCGTCAGGGCTAAAGAGCGGCGAAGTCCCACTGGCATCGGCTACCATCACCGGGGCATGGTGATGTTGATGGGCCATCATCAGGGCCCCGGTGCCGCGCATCTCGGTGTAAACATCAAAGCTGTAGATAGCAACCCACATCACCAGTACGGTAGGAACGGCAGTCCAAACCAGCTCCAAGCTAAGATTTTCGTGCATTGGGGCAGCATCGGCAGTATCGCCAGGCTTGCGGCGAAATTTAATCAGGGAATAGATCAAAACACCTTGGACAATCAAAAACAATCCAAAGGCAATGCCGATCAAGGTGCCAAAGAGCCTGTCATAGAGCACCGCTTCTTTGCCTGCGGCGGCAGGAAGGAGCCCATGGTGGCGACCGTACCAAATACTGGCAACCACGACGAGGGCCAAGAGGATGGAGATTAAAAAAGCAGTTTTCCGTTTCATAGCAGCAGTGGAGCCCGTTCCGTCCCATTACATTAAACTGCCTACTCCCCAGGGATTTACCCCAGACGGGGGATGCCATGGGCGATCGCATGGTTTCGGAGTAAATCGCCATTCATAGAGTTTTAACGATTGCGGGGTAATTCCGTGGAAAACTGGCAGTCTTGGTCCACTCTTTTGCCTGTGCTTCGAGATGCTCCCCCCCACCTATGCCAGGGGTGGCATCCCAAATGACATGGGACAGATTGGGGGTCTTGGGCGGTCTAAAGAAGAATGTTCCCACGGTTTTGCTCTGGCTTTGCAACTTGCAGGAAGTCTAAGTATGCTAAGTTGAACCAGTTCGCAAGTGGGGCGCGCGTTCCCTCCCCTTAGTCTATGGGATGCATGGTGATATGGCTTTTGGCAAAGATCCGCTTTGGTATAAGGATGCTGTCATCTATGAGGTTCCGATTCGTGCCTACGTTGACAGTAATGGCGACGGAATTGGCGACTTTCGTGGCTTGACCGACCGGCTCGATTACCTTCAAGACCTGGGTATTACCGCCATCTGGGTGCTGCCCTTTTTTCCTTCCCCTCTGCGGGATGATGGCTATGACGTAGCAGATTACTACTGCGTCAATCCTATCTATGGCTCCCTAGAAGACTTTCAAGAGTTTGTTGCCGAAGCCCACCGCCGAGAAATTTACGTCATCATTGAACTGGTGATCAATCACACAAGCGATCGCCACCCCTGGTTTCAGCGAGCCCGCCGCGCACCCCAAGGAAGTGTGGAGCGGGACTTTTATGTGTGGAGCGAAACGCCCGATCGCTACCGGGAAACGCGCATTATTTTTCAGGATTTTGAAGCTTCGAATTGGACTTGGGATGCCGTGGCGGGAGCCTATTATTGGCACAGATTCTATGCCCACCAGCCGGATTTGAATTTTGATAGCCCAGCGGTACAGCAGGCGGTGCTGGACGTTTTAGACTTTTGGCTCGGCATGGGAGTAGATGGGCTGCGGTTGGATGCGGTGCCCTACCTGTACGAGCGCGACTGTACCAACTGCGAAAATCTGCCGGAGACCCATGCTTTTTTACAAGCCCTGCGTCGGCATACTGATACTCAATTTCCCCATCGAATGTTACTGGCCGAGGCCAATCAGTGGCCCGAGGATGCGGTGCAATACTTTGGCACCGGAAATGAATGCCACATGAACTTCCACTTCCCGCTAATGCCGCGTCTGTTCATGGCGTTGCATATGGAAGATAACTTTCCGATCGTGGATATTTTGCAGCAGACCCCAAGCATTCCAGACTCCTGCCAGTGGGCAATTTTCCTGCGCAATCACGACGAGTTGACCCTAGAGATGGTTAGCGATGAGGATCGCGATTATATGTACCGGGTCTATGCCCGGGATCCCCAAGCACGGCTGAATTTGGGGATTCGGCGACGTTTGACTCCCCTGCTGGGCAATAGCCGCCGCAAGGTGGAATTGCTCACCAGCCTATTGCTGTCGCTGCCGGGGACACCCGTGCTCTACTACGGTGACGAAATCGGCATGGGGGATAATATTTACCTCGGTGACCGCAATGGGGTGCGAACGCCGATGCAGTGGAGTGGCGATCGCAACGCTGGTTTTTCTAAGGCCAACCCCCAAAAGCTCTATGCCCCAGTGATCGTGGATCCGGAGTACCACTATGAGTCGGTCAATGCCGAATCCCAACGCCAAAATCCTAGCTCTCTGTGGTGGTGGACTAAGCGAATTCTGGCAGTGCGGCAGCGCCACCGCGCCTTCAGCCGGGGCACAATCATGTTTCTGCATACGGATAACCGTAAGGTACTGGCCTTCGTGCGCTCGTACCAAGGCAATCACCTGCTGATCGTGGTTAATTTGTCCCGCTTTACCCAGTCGGTGCAGGTTGATCTGAGTGGCTTCCAGCACATGACGCCCGTGGAAATGTTTGGTCGATCACCCTTTCCGGAGATTAAGGAGGAGCAGTATTTCCTCAGTTTGGGTGCCCATAACTTTTACTGGTTTACCCTTGAGCCGGCCCGCACCTACGGAGAAACCGGCTCTCCTCGGAATCTCCCGCGATTGCGCTGGCCAACCCCCCTGGCGACCGAACTCAACCAAGCCGCCCGTCGCCAGGAACTGGAGCAGATCTTGCCCGAATATTGGCGATCGCAGCCCTGGAACAGCCTGGCCGAGCAGCGGATCCAGCACTTGGAAATCCGGGAAACCATTGTGATCCCGGCGGCGGGGCAGCCCGTGGTGGTGCTCTTGGTTCAGGTGGAATACCGGGAGGGCGAACCGGCAACGGTGGCTCTAATGCTCACCTGTACGTCCGTAGGGGAGGGGAACAGCGAAGCCGCGATCGCCCAGATCGATCCAGATCACGGAGAGCCCGTCTTGCTCTGCGAGGCTTTGGCAGAAGAACGGTTTTGGTCCATCCCCTTTGAGGGCATTGCGTCCCGAGCCCGCCATGGGGGACAGGGGGGCGAGATTACGGCCCACCCCTCGATGGGGACGTTAGCCTAACCGAGCGCCCCCACGGGTTTCGCTGCGACTATCCCCATTGCCGGATTATTGGTGGCGATCGCTATCAGTTCAAGTGGTACCCCTGCGTCAGTGAAGGCATCCATCCCGATCTGGAATTGGGTCAGTACCTCACCGAGCGAGCGGCCCGGGGACTCATCCAGGGTTGGCGCTTTCTTAAAGTACTCGGGTACTGGCAGTACCAATCTAAGGGGGCTGCTCCCATCGTGCTGGGTCTGCTGACTGAGCATATTCCTGACGTTCAGGGGGCCTGGCACTTTGCCCTAGACTACCTGCGCCAATATTTCGAACGGGTTATGGCACAACAGCCGGAATTGCCCGACGAGCCGCGCAACTTTTGGGGGCGATCGCCCTAGGGGAGACAGTTATTCCGCACCATGCCGCCGACATGCTAGGCACTTTTTTGAATGCTGCCGAACAACTGGGCAAACAGGCAGCGGCGATGCATGAAACCCTTGCCGCCAATCAAGACGATCCCGCCTTTGCCCCTGAGCCCTTTACCAGTCTCTATCAGCGATCACTTTACCAGTATCTGCGCAACCTCGTCGGACAGTCGCTGCTCCGCCTCCAGGCGGCCCACAAACATCTGCCCACCGATCTTCAGCCCCTAGCCCATCAGGTTATCCACAGCCAAGACTCTATCCTGGCCATGCTGGGCACCATCTTGCAAACCAAGATTGAGTCCATGCGGATTCGTTGCCATGGCGACCTAGGTCTTGAGCGGGTGCTATACACCGGCAAAGATTTTATTTTTGTGGACTTTGAAGGAGATCCGTCCCGCCCGCCCAGTGAACGCCGCCTGAAGCGATCGCCCCTGCGGGATGTAGCCGGTATGGTGCACTCCTTTGACGCTGTTACCCGGGCGGCCGTGAATCAGGAACGCACCTGCGGAGCTATCTACCAGCCGGAACTGGGAGGACTCAGTCACTATGCCAGCTACTTTAGCCACTGGAGCAGTGTGGCCTTTTGGCACGCCTACCGCGCCCGTGCCCAGCCATCGCTCCTGCCGCCTACGACCGAGGAAACCCGAATTTTGCTCACCGCTTTTAGCATCGAGCGGGCCGTTCTGGCCTTCAACGCGGCCTGGCGTCAACCTAGGGCAGAAGTACCGGCCAAACTGGGTGCCGCCCTTGATCGCATTCGTGTTCTTTCCCAGAGGAGCTAAGAATGTACCCGCCCTATTTCCATGACGAGATCAAAAAGATCCCCGAACTCCTGGGAGCTCGCCATCACCGCGATGGACATACCAACTTTACGTTTTGGCATCCCCAAAGCAACTCCGTATCGATTCGCCTCCATCGGGCCGATGGGCGCTGCGTCCCTATGACCCGCTCTGCCGGCGATCGCTGGATGGTCACGATCCCAGATGCGCCCCCGGGCACCCGGTATACCTATGTCCTGGATCGTGGCAACGGCCCAGAGGACGTTCCTGACCCCGCCTCCCTCTGGCAGCCCGACGGTGTTCATGGCCCCTCCGCCGTGGTTGATGATCTTGAGTCCTATGACTGGCAATGCCAGGACTGGCAGGGAATAAACGACCCGTTGGTTCTCTATGAACTGCACGTGGGCACCTTTACGCCCGAGGGAACCTTTGCCGCCATCCTGCCGCGCCTACCCCGCCTCAGGGAACTGGGGGTCACAGCCCTAGAGCTGATGCCCCTTGCCCACTTTCCTGGCGATCGCAACTGGGGCTATGACGGGGTGTTTCCCTTCGCCGTGCACCCAGCCTATGGCGGAATTCGAGGGCTGATGGAGCTGATCGATGCCTGTCATCAGCAGGGCATGGCGGTGGTGATCGATGTTGTTTATAACCACCTTGGCCCCGAAGGCAACTACCTCTGGGGTCTGGGCAACTATTTTACTGATCGCTACCAAACCCCCTGGGGCGATGCCCTAAACTACGACGGCCCCTTCAGCGACGGGGTGCGCGACTATGTGCTGGCCAATGCTTGGTTTTGGCTGGCGGAACTGCACGCCGATGGACTACGGCTCGACGCAGTCCACGCCATCTACGACGCCAGCCCCTGCCACATCCTCCAAGCACTCAGGGGGGCGATCACGGCCCTGGGCCAGACTTACGCCAATCGACCGATCTACTTGATTGCCGAAAGCGATCGCAACGACCGCCGCTATGTTCTTCCCCTATCCCAGGGCGGCTATGGGCTATGGGCCCAGTGGAGTGATGACTTTCACCATGCCCTCCATGTGGCCCTGACGGGGGAAACCCATGGCTACTACAGCGATTTTGCCGCTCCAGATTTTGTCGACCGGCACAAGCTGTCCCTGGAACCCCTAATCGGCGCAATCGCCCGGGGGTTTTGGTTTACCGGGCAATACTCTAGCTACCGCCGACGGCGACATGGCATTCCCGCCGAGGATATACCCGCCTTTAAATTTGTGATTGCCACCCAAAACCACGACCAAGTCGGCAACCGCATGCTTGGGGAGCGGCTGTGCCATCTTGTCTCCTTCGAGAAGTCCAAATTGGCCGCCGCCACCCTGCTCCTATCACCGGGAACGCCCCTGCTGTTTATGGGGGAAGAATATGGGGAGACCGCCCCCTTCCTTTACTTCACCAGCCACAGTGACCCCCAGCTCATTGCCAATGTCCGCGCCGGCCGGCAGCGGGAATTTGCCGACTTCCACTGGGAAGGCGAACCACCCGACCCCCAAGACCCCGACACCTATCAGCGTTCTAAACTGAACTGGGAGCTTCAGGATCGTCCCCCCCCACCGGAACCTCTGGCGGTTTTACCAGCGGCTCCTCCAGCTTCGCAAAACCGTCAACGTCCTGCGGCATCACCACGGCAGACCGATGGTCTATACCACCAACGATTTGCTCACCATCGTCATCCCATCCCAAGAAGTCAAGTCAAAGCCCATACCCTGCTCCATCGAGCACTGGGGCGAAGTTGCGGTGCTGCTGAACTTTAGCGATCGCCCCCAGGCTGTCTCCTTTGCGAACCCAACCTATACGTGCCTGCTCGATTCGGCTACCACCGAATTTGGCGGCGATCGCCCCATGGCCAATCCCCACGTAGTCAGCCCTTGGGGCGTCCTCCTATTTACACCCCAGTCCCCCCAAACCCATGCGCATCCCCACCGCGACCTATCGTCTACAGTTGAATAATGGGTTCCCCTTTGCCGCCGCCCAAAAAATCATCCCCTACCTCCAGGAACTGGGGATTACCGATGTCTATGGGTCGCCAATTTTTAAGGCCAGGGCCGGCAGCGTCCACGGCTACGACATTGTTGATCCCAATCAGATCAATCCCGAATTAGGCGGTGAAGCCGGGTTTAGGGAACTAATCGAGGCGATCGCCCACCATGATATGGGATGGCTTCAAGACATCGTCCCCAATCACATGGCCTTTGATAGCCAAAACCAGATCTTAGTCGACCTTCTGGAAAATGGCCCCGACTCCCAATACATCAGCTACTTTGATATCGACTGGAACCATCCCTACCACGCCATGGGAGGGCGGGTTTTAGCCCCATTTTTAGGAGATTTTTATGGCGACTGTCTCGAAAAGGGCGAACTGCATCTAGACTACGACAGCTATGGATTTAGCATTAACTATTACCACCTGCGGTTGCCCCTCAAAATTGAGTCCTACAGCCGGATCCTCACCTATGATTTCAACCGCTTACGCCAGCAGATGGGACGGGCCGAGCCGGATTTCGTCAAGTTCCTCGGAGTCCTGTACTCAATTAAGTATCTGCCCGCGGGCGAAGAGGGTAGCGAACGTTATGACCAGATCACCTTCATTAAAAGCATGCTCTGGGAACTGTGGCAGAGTAATGCCTGCATCCAACAGTACATCACCGAAAATCTGCATATTTTCAATGGTGAACCCAGTCACTCTGAAAGCTTTGAACTGTTAGATCGCCTTTTATCCGAGCAGTTTTTTCGCCTCTCCTACTGGAAAGTGGGTAATGAGGAACTAAACTATCGCCGGTTCTTTACGGTCAATGATTTAATCTCCGTGCGCGTCGAAGATGATGAGGTATTTAAACGCACCCATGAGTTAATTTTCCGGTTAGTTGCAGCGGGAGATATCACGGGTCTGCGCATCGATCACATTGACGGACTTTATGATCCTAAACAGTACCTAGAACGGTTGCGATCGCACCTTGGAGACACCTATATGGTGATCGAAAAAATCCTAGAAGGGCACGAAGAGCTTCCAAGCACTTGGCCCTGTCAGGGCACCACGGGCTACGATTTCTTAGCCCGGCTCAATGGCATTTTTATTCATCAGCACCATGAGCCTCAGTTTACCGAACTCTATGGCGACCTAACCGGTGTTCGGGTTCCGTTTACCGACATCGTCGATGAAAAAAAGCGCCTGATCATTGCCAAGCATCTGGCCGGCGACATCGACAATTTGGGGAATGTTCTCAAAGAAATTTCTACCCGGTATCGCTACGCCAGCGACTTTACGATCTATGGGCTCAAGGGTAGCCTGATTGAAATCATGGCCGCGTTTCCGGTCTATCGCACCTACATCAACGACGAAGGACTCTCTGCCCGCGATCGCCACTACAGCGAGCAAGCTATCCAGCAAGCACTCCAAAAGATGCCCGTATTTGCCAACGAACTGGACTTTATTAGCAGGTTTCTGTTCCTCGACTTTGACCGCGACCTATCCGATGGAGAAAAAGATCAGTGGTTGCACTTTACCCGACGGTTGCAACAGTTTACCGGCCCCCTAACGGCCAAGGGCGTCGAAGACACAGCCATGTATGTCTACAACCGCATGGTTTCCCTCAACGAAGTCGGCAGCGATCCGGGAGCCTGGGGTAGTTCCCTAGAAGAGTTCCACCAGTTCAATCAGCGACAAAATTCCCACCTTCCCCACGGGCTGGTGACCACGGCCACCCACGATACCAAGCGCGGCGAAGATCTGCGGGCCCGGCTTAATGTTCTGTCCGAGCTTCCCGATGTTTGGCGACAGCACGTGGAACAATGGCAAGCTTGGAACCAGCGGCACAAATCAGCCATTGGCAGGCAACCGGCCCCGGACACCAATGATGAATACTTGCTCTACCAAACCCTTGTGGGGGCCTTCTGTTTTGATCCAACCGCCCTCCCCTCATTTGGCGATCGCCTCAAGGACTACCTAGTCAAGGCCATTCGCGAGTCGAAGGTGCATACCGGTTGGCTGCATCCCGATTCAGAATATGAGCAGGCCTGCCTCAACTTTGTGACCGCCCTCTTTGCTGAGGGTGAAGACAGTGCCTTCTGGGCAGATTTTTTACCCTTCCAACGCCAGATCGCCCATTACGGCGTGTTTAATTCCCTAGCCCAGGTTGTGCTCAAGGTTGCCGCTGTTGGTGTCCCCGATTTTTATCAGGGCAGTGAGCTCTGGGATCTGTCCCTTGTAGATCCAGATAACCGCCGCCCCGTTGACTACGAACACCGCCAAACTCTGCTCCAAGAACTCAAAGCCGACCTTGCCCAAGACCACCTCGGAGCCCTTGCCCGCTATCTGGCCCAGCCCAGCGATGGCAAAATTAAGCTCTTTGTCACCTATCGCGCCCTCCAAGTGCGTCAGGAATTGACTGAGGTGTTCCAAAAGGGGGAATATCTCCCGCTCCAAGTGATTGGCAGCCTGCAACAGCACGTCATTGCCTTTGCTCGCATCTATGACGACACGATGGTGATTGCCGTTGCTCCCCGCTGGCTCACGGCGCTGATCAAAGACGGCGAACTGCCCCTCGGTGACCGTACTTGGCACGAAACACGCATTAGCCTTCCAACCCAAGACCCCCTAGTCTTTCGGGATGGGATTGCCGGCCATGCGATCGCCGCCGAGGGCGTTCTGTGGCTGCGGGATGTCCTAGCCCATGCCCCAGTGGCGCTGCTGATGACAAAACTGGTTCAGGCTAAAACCTAACTGGTTCAGGTCAAGAAAACACAGGACATACCCCAGAGGATTAATGCCCCCCTCCTCTGCCAGCAACAACCCTGCCCCGCCCCCGCAGGCAGCCCAGGGGAAGACGCATCGGTTGTGAACGCCCAATCAAAACTCAGCGCCATGATGGGGGTGCTGACCGTAAAGGCAAGGGCACCGATGGCTAGGGAAAGCGAGGCTTTCAAACACTACGCCATAATTTTTAGTGTTTTTTAGTGATTTTTAATGCCCGCAGGCTCCAGGTTATGGTGCGGAGCGGGCCTGCCAACCTCAGAACTTGCCAGTGCTCCATTGGCGGAACATAAAAAACCTCCTCCGGCTGGGGAGAAGGTATAGCTCGAAAGATTAAAGAGATTAAAGTCAAAAATTAGAGGTTATTCAGAGCAGCGATGCCGGGAAGTTCTTTACCTTCTAGCAGTTCCAAGCTGGCACCGCCTCCGGTGGAAATGTGGCTCATACGATCGGCGACTCCAACCTTCTCAACGGCGGCTACCGAGTCACCACCACCAATGATCGTGATGGTTCCTGTTGCGGTGAGGTCGGCTAGGGTACGGGCGATCGCCTCAGTACCAACGGCAAACTGATCGAATTCAAACACGCCCATAGGCCCGTTCCAGATCACGGTTTTGCATTCCTTGAGGGCTTCTTGGTAGGCGGCGACGGCGGCGGGGCCAATGTCTAACCCCATCCAGCCATCGGGAATGGCATCGGCAGCGACGGTTTGGGCATTGGCGGTGGCGCTAAAGGCATCGGCAACCACCACATCGGCAGGCAGGTATAGCGCTACACCCCGCTCCTTGGCCTTGGACTCCAGTTCGCGAGCCAGGTCGAGCTTATCTTCTTCAACAAGGGACTTACCAACACTCAACCCCCGGGCCTTAAAGAAGGTAAAAATCATGCCACCGCCCAGGAAGAGCTTGTCGACCTTTTCCAGCAGGGTTTCAATCACACCAATTTTGCTGGTCACTTTTGAGCCGCCAATGATGGCTGCTAGGGGACGCTGCGGCGCATTAATTGCCCCGCTGAGGTATTGCAGTTCCCGGTCTAGGAGAAATCCCGCCACTGCGGGGCAGAGGAACTGGGCTACGCCCTCTGTGGAAGCATGGGCACGGTGGGCAGTGCCAAAGGCGTCATTGACGTAGAGTTCGGCGACGGAGGCCAGTTTTTTGGCAAACTCGGGATCGTTCAACTCTTCTTCGGGATAAAACCGCACGTTTTCCAAAAGCATCACATCCCCATCTTGGAGGTTAGCAGCCGCACTCTGTACGGCTTCACCGATGCAGTCATCACATTTGGTAACCGGTTTGCCCAAAAGGTCGGCTAGGCGATGGGCCACGGGAGTGAGGCGGAACTTATCGGTCACGCCCTTAGGACGCCCCAGATGGCTAGCCAAAATCACTTTGGCCCCATGGTTGGTTAAGTGCTCAATGGTAGGCAAAGCGGCGCGGATGCGGGTGTCATCGGTGATGTCACCGTTGTCATCTTGGGGAACGTTAAAGTCTACGCGCACTAATACTTTTTTGCCCTGTACTTCGGCGGGCGTCAGGTTTGCTAAAGTTCGCTTAGCCATAGGAATTTATACATAAAAGTTTGTGGTGCACCGATCATATCGAATTATGTTCCCCGCAGATCGGCGATCGCACTGCGGGTAACAGTGGCGATCGCAGCGTCGGTGGCCTTGGGCAGTCGGTAGTAGGTGCCGCCAGCGGCTTGGGCGAGTTCCTTGCCAAAGCCCGTGCCCACAAACTTGTTCTCGGTGTCAATTACCAGTAGGGATAGGTTAAGGGCGCGCAGTTTTCGGGCCAGATCCAGCAGTTCTTGTTTCAGATCGGGCTTATTGGCAGGGTCGAGGGGTTCGCCCAAGGATTTGGCTAGGGGAATGTTGCCCCGCCCGTCGGTGATGGCCACAATCATCGACTGACCCACATCACCACCCTCCACGGCATTGAGTCCAACCCGCATCGCCTGCATCAGCCCATGGGCTAGGGGGGAACCGCCACCGGCAGGGCAGGGTATCGAGCCGCCGCCGAGCAGCTTCAATGGAGCGGGTAGGGGGGAGCAGGACGGTCAGCGCGATCGCCCCGAAAGGGAATTAAAGAGATC
>JAAUUH010000010.1 GCA_012031145.1 Oscillatoriales cyanobacterium SM2_2_1 | reverse complement strand
GCTGTTGGAAGACCTTAACTGGCAACGGGATAATTTCCGGGAGTACTTCCCCCACCTGCATCTTTGTTTTTTGCTGCCGATCTATGGCATCAAATACTTTATTCGCCGCGCCCCAGACTTTTTTGATTGGCGATCGAGCGTGACCAAATACCCTGCGGAAAGGGAAGCTTTGGAGCGTCACCTAGGCGAACTGCTGAGGGATACGGACTTTGAATCGTACAAGCGGCTCAGCCCCCAGGAGATCAAACACCGCATCTGGGAAATTGAAGCGCAACTGGGAGAAGATTGCTTAAATTCTGAACGAAAAGCCGAACTTTGCCAAGAACAGGGGCGCTTGCTCCATGCAGGGGCAAACTATCGTGGTGCCATCGACTGCCGCAGCGAAGCCATCCGCCTGAATCCCGACTATGCCAGGGCTTACTACAATCGCGCGCTAGCCAAGTCTGACCTTGGGGACAAAGAGGGGGCGATCGCCGACTACAGCGAAGCCATCCGTCTGAATCCCGACCATGCCTATGCCTACAACAATCGCGGGGTTGCCAAGTATGAGTTGGGGGACAAAGAGGGGGCGATTTCTGATTTGCGAGAAGCGGCACGGCTCAACCAACAGCAGGGCAAAACCTCGGATTATGAAGACGCCCAAAATCGAATCAAAGAACTGGGAGGTTAAATGACAACTCTCACAACACAGGAGCAACTACTAGCAGCCTTCGCCGCCCTGCCCCCGAAGGCACAGCGCCAAGTGCTGGACTTCATCGCCTTTTTGCACCAGCAGACTCAAGAGCAAAAGGTGGCGCAGCACAACACCGAAGTTGACTGGGGCGTAAGGTGGGAACAGTGGTTTGCCGCAGCAGAAGAAATTCCTAGGCCAGATAGGGACTGTCCGCCTAGGGATGAATACGCATCGCTTGTGGTGGAACCCTATCACAGCCAAGGATTAGGGCAGTGACTTTGGGCGATGGGGATGCCTTGCCCCTTTTAACTCAGGACTGTCAAATGATCTGGAGATCTCGTAGGACTTACGCATGATTTTCTGGAACCCTCACCCCTAGCCCCTCTCCCATTAAGGGCGAGGGGAACTGAAAATGGGCTTTACTCCCCTTCTCCTGCTCTGGGAGAAGGGGTTGGGAGATGAGGGCAATATGCATTTACCTATCTCGGTCTCAAGCGAACTGAATTAAGTAAAAAACCTACTGAGGTCAGGTCAAAGCGAGCCGAGGTAAGTTTTTGGGGCAGATCGGTGACCCTTGACCCCCGCCCCCTTCCGGCGGGGAACAGCAGCAAAGCACAGTTGCGTTCTCTGTCCTAGGCGATCAAGGCAGGAACGGGTTATGCTGGGCTGCAACGACCAAGTTGGGTGAAAACTAAGTTCATGGCACTTGTTTGGATGGATGCTCTGGCACTCTTTTTATGGGGTGCGTTGATTCTGAAACTGTGGCTCATGGAGCAACTTTACCTATTGGTGCATCCCAACTACATGCCGATGACGGTGATGGCGGGGGTGGTGCTGCTGGGCTTGGCAGCGGGGGCGGTGGTGTTTAAGCCCATGCAGCGCGGTGACCATGTGGCGCTGTTGCAGCCCCGAGTGAGTAATAGCATCCTGATTGTGGTGGCGATCGTTGGTTTTGTGGTGGAGCCACGGGCGTTTGTTAGTGACAAGGCCCTGCACCGAGGGGTAACGGATAACTTGGCGGCAACGCGGGCAGTACCCCAGTCCTTTCGGGCTACCAATCGCCCGGAAGAGCGGACATTGGTGGAGTGGAGTCGAACGCTCAATGCCTACCCAGAGCCCGATGCCTACACAGGGCAAAAGGCCAAGGTGACGGGTTTTGTGGTGCACCCGCCGGCCATGCCGGAGGATATTTTTTTGCTGGTGCGGTTTGTGCTGACCTGCTGTGCGGCGGATGCCTATCCGGTGAGTTTGCCGGTGCAGGTGGAAGGTGATGCCAAGAGGTTCCAGGGGGATCAGTGGCTGGAGGTGGAGGGGCGAATGATGACCCGGGAACTCACGGGGCGACGGCAGTTGGTGGTTCAAGCCAGCAACCTAACGCCGGTGCCAACGCCGAAAAATCCCTATGAATATTAGGGGGTGTCGATCATGAATCCAACTCTTGCGGCATTTGAGCGCCTAATTGCAGTGGTGTCCCAGTTGCGATCGCCCGAGGGAGGCTGTCCCTGGGATTTAGCCCAGACGCCCCAAACGTTAATTCCCTTCGCGATCGAGGAAGCCTATGAGCTTGTCGATGCCCTCAACCGCAATGTGCCGGAAGATATTGCAGAGGAGTTGGGGGATGTCTTGCTGCAGGTGGTGCTCCATGCCCAGATTGGCGGAGAGCAGGGGCAGTTTTCCTTGCAGACGGTCATTGAGGGGCTAACGGAAAAGCTGATCCGTCGTCATCCCCACGTGTTCGGCACCGTCACGGTGCAGGATGCGGCGGAGGTGAACCGAAATTGGCACCGGATTAAGGCCCAGGAGAAGGGTGAAGTTGCGGAGGAAGCGGGTCAGCTCAGCGCCAAACTCCAACGCTATGCCCGCACGTTACCCCCACTGACGGCGGCGCTAAAGATTTCCCAAAAGGTGGCCCAACACGGCTTTGACTGGGATAATCCGGAGCAAATCTGGCAAAAGCTAGCCGAGGAAGTGCAGGAGTTCCGAACGGCCGCCACTCCCGAACACCGCACCGAAGAACTGGGGGATCTGCTGTTTAGTGTCGTGCAGGTGGCCCGCTGGCATGGCATTGATCCGGCGATCGCCCTGCAACAGACCAACCATAAGTTTGCCAGCCGCTTTCGGGTGATGGAACAATTAAGTGCAAAGCCGATTACGGAATGTACGACCGCAGAACTGGAGTCCCTATGGCAACAAGCAAAACAGGTGCTTTCTTCCTAGTCCTTGGACTAGGGGGCGGGTTATGGAGTGGGGTAACCCTACCAACTCTGGCCCAAAACCTACCGCCCGCCTCTCAACCCAGTCAGCGGCAATGGTTAGAGCAAGCCCGCCAACAAATTGCGGATCGGCAACTGGCGGCGGCGCGCACCTCCCTAGAGCGGGCGATTGCGGAACTGCGGATGACGGGCGATCGCCGTTCCCTGGCGGTGGCCCACAATCTCCTGGGGACGGTGTTGCAGGCCCTCGAGCAATTACCTGAAGCAGCCCAGTCCTATGCCCAATCCCTAGAGGTGCTGATGAATGCAGGGATCGATGCCTCCCGGGATCGGGCGGTGGTGCATGACAATTTAGCCCGGGCTTTGACGCAATTGGGCCGAATTTCAGAGGCGATCGCCCAGTTTCAGCAAGCCCTAGGCATTTACCGCAACCAGAATAACGTCAATGAGGTTGTTGCTGTCCTCAATAGTTTGGGACGCCTGTATCTGACAGCAGAGCAACTGCCCCAGGCTAGTGATGCATTTCAGCAAGCCCTGGCCCTAGCGCCAGACAATAGCGCCGTCTTGTTGAACCTCGGTACTAGTTTGCGGCGGCAGGGACAAAACGAGGCGGCCCTCAAAATCTACGAACGGGCCCGGGCCCTCAGCCGTCGCGCCAATGACCTCAGCACTACGGCTAGCATTCTCAATAACATCGCCGCTATCTACCGCTCCCAAGGGAAATACTCCCAAGCCCTAGACTTTTACCAGCAGTCCCTAACGCTGCTGCAACAGATCCAATCGCGCGATCGCGAAGCCGTTACCCGCAGTAACATCGGTGCGGTCTACGACGTGATTGGGCAATCCGACCGGGCCCTATCCTTCCACCTGGAGGCGGCTAGGATTCTCCGGGAGCTGGGCGATCGCCGTTATCTCAGTATTGTGCTCAGCAATGTCGGTCTCAGTAACGACAATTTGCGCCGCTATGACGAAGCCCTCAAGTTTTATAACCAGGCCCTACCCATCCATCGGGAACTGGGCGATCGGGTGTCCGAAGCCAACACCCTCAATAACATTGCGGCGGTCTATCGCAATTTGCGCCGCCCTGCTGACGCCGAACCCGCCTACCGTCAAGCCTTGGCGATCGTCGCTGAGGTGGGCAACCGCAGCAGTGAAGCCGCCATTGCTGGCAATTTGGCCCGGCTGTTGCAAGACCGCCGACAATTTCCCGAAGCTCTGGTGCTCTATCAACGGGCCCTGTCTATCCACCGCCAACTGGGGGAGCGTCCTAGTGAGGGACTGCAACTGGCCAACATTGCCGATCTGCTGGCAGATCAAAAGCAAACGGAACTGGCAATTTTGTTTTACAAGCAGTCGGTGAATCTGCGGGAAGCCATACGGGCAGACCTGCGCGCTTTGCCAGTGGCAGAGCAGCAAAAGTTTGTGGGCACCGTGGAATCGACCTACCGCACCCTCGCCGACTTGCTGATTGCCCAGGATCGGCTGTTGGAAGCCCAACAGGTATTGGATCTCCTTAAGGTGGAGGAGTTACAGAATTATTTTCAGCAGGTGCGAGCCACTGAGACCAGCCGCCAAGGTGTGGCCCTACTGCCGCCGGAGGATCGCTTTTTTCAAGAATTTCTCGGTATTCAAAACCGGGCGGTTCGGGCTGGTGAAGAACTGATCCCCCTGCAACGCATCCCTGAAGAGCGTCGCACTCCGGAGCAACGACGGCGGATTAATGACCTCCTGACCCTACGATCCCAGGCTTGGGAGCAACTGGGCAGCCTAATTGAGAGTCCGGCGGTGCGGGCGATCGTCCGGCAGTTGGGGGTGACGACCCGCACAGGTGGAGGGCTACCCACCGAGGCCACGCCCCTGCAACGCAGTCTTCGTGCCTTTCCCCAGCGCACGGCTATGCTCTATCCCTTAATTTCCGAGGATCACTTGGATTTAGTCGTGCTGTTTGCCGACGGTGCCCCCCTCCATCGGCGACTCCCAGTGTCGCGGGTGCAACTCAACCGGGCGATCGCCCAATTTCGAGAGGATGTGCGCGATCCCAGTTCCCTCGATGTGCTTCAACCAGCGCAACAACTCTATGGCTGGTTGGTTCAACCCATCGCCAAGGATCTGGCGGCGCGGCGGATTGACACCATTCTCTACGCCCCCGATGGCCAACTGCGCTATCTTCCCCTAGCGGCGCTCCACGACGGCCAGCAGTGGCTGGTGCAGCAATATCGCGTCAATAACATTACAGCCTCTAGCCTGACCACCTTCCGCCCCACCGCCCGCCCCGCCCCCCGAATTTTGGCTGCCGCCTTCACCACGGGCACCTTTGACTTCACCGTGGATCGGGAGCAGTTTCGGTTTTCTGGTCTACCCTTTGCCGCTAAGGAAGTGCAAAGTTTGGTGTCCCGGATTCCCCAATCCTTCACCTTGCTGGATCGGGAGTTTACCCTCAAAAACACCACCGCCCAATTTCCCCGGGTTAATATCATTCACCTGGCAACCCACGCCGCTTTTGTGGCGGGGAACCCTGAGAATTCCTTTGTGGTATTTGGCGATGGCAGCCGCGCCAACCTGCGGGATATTGCCACTTGGTCCTTGCGGGGTGTGGAACTGATCGTCCTCAGTGCCTGCGAAACCGGACTGGGGGGGCGCTTGGGTAACGGCACCGAGGTATTGGGCTTCGGCTATCAGATGGAAACCGCCGGTGCTCGGGCGGCGATCGCCTCCCTGTGGCAGGTCTCCGACGGCGGCACCCAAATTTTTATGGATGCGCTCTATGACCAACTGCGCGATCGCACCCGCAGCCAAGAACAGTCCCTGGCCCTCGCCCAGCGCGCCCTAATTCAGCAGCCAAAATCCGGTGAACTCCTCCTCAGCCACCCCTACTACTGGGCCCCCTTCATTCTGATCGGCAATGGACTGTAGGGGAATGCCATTAAGTTATGTAAAAAAGTCCGATAGAATGATTGAACCCTTTACGACCGACTGCCATGACTGAACCCCAACCCCAAACGTCAAAAGCTAAAACCGCCTTCACTAAGGATGAGCGCGGGATTCTCAACAACTGGGCGATCGAGCCGAAGATGTATGTTGAAGATGAGGATCGCCGCTTTGGTTGGACAGAATATGCCGAGTTGGCCAATGGTCGTCTGGCTATGATCGGATTTGTCAGCCTCCTGATCCTGGAACTGGCAACACATAAGGGCTTGATTGCCATTATTGGTGGTTTGTAATGGTGCAGTATTCCTTCCCCCAAAACCCTGAAATTATTCTGACGGTCGCTGGAAAAGACTCCGCCAAGGCTCGAGAAAAGGCCATGGCCCAATTGATCGACCTGATGGATGCGGGTAAACTGGACGCCGAAACCGTCGACGGGTTAGACCCCCAGCAGTTGGTGGAAGTGGGCAAGGAACCCCTCGCGCCCCCTATCGAAGCCGATGACCCGATCGCCCATGCAGTACAAACCCTCAGCACCTTTGCCGGACTCAAGCTGAAAATCCAGGAGCTTCAGGCCGACGCTACCCAGGTGCGATCGCAAATTGATATTCTTTTTGGCCCCGACCCGGTGACTGAAGCCCAGATCAACGCCTTAAAGGATGGCTTCAAAACCCTAAAAACCTACGCCCAATTACACCACCGGCTCCAAGAGGTTCTGCCCCAGGCCGAGGTTGCCCGCTCCATGCTCGATCGGGCCCTATCGTTTACCCCAACCCCGCTACGAAACCTCGGCAGCCGTCTTAATTAGAGGAACTACCACGATCTGCCCATAAAAACTGGTTTGCACTAATTCCACCTTCGACTGGGCCGATAGCAACAGCAGGGCCCAAAACACCCCCACCGGATCCTCAAAGGCCGCTGCCAGTTCCCTGAGCTGAATACTCGGCGTTTTGATCTGCCCCAGATAGGTTTCTAGGGCCAGGGCTACTTCGGTGAGGTTTTCCTTGTGGGCCAACTGGGCGATCGCCTGCATGGCCTGTTTGCGGGAAGTTGGAGTTTGCTTCGGGCGCGGGCGATTCTTGGGGGTTTTGCGGTCAACCAACTCGGCGATCGCTTCGATCTGGGTGATCAGCTCTGCTAGGGTAATTCGCCGTGCCGTGGGTGGTGGGGCGACAGGGCGACGGCGCAACTGAGACTCTAGGCGTAACGGCAGGGATGGCGTCGATGCTTCCTCTAGCAGGTCATCCCATACTGCCTCTACTTCCACTACCGGAGTCGCCGACAGCGAGTTTGCCTTAAGCAATACCAGCATGGCCGCATAGACAAAGGCCTGTCCCGATTCATGGAGATCACGCCGGTCGTCGGGGATCAATCGCGATAGAAAGCGATCCACCACATCAATGACCTGCACATCCCAGGGATCTAACTCTCCCCGCTCAGCCAAATCAATTAATAGGGCGATCGCCTCTTTGGTTACGGACTCCATTGCTGGAATCGCCATACAGCCTCCCACGGGAACTCGCCCTACTTGCTGCGCTCTTCCACATCCACATCAATGGCCGAAGCCGAGAGCAAGCGTTTCCGTTCCTCAACTTCTACGGTCAGGGTGCTGACCTTTTCCTCCAGGTTACGGATCTGGCGGTTTTTGGTACCACTCTCGATCGCCCCTTGAATCCCCGACCAAACACTAAAAAACCAAGCTAACGTTGCCCCTATGCCCATGGCCACGATCAGCTCTACCGACAGTGGCGCCTCCACCGACACGGTCGGCACAATTTTAATGGTGGCAAACTCCGTATTTTCGAGGGCAAATAGAACTAGGGCCAAGATGATGGCAAAAATAGCGGCAAAGTTAATCTGACGCACAAGCGTTCCCTATTGCTAACTGCCCGATACTTTACCCCATGGCCCTCGAAATCGTCACGCCGAAATGCAAAGAAATATTAAGCCGGCATCAATTGAGCCATTTTGGTTTCCAAGGACTTCATCAAGGATCCAAAGGGCTTGACAAATTTGTCGATGCCTTCCTGCTGCAGCTCGATCATGACTTGATCAAGATCGATACCCACCCCTTGGAGCGCCGCCACAACCGCTTGGGCTTCAGGAAGATCCATCTCAATGCGGTCTTGGATATCGCAGTGATCGATACAGGCGGCGATGGTTTCCGGTGGCATGGTGTTGACGGTGTTGGGGCCGACCAAGTTATCCACATACATCACATCGCTGTAGGCAGGGTTTTTCGTGCTGGTACTCGCCCATAGGAGGCGTTGCTCCCGTGCGCCTGCTGCCACTAGGGCTTGCCAGCGGGCGTCGGCGTAGAGTTCCTTATATTTCTGATAGGCCAGCTTAGCGTTGGCGATCGCCGCCTTGCCCTTGAGTTCGGCCAACTTTTCTTGGCGTACCTCATCCGTTGTCCCCTTGATGAGGGCTTCCAAACGATCATCAATCTTTGTATCAATGCGGCTGAGAAAGAAACTGGCCACCGACGCAATTTTGACCGATTCCCCCCGCTCCGCCAGCGCCTCCAATCCACGAATGTAAGCCAGCGCCGTCTGCTCGTAGTCTGACACCGAAAATAACAGTGTGACATTGACGGGAATTCCGGCCGCGATTACCCGCTCTACCGCCGCAAAGCCCGCCGTTGTCCCCGGAATTTTGATCATGACATTGGGGCGATCGATTGCCGCCCAGAACCGCAGGGCTTCAGACACCGTGCCCTCCGTATCCTGGGAAAGGTTGGGCGAGACCTCAATGGACACATAGCCGTCCAGCCCGTCGGAGGAATTGAACACCGGCAGCAAAACATCCGCTGCCCGTTGAATGTCCTCAAATACCAGGAATTCATAAATTTCGTTAACCGACTTTCCGGCTTTAACTCCCGCCAAAATCGCTTCATCGTAAATGGCGTTACCGGCGATCGCCTTTTCAAAGATGGCAGGATTGGAAGTGATACCGCGTATACCCTGGGTGGAAACCATTTCTGCCAGAGCGCCCGATTGAATGATGTCACGGCTGAGGTTATCCATCCACACACTCTGACCGTGCTCTTGTAATTCCAGTAAATGATTGACTGTCATGGGCCTATCCCTCCGTTAGTAAGTTGGGCTTCTTGTCTAGGATCATAAAAGCATCCGCACCCAGACCCTAAACCTTTAGGGTTATTACAAGATCAGCACCCAAGGTTCGGATCATTCTAGGTGCGGGTTCCCGCCGTCAAGCGTCGTCCGCCCATGCCATAGAAAACTGGTACAAATAAAAAAGGAGAGCAATTCGCTCTCCTCGCAATTCACTTTCCCAAATCAGTTCTTTTTACACAAACCAGTTGCAGATCCTTAAAAGTTCCCTAGGCTTCCTAGCAAGCGCCAAAACCGGAAAGCACCTTGGGCACAGTCATCAACAAAATCTTGAAATCCTCCCAAATCGACCACTGGCGCAAATAGGACAGATCAAACTCAGTTACCGCATCCAAATCTAGGAGCTTAGAGCGGGCTTTGACCTGCCAGGCTCCCGTGATGCCAGGTAAAGCATTAAGTCGCTTCATACCATGGGGCGGAATCCGCAGAGCATCATAAATTGCCCATGGACGGGGCCCAACCAAACTCATCTCACCGCGCAGGACGTTAAACAGTTGGGGCAATTCATCAATGCTGTACTTACGCAGAAACTTACCCAAGGGCGTAATCCGCGGATCATCGGCACATTTATGCAAACCATTCTTGCCAGTCATGACCCGGTGGTGCAACTTTTCGGCTCCCTCAATCATGGAGCGAAACTTAATGATGCGGAATAACTTGCCATTAACGCCCACTCGCCACTGGTAGAAAAATATCGAGCCGGGCATGGTTGTCATAATCAGGGCAGCCGTTGTGATTAGGACAGGGCTAAGAACCAACAAAATAACCAGAGCAGCGCACCAATCGAACACTCGCTTCCCAAGCCATTGTATTGGTAATCTTTGTTGGGGGAATTCACGGGCAATGGGTAACTGCAAGCGCAGTTCGACGCCCGCCCGCTGACAAATGTCGGCAAAACGCTTCAGATGCTCCTCACCAACTTCCGGTGATACTAAAACTTGATCGACACTGCGACCCTCTAAGTAATCAGATAACCAATTGGCGCTGCCATCGAAGGAATAAATGTTGTGCTCAGCGCGATCGCCGGAGGGCAAATCAATCCGCAATTGCCGAAACCGCTTGCTGAGGGAAAAGCGAGTTCGTAGGGACTCGCGAACCGAAAATAAAGAACCATCGGGGAAAGTGACACTAACCATAGTCAAAACTCCTGCACAGATGCAAAGAGATAATAATGTTTGAGGAAAGGGGCAGGGCGATGGTTGACTCGGAGTCTGACCATCGTGCCCTGCTACAGAGATTGATTCTTTGAGGCAGAACCCAACTTTCTAGGGGCATAGAAAGGGGAACAAAAGAATTTCTCTATGCTTATCTCTAGGATTGCTCCGGTGAGACTTAGTGACTGTATTCACCCACTTTCCACAAAATTTCACAATGGGGCAGAGTTAGTGAATGGTCATAGATCTAGTTAGCCAGAAGTTATATAACCAGTAACTAACTTCGATGTTTTTGGTTATACCGAGTCTTAGTAACGGCTCTAAAATCAAGGGCTTTTCGGTAGCATAAGCTGTTCCTAAAACCGGGATTCGATGCCCATGGTCGTGGGGGTGCTAATGGAACCTGCGGCTGGGCTAGGATAGGCGTAGCAGTGAAGCTAGGAATAAAGATGCTATTGGTAATTTATGACGGCGATTGCAATTTGTGCACTGGATGGGTGCAGTTTTTGGAACGGGGCGATCGGGGACAGCGGTTTGTCTTTGTGCCGATGCAGAATGGGGATCTAAGTTCCACCTATCAAATAACGGCAGCGGACTGTGAATTGGGGTTGATATTGCTGGATCTGGAAACCCAACAGCGTTGGCAAGGCACAGCGGCGATCGCCGAGATTGGATCACGGCTGCCCCTAGCTGCCCGGTTGGTGTGGTTTTACCAACAGTGGTCTGGCTTAGGGTGGTTGGGCGATCGCACCTATGAATTCATCCGCGATCGCCGTTATCAACTTTTTGGACGACGTGCTGAGACCTACACATCCCCGTTTTCGGTGGAGTGCACTTCCGGTGGCTCATGTCGGAAAACGACAACGGCCAACGGTGGTACCGTGACCTCTAGGGAGTAGGGGAACCCATGCATGCCCCAATTGTGGGCATATTTGCCGCCAAGGTTGCCCAGCCCGCTGCCGCCGTAGCAGGTGGCATCACTATTGAGCACTTCGCGGTAAAAACCGGCCGCTGGCACACCAATGGAATAGGAACTGTGGGGCACTGGCGTGAAGTTGCAGATTGTCACCACCATTGATGACCGGTCTTTGCCGTAACGGAGAAAGGAAATCACCGAGTTGCGATTGTCGTTGCACTCAATCCATTGGAAGCCATCCTGGGAAAAGTCCATTTCATAGAGGGCCGGCTCCTGGCGCAGCAGGCGGTTAATATCCCTGATAAAGGTATGCAGCCCCCGGTGAATGTCATGCTGGAACAGGTGCCATTCGAGATCGCCCCAGACATTCCATTCCCGCCATTGCCCAAATTCCATACCCATAAATAGGGTTTTTTTGCCGGGATGGGCAAACATATAGCCGTAGAGGCAGCGCTGATTGGCAAATTTCTGCCAGGTATCTCCGGGCATTTTGCCGGGCATGGGAGATTTGCCGTGCACCACCTCATCGTGGGATAGGGCGAGCATAAAGTTTTCGCTGAAGGCATACCAGATGCTAAAGGTGACGTTGTTGTGGTGAAACTGCCGAAACCAGGGATCCATGCTGAAATAATCGAGCATGTCGTGCATCCAGCCCATGTTCCACTTCAAGTTAAAGCCCAAGCCGCCGGAATAGGTGGGCCAGGTAACCATGGGCCAGGCGGTGGATTCTTCGGCAATGGACAGCGCGCCGGGATAGTAGGTAAACAAAATACTGTGCAGGTGACGGAAGAGCTCAATTGCCTCGAGGTTTTCCCGCCCACCATATTGATTCGGCAGCCACTCGCCGGGTTTGCGGGTGTAGTCCCGGTAAATCATTGAGGCCACGGCATCCACGCGAATGCCGTCAATGTGGTACTTATCAAACCAAAACAGGACATTGGCAATCAGGAAATTTCTGACTTCATTACGGCAATAGTTAAAGACTTTGGTGCCCCATTCCTTATGCTCGCCAATGCGGGGATCGGCGTGTTCGTACAGGAAGGTGCCGTCAAAGAAAGACAGTCCATGGCCATCCTTGGGGAAGTGGGCGGGCACCCAGTCCACAATCACGCCAATGCCATTTTGATGGCAGAGATCGACAAAATACATGAAGTCCTGGGGGGTGCCATAGCGGGAGGTGGCGGCGTAGTATCCCGTGACCTGATAGCCCCAGGAGCCATCGAAGGGATGCTCCGCAATTGGCATCAGTTCGATGTGGGTAAAGCCTAGATCGCGAACATAGGGCACCAGTTTGTCCGCCAGTTCCCGATAGGTTAGGAACCGAGCACCAGGCTTGAGTTCAGCAGCCGCCACGGCAGGGTAGCCATCGGCGGGTGGCGCATCCATGGAGCCGTGCATCCAAGATCCTAGGTGGGCTTCGTAGACGGAAATCGGCTGGGTGAGGGGATCGGTGTGCGATCGCCGCTCTAGCCAATCGTGATCATGCCAGGTGTAGGTCGTGAGGTCGGTGACGATCGAGGCGGTTTTGGGGCGAATTTCCTGCTGAAAGCCATAGGGATCGGATTTTTCGTAGATGTGCCCTTGGGGGCTCTTAACTTCATATTTGTAGGCCGCACCAATACCCACATCGGGAATAAACAGTTCCCAGATTCCCGACGGGCCGCGGCGCATTTGGTGCTTGCGTCCATCCCAATCATTGAAGTCGCCCAGAACTGAGACATTGCGGGCGTTGGGGGCCCAAATGGCAAAATAGACCCCCATCACACCCTCAAGGGTAGTGGAGTGGGCACCCAGTTTTTCGTAGATTTGGTAATGGGTGCCTTCACCAAACAGGTGACAGTCAAAATCGGTGAGGCGCGGAGACTTGAAAAAGTAGGGATCGCAAATTAGGCGATCGCCATTTTGATCCCGAATTTTTAGCTTATAGCTGAACAGGTGGGGGGCGTCTTCGATGAGACATTCAAAAAAATGGGGATGGTGCACCGCCGTCATCGGATATTCGCGGTGGTTGTCGGCATCAATAACCGTCACAGTTTCGGCGTCCGGCTGATAGGCACGGATAACCCAGACAGTCGCACCGTTGCGTTCGATCAAATGATGTCCCAGCACCGCAAAGGGATCTTGATGTTGGTTGGTGACGATGCGGTCAATCTGATCGGTGGCAATGGTGGGGGTCATAAGTATAAATACTAAGAAAAGTTAAAAAGTTTGCTCCATTGTACCCGTCTCCGTGACTTTGTTCCTAATCTCACTGCCAGCGAGTAGGAGATAGGTGTGCCGTTGATGGCGAATTGTGCCTATGGCGCAGGGAATTTGGGCCGATGCTGGATCTAGATCTTCATACTCCAGGCTAATCATCCCCTGAATCTGGGGGACGGTCAGCACAAAGGGGCGATCGCCCGCCAGCAGGATTAGGTGGCACTGGGGAGATTCCTCGGCCGGGGGATAGCCCAGGAGTTGGGGCAAGTCTACGACCCAGTAAACGTGATGACGACGCCCCAGAACCCCCAAGAAGCAAGGGGGCATTTGGGGCACGCCATTGATGAGGTTGCGCCGCAGGGTGAATACCTCAGCGACATCCGTACCCAAAAGCAGGGCCGGAGTAGCGGCATCTAGGTGAAATTCCAAATAGTTCATTGCCCTCGAATGCAGCCGAAGTCTGCCAGTAATCGACTATAGCGACGAATAATGCCCAGAAGCACGAGGCGATCGCGCCGCACTTGGGGATCTTCTGCCATCACCAGCACCGACTCAAAAAACGTGTTTAGCAGGGGAGTCAGTTGTTGGATTGCAGTAAATAGCTGCCCATGGGTCGGCTGGGGGGGCATTTGGGCTAGGGCATCATAGAGTCCTTGCTCAGCGGGGTCTTGGAGGCGATCGCGCGGCAACAGGGCCCGGACATCCAGGGTGGGCACCTCCTCACCTTGAATCGCCAGCCGGGAGGCCCGGTTGATCACTTCGTAGATACTGCCGAGGGTGCCATTTTGACGGCAGTGCTGGAGGAACAGGGCGCGATCTCGCAGTTGGCAGACAGTCGCCAACCCCGATGCCAAATAATCCGGGTCGTCAACCCCGAGCACCGCATCGACGAGATCGTAGTCAACGGCCCGATCCAGCAGCAGCGTCTCGCAGCGCTGGCGAAACCACCGCTGTAAATTGGACAGCAGGGTCGGACGGGATTCCGTCAGCATGTCGCCAAAGCAGTCGGCAACTTGGGGCAAAAGCTGGGTGAGGTTCAAGTCGTAGGTGCTGTCCCAGGCGATCTGGAGCACACCGGTTGCGGCCCGCCGGAGAGCAAAGGGATCGGAAGAACCCGTGGGCTGAATCCCAAGCCCGAGAATGCCAACCAAACTATCCAGCCGCTCGGCGATCGCCAAGATTCGTCCTAGGGGAGTGCTGGGTAGGGAATCGCTGGCAGAACGCGGCTGATAATGCTCCCGAATTGCCACCGCCACAGCGTCCGCCTCGCCACTGTTGCGGGCATAGTCTTCCCCCATGATCCCCTGGAGCTCGGGAAACTCCTTGACCATTTGACTCACCAGATCGGCCTTACACAGCTCCGCAGCCCGATCGAGATCCCCCAAGTCCGCCGTACTTAAACGTAAATTGGGAATGGCTTCGACAATTTTGGGGGCGATCGCCCGTAACCGTTGCACCCGCTCGGCCAACGATCCCAATTGCTCTTGAAAGGTCACCTTAGCCAGCACGGGTAAAAAATCGGCTAGGGGCCGTTGCCGATCCGCTTCGTAAAAAAACTGCCCATCGGCCAGGCGGGCCCGAATCACCCGCCCATTGCCCGCCGCGATCAACTTGGATTTTTCCGGATTGCCGTTGGAAATGGTAATGAAGTAGGGCACTAGGCGATCGCGCTGTCCCCGGGCATAGAGGGGAAAATAGCGTTGGTGGGAGACCATTTCGGTTTTAATCACTGCGGTTGGCAAACGCAAAAACTCCCGCTCAAACTCCCCAACCACAGCCGTGGGATATTCCACCAGGTAGGTCACCTCCTCCAGCAAGCTTTCGGGAACCTCAGGCTGGGACTCCATCAACTCCGCCAAGCCCGCCATCTGGGTGACGATTAGCCTTCGCCGCTCTTCGCCGTCAACAATGACCTTGGCATCCCGCAATTGGGTGACATAGGTACTGGCAGCGGTGAGGGTTACTGGCCTAGGGTGCAGCACCCGATGCCCCCAAGTCTGGCGATCGCCCCGCAACCCTTCGATTTCAATGGGTAAAACCGCACTATCCCACAGCGCCACCAGCCAGCGAATCGGACGGGAAAACCGCATTTCTCCATCGCCCCAGCGCATCAGTCGTTTGCCCTCTAAGCTCAAGATCCATTGAGGAGCCAGTTCCGTGAGTAAATCTGCCGTTTTGCGCCCGGGGATAAACTGTTGGGCAAACACAAAGGCTCCCTTCTCCGTTTGCTGAAGATAAAGATCGCTCACCGCTACCCCACGCGATCGGGCAAACCCCTCCGCCGCCTTGGTCGGTTGCCCCTGGGGGTCACCGTTGGCAAAGGCCGCCGTTACCGCTGGGCCCTTCACTGCCACCACCCGGTCTACCTGCTCCGTCGGCAAATCCTCAATCAGAACCGCTAAACGGCGGGGCGTTCCCATCACCCGAATTGCTCCATAGGATAGGTCTGCTTCCCCTAAGCTGCTGGGAATGCGTTCCTGCCATTGGGCGATCGCATCAACTACAAAGCCCGCTGGCAATTCCTCGGTTCCCACTTCCAGCAAAAATGATGCCATACCACCCATCCAAATCTCGCAGGATTATATCAAACCCACTGACCAGCAAAAAAAGGGCGGGCAAAGCCCACCCCCATTAATAAATTGTTTGATAGCTCATTAAGCTAAATCACAAAACCGGAGCAACTTAAAACTAAGCCTTGGTCGCTTCCTTACGCTTGCGGCTGCGGGCAACGATGAAGGCCCCAGCCAAAGCCACACCAGGAATCAAGCCAGGCACGGGCACGGCACGAACATAGAACTGAATATCGTTAAGATCTCCGTCATTGTTGGCACCAGTGTCATCCCAACCAAAGAGGGTGCCTTTGCCAGCAACAAAACCAAGGTTAACAAAACTGCCACCCGTGGACTCATCAGAGAAAAGAGTAAAAGTAACGCCAGCAGGACTATTCTTCTCGGTAAAAAGACCCAAGATGTAGGTCTTAGAAGGATCAAAGCCATCAGCGAAGGTGAAGGAGTTTTTGCCGGTAGAAGGGGTGATGCTGGGCAATCCCAAGGGCTCGCCGAAAGCATTTTCCACGAATAAGTCCTTGAGCGAGGTGTTCTTGTCGCTAGCTTCAGCGATAAACAAGGTAGATTTGAACTGTCCGCGGGTAGGAGGCTTCAACTCAAAGGCCCAGCCGCCGTTGCTGCTAATGCCAGTGCCAATTAGGGAAGCAGCCTGAACGGGAGAAGCGACCGCAGCGGTAGCGGCAACTGCCAAGGCAGCGCCAAAAAATGCATTTTCATGATCAAAAACTCCAGGAAGGTAGTAGTAAGTCTAAAGAGAAAAATCAGTTCAAGAACCTTGAAGACCTGCCTCAGCCTTGTTTAGGTACGAACTAAATCATTCAAACGGTGACAGTTTTCATTGACGCGTATGGACTACCTTTTCCATCACCGCCTAGCTCTGTCTCAACTAAGCTACGTCGCCAATCAGATCTGCAAAAATTGCCTTTGCCCCTGCAATTGATGCATATCACAGAATACGAAACACATCCAAAAAATAACCCACCCGTCTCGAGAATGCAACTGATCCGAAGATTTTCTTCATGTTTTCAACCCAGGGTTCGATTAAGGGGCGGACTGGGGAACTGGGAGCGCCTCACCGGAGGCGGAAAAGCTATATTTGTGCACCTGAATAAACCCCTGCCACTTCTGGATCAGTTGACTGAGATCCTCAAGGCGGACGGGCTTGCTGATGTAATCGTCCATCCCCGCATCAAGACACTGCTGACGATCGCCCTGCATGGCATTGGCTGTCATCGCCACAATAATTGGCGCTTGGGATGCTAACCGTGAACGGAGCTGTCGCGTGGCCTCATAGCCATCCATGACCGGCATTTGCACATCCATCAACACGAGGTCGTAGGGCAACTGTTCGCAGGCGATCACAGCCTCTTCGCCATTGGCCACCACATCCGCTTGGCAGCCAATACGCTCCAGAAGACGCTGGGCCACCATTTGATTCACGCGGTTGTCTTCGGCGACTAGGATGCGCATCTGGGGAGATGCCGGAGCTAGCATGGCGCTGGGTGCAAATGAACCAAGGGCGGGGTGGGCGTGATGCCACAGACGAATCAGCAGATGGTATAACTGCACCTGCTTGACGGGTTTAGTCAGGTAGGCCGCAAAAAGCTGGGACTCCGCGGGGCTGAGGTCGTTCACTCCTCCCATGGATGTCAGCATGATTAGGGGAATGGGGCCAAAGTTGGTGTGGATTTCTTGAGCTAGCTGTAACCCGTCCACTTCCGGCATTTGCATGTCCAGAATGGCAAGGTGGAATAGGCGGGGCGATCGCAGAATTTTGAGGGCCGCCTTGGCGGAATCCGCCTCCTGGGGCACCATATTCCAGGAGCGCAACTGATGACAAAGGATCTGGCGATTGGTGGCATTGTCATCGACAACCAAAACGGATTTACCATACAGCACATAGGGTCTGTCTTGCTGTTCTGAAGTCTCGGGGTTTGGATCTAGGCTGATGACAATTTGAAAGTAAAAAATTGAACCATTGCCCGTGCAGGGGGCAGCGGCAAAGGATTCGGGGGGGGTGCCCCCCAGATTGGCGGTGTGCCCGTCTTCGGAACTAACCACCCACATGCGACCACCCATGAGTTCGCTAAGGCGTTTGCTGATGGCTAAACCTAGCCCCGTACCGCCATATTTGCGGGTAGTGGAGGCATCTACTTGGGAGAAGGACTGAAATAGACGATCCATGCGATCGCGGGGAATGCCCACACCGGTATCCCGCACACTAAATTCCAGACAGCACGCTGATCCCGAATCTTGAATTGGGGCAGAGGTAGATTCCACCCGCAGGATCACTTCCCCAAGCTCAGTAAATTTCACGCCATTGCTAAGCAGGTTGAGCAAAATTTGCCGCAGCCGGGTCACGTCGCCGATGAGATGTGGTTGCACGCTTTCATCGATAAAATACGCCAGTTCTAAGCCCTTCTCGGCTGCTCGAGCTGCCAATAGATCGAGGCACTCCTCAATGCAGGTGCGAAGGTTAAAGGCTGACGATTCCAGATCCAGCTTTCCTGATTCAATTTTAGAGAAGTCGAGAATGTCATTGACAATCGTCAGTAGGGCGTCCCCACTGGTGCGGATCGTAGTGATGAAATCCCGCTGCTGGGGGGCAAGCTCCATTTGCAATAGCAAACTAGTCAATCCGATGATGGCGTTCATGGGGGTGCGAATCTCGTGGCTCATCGTGGCCAGGAACTCGCTTTTGGCGCGACTGGCCGCCACGGCGGCTACTTTAGCGGCTTCAAGCTCATAGATGTACCGATCTAGCAGGGCGGCAATCAAACCAATCAGCAGGCAAGTAAAAGTGATGAAGCCGACAACAACCGCCAGCAGTAAGTGATCACTGCCACCAGGATAGGCCGAATGCTCCGCCATAGCCCGAAAGTGGGTGGCGGCCATACCTGAGTAGTGCATTCCGGCGATCGCCAACCCCATAATTACTGCACTCAGCAGCTTTAGCCATCGATACTTTGGCCCCGTAATTTGGCGCAGGTGCCAGGCAATCCACAGCGCTGCCAAGCAACGGCGATCGCAATGCCTACGGACAGTAACACCCCAGCCCAGTCATAGGAAATAGCCCCCGGGAACTCCATCGCAGCCATCCCGGTGTAGTGCATCCCGGCGATCGCCCCGCCCATGAGTACGCCGCTGCCCAGCCATGCCCCCAAAGCAAAACTAGGGCGCAGCAACAGGGGTAAAGCAACTAAGGATCCAACTACCGCCAAGAGCAATGATAGTAGGGTTCCCTGCCATGCATAGGTCACTGGCACCACCAGATCCAAGGCCAGCATGGCAATAAAATGCATGGCCCAGATGCCCAGTCCCATGACGATCGCCCCGCATCCCAGCCAGATCAACTGCCAGCGCCCCGTATGGCGAATCGTGCGTAGGGAAATATCCAGCGCCACATAGGAGGCCAAGACCGAAATAATCAGGGAAAGTCCGACGAGACCCAGGCTGTAGGTTTGAGATAGGAGAATCATGGGGGCTGGGGCAAGAATCAAAACATATCTTAATATTTATTCTCAACATTTATCAAATTAGTTATTTGCTGGAATGCTTGCCATCTTCTGGCGGTTGAGGCGGTAAGCGTCTTGCGCTAAAGTGAAAAAAATGCTCGATTACTACGGCACTCCTATGACTTCCTATTGTCTGTCCCATGGTCGGGAACTGCGCCGTCGCGATCGCCGAGCCTCCCTAGACTATTGGCAAAAGTGGGTAGATGCCGATTCCCACGCCGCCGAGCCTCGGATTGAACTGGTAGTTGACCTGATTGATGTTGGTACGTTCAAGGCCATTCAGACTGCCAATATTGTTCTCAAGGAAGCCGAAGTCCTCATTGCAGCTACCGACAAAATCCTTCGGGGGCAGCTTTGCTACTGCCACAGTATGGTCAAGTTCCAGGAAGGGAACTGGGCCGAAGGTCTAGTGGCGCTTAACTATGCTCGGCAGCAGTTTGATGGTGCACCTTCAGGAATCGCTCTGTGTGACGAGGCAGCCGGCATCTATGAAATGGGGATGGGAAACTTTGCCGATGCCCAATCTAACTTTGAGCAATCCCTTGCTTACCATCTTGAGGTTGATGATGCCGTTGCTAAGGGCATGAGCTACTACTATTTGGGTCGGCTCTACATGCTCATGGATGAGCCGGATATGGCTGCCGATTTTATTGATATGGCCCTAGTTATTGGTAAGGAGGAGCCCGATCGCCTGCTGCACCTTAAAGCCCAAATTGTCCTAGCAGAATTTTGGATCTATCAGCAGCGCTACGACACAGCCCTAGAACTAATAGAAGTCGCCGAGGAGCTGTTGCGCCCAGAAGTCGATGATCTGCGGCGCGCCTATCTCTGGTGCGATCGCGCTGAAGCCCTGTTTGGACTAGGGCAATATGACCGCAGCTTAGAAGTACTCAAGCGGGAAGCCACACCCCAAATGCGGGAAAAACAGCATCCCCTCGGCTGTGCGATCGCCAAGGAACTGCGTGGTCGGGTATTACTCTATCGCCTGATGCAGGAGGAGGGGGTGCCCAATGAAGAGTCCCTTGAAGCAATCGAAGATATCTTCCTTGATGCCAGCATGGTCTTTGAGCAGCAGGGTATGAAGCGGCAGTTTGCCAGCACCCTTTACCACCTGGCGCAGCTCTACAGCCTAACCACGCCCCTTCCCAGTTCCTACCAATATCAAGGGAAACGGTTGCGCGCCCTTGAGTTGGCTTTGAGTGTGCTGCAACAGCAACCCGTTGGCAATGGTCGATTAATTGCTGAGTTGGAGAGATTAATGGATGAATCCATGGGAATGGGACATCCATAGGGTTTGCGATTCTGCCAATCAATTTAGCCCGTCTTTGTCAACCAGTGGTGCCGTGACCCCAAAAAGTAGCTTGGTTATTCTGGGGTAGTGCTCGTTAAGGAGTCAGATTCTTTTCAATGCCTCAACCCAAAGGCATCTTGCTCCATCAGGAGGTGGGAAGGAGAGCTCGCCCTAGGTGTTTCCGCAGCATCGTTGACTCAAACCGATAACCGACATTTCGCACCGTTTGGATCAAGTTCGGTTGCTGCGGATCCAACTCCAGCTTTTTTCGTAGGGAGAGAATATGGGTATCCACCGTGCGCGGGTTATTGATTTCATCGGGCCAGGCCCGTGCTAGCAAATCTGCCCGGCTAATTGGCATGCCCTCGGACTGGGCCAGAACATAGAGTAGGCTAAATTCTTGGGGTGTCAGGTCAATAACCTGCCCCTGCCAGCGCACTTGCCTCTGGACGAGATCAATTTTGAGGTTGCCGTAGTCCAATACCATCGGCGGATGGGCCAACCGCGATCGCCGCAACAGAGCCTCCACCCGCGCCAGAAACTCCTGCATTCCAAAGGGCTTACATAGGTAGTCATCCGCCCCGGCCTTCAGGGCCGCCACCACTTCCGACTCCTGGGTTCGCCCCGAAATCATCAGCACCAAAGATCGCTTTTGGCCAAATAGCCATCGGCATAGCTCAATGCCATCACCATCGGTGAGTTCAGAACTCAACACCACCAAACTGGGTTGTTGCCGCTGAAATAAATTTTTGAACTGCCGCGCACTGGTCGTCTGGGAAGCCTGATGTCCCACCTGCTGAAGGTGCCATCCGAGTAAGGATGCCAAATTCGGATTTCCCTCGACAATTAAGATGCTCACCGTCACAGCTCAGCTTAGTATGATGGGATCATAACGTGGTGCCCCGAAGTATTTTGTAACTGGAGCTACTGTGACCTACCGCAATCCAGCCCCAACCGTCGATATCATTATTGCCCTACGCGATCGCCCCCAACAGCCAATTGTTCTGATTGAGCGGCGTACCCCCCCCCACGGATGGGCTATTCCCGGTGGTTTCATTGACTATGGCGAAAGCATCGAGGTGGCAGCCAAACGGGAAGCGAAGGAAGAAACCTGCCTTGATGTTCAGCTCATACGCCAACTCCACACCTATTCGGACCCCCGCCGCGATGCCCGCCAGCACACCATCAGTATCGTTCTCATCGCTGAGTCCACGGGTACTCCCATCGCCGCCGACGATGCCCAAAATGTTGGAATTTTTGACCTCGATCACTTGCCCCAGCCGCTTTGTTTCGACCATGATCGCATTCTGTCTGACTACCGCCACTACCGCCAGACAGGCGTCCTTCCTGCCTATGCCCCGCCTTGCCAAGATTAGGGTGGAATGATATTTTTCTAGATCCATGGGGAATTAGCTCAGTTGGTAGAGCGTTGCGATCGCACCGCAAAGGTCAGGGGTTCGAGTCTCCTATTCTCCATCTCGGTTTAAATATTCTCCATCTCGATTCAAATTTTAAATATTGACGTAATTTTATTTGCCGTCAGCTATTGGCTAACGGTTGCTTCTTTCCTAGAAATATAGTTGCAAATAACTTGGTTAGGACGGGGTGCAGGGGTGAAACCCCTGGCTGGGGGCGCGGCCCCCCCCTTTTCTTTCGATGTCCGAACCTACCCGAATATAGCTATAGCTCGAAACTGCGATTGGAACCATAGTTCTAGGGGCAGTTCTAGGGGCATTTTAGCCTGAATTCGTCAAATTAATCCTGTTCAAACTATTCCCCTAGATCCTGGGCGATCGCAAGCAAATTTAGCGTCCTACATGCTATCTCGCCTCAATGAATTCACCGACACAAAATCACATCTTTTACGCAATTCTCTATGAATGGCATAAAACTCTATGCCAACTAAAACTTAGCTCTTGGTCATTCTAGTCTTTGAGGGAGAGTGGGCATTTTGAGTCACAGAAAAATATGAAATCCGTCATTTCCCCCGCGGGTGGTGATCCCCGAATTCAAGGGTATGCCCAACTATAACTGTCCTGGTGATTGCCCTGGGTTCGCTGAAATCATACTTGCAGATCTGGAACCTATGGCATGTCTGCACTACACGTCTGCGCTGGGAGACTTGGGGATCACTTCGTGAAGCACACAAAAAATTACGGTTGCCCTGGGAAAGAAAATAATTCTTTTGAAAATCCCTCCTACCGTAAAGCGCTTGTAACATAAAGCGTGAGCACATTACGCAGAAAACAGTTAATTCAATTAATTCAATGGAGTAGTGGCTGATGACTTTCGATTCCGTTTCCCTATCTCGGCTTCAGTTTGCCCTGACTGCCATTTTCCATATGTTGTGGCCGGTGTTGACCACAGGAATGGCAATTTTCCTGATCGTTATTGAAGGATTATGGCTGAAAACGCGAAATCCCGACTATTACCGCCATGCCCGGTTTTGGGCTAAGTTGTATGTCCTCAACTTTGGCATTGGAGTGGCATCGGGACTGCCCATGGCCTTTCAGTTTGGGATGAACTGGGCCCCTTTTTCCGAAGCAGTGGGTGACTTTTTTGGCACCATTCTCGGCTTTGAGGGCACGATGGCCTTCATGCTCGAAGCTAGCTTTTTAGGAATCATGCTATTTGGCTGGGATCGAGTTCCGCCATTGGTGCACTTCATTTCCACTATTTTGGTTGCCTTTGGAGCTAATCTTTCCACCTTTTGGATCCTGACTGCCAACTCGTGGTTGCAAACACCCGCAGGGGGAGTATTTGTTGATGGCAAGTTCATCGTCAAAGACTTTTTCGCGGCCATTTCTAATCCCTTTATGCTCAATAGTGTGCTGCACATGTTTTTGCCACTCTAGAGACATCCCTATTTGTGATTGGTGGGATCAGTGCTTGGTATTTGCTGCAACAACGCCATCAAGAATTTTTTAAGAAGTCTTTGCAAATTGTTCTGGCTATGGCGATCGCCGTTGCACCGCTGCAAATTTTTATCGGTCACCTCAGTGCCGAGCAGGTCTATCACTACCAACCGACTAAATTGGCGGCCATGGAGGCGCAGTGGGAGACTATTCCTGCTGGGCAAACCGCCGATTGGAGCCTACTGGCGATCCCCAATGACAGCGCTGGGCGCAATGATTGGGAAATCGTCATTCCCAATGCCCTAGGACTGTTGCTAGAACTAAAGCCCAAACTCACCGAGCCAGTGCTAGGGCTAAACACATGGGCTCCGGAAAATCGCCCTCACCTAGTTGGTCTGATCTACTATGCCTTTCGCACCATGGTAGGCATTGGGCTATTTTTGGCAGCGTTGATGGCCGTGAGTGCGGTGCAGTGGTGGCGTGGGCAACTAGATCGCCATCGCTGGCTGCTATGGGGCTGGATCTGGGCGGCTCCCATGGGCTATTTAGCCGTGGAAACTGGCTGGGTGGTTCGTTGTGTGGGGCGTCAACCCTGGACGGTCTACGGTCAGATTCGCACCGCAGATGCGGCCTCCCACTTGCCCGCAGGAGAGATTTTGATTTCCCTAGTGGGGATCACGGCGATCTATCTGTTCTTCTTTGTGTTCGCACTTTACTTCGGCAGCCGCATTATTCGTAAGGGGCCCGATGTCACGATGACGCCACCTAAAAATAGCGAGTTGGCGGTACAGCGACTTGCAAATCAGCGTCCGGTTACTGAGTCCACTTAGCTTAAAGCAGGGGTATTGCCATGGAGCCATTACAGTTTTTTTTGCCCCAATTGTGGTTTTTTATATTGGGACTATTTTTGTTTCTCTATGTGCTTCTAGATGGTTTTGATTTAGGGGTTGGTATTCTTTCGATTACGGCTACAAGTGAAGAACGGCGCAGCATTCTCATGACTAGTCTGGGGAATGTCTGGGATGCCAATGAAACCTGGCTGGTGCTGATGGGGGGATCGCTCTTTGGGGCCTTTCCCTTGGCCTATGGCACGATTCTCAATGCCCTTTATCTGCCAGCGGTCATTATGGTGGTCGGGCTGTTGTTTCGGGCGGTCTCCTTTGAGTTCCGCGAAAATGCTGAGCAAAAACTAGTTTGGAACTATGCTTTTGGTGTGGGAAGTTTCTTGGCGGCCCTAGGCCAGGGTTTTGCCCTTGGGGCCCTTTTTGAAGGAATTCAAGTGGATACGGCGGGGCACTTCACAGGGGGCATGTTCGATTGGCTCACTTGGCGATCGCTGGTGGTCTCCCTAACACTAATCCAAGCCTATGTCTTGGTTGGTTCTACCTATTTGATTATGAAGACCGTTGGGGAGTTGCAGAAAACCCATTTCCGCACCGCTAAAATTGCCACGGTGACGACGTTTTTGGGGGCGGCATTCATTACCATTTCCACACCAGTGCTGTCAGAAGAATTGCGGGTTCATGTCTTTGAAGGCAATTTGGTCTATGTCTTTCAAATGATTCCTGTTGTTGGTGCATGGCTGGCATGGTCTTTATTTCGCAGCCTGCAAAAATCCCAGGAAATAGCGCCCTTTATCTGGACGGTGGCTTTATTCCTACTGTCGTTCGTGGGCTTGGGATTCCTGATTTTCCCCTATGTGATTCCGCCGAAAATTACCATCTATCAAGCGGCAGCATCCCCAAGTTCCCTCGTATTTATGGCCCTGTTTGTTGGGTTTTTAATCCCGATTTTGATGGCCTACACCCTGTTTAACTATGCCGTGTTCCGTGGCAAGGTGGTCGTGGCAGAAGAATAGAGCTCCAGCCAAGTCACTTCGGGTGGGCAGTTGAAGCGTCCCGGCATGTAGGTGCCAAGGCCTCGGTTGACATAGAGTTGTTGGTGCCCAACTTGGTGCAACCCCTCTGCCCACTCCCAATGTTTGACGACCTTGTGACAGTTAGCCCGATCTGAGGGCAAAGAGTGGAGCAACCATCGGGGAGGTCGCCAGTCGGACATTTTGGCTAAAACCGGCCCCATTCCTGGGATCACAATCTGGCCACCGTGGGTGTGTCCAGAAAGCTGAAGGGTAACGGGATGTCCAGAAAATTCTAGGACGCTATCGGGGTTGTGGGAAAGGACGAGGCAAGGCTGCTGGGGGTCGACTTGGCCCATGACCTTGGCAGCATCGAAGGCTCGATCCCAATAGTCGGGCATGCCAACTAGCTGTAAATTGCTGTGGGATAGGGGATAGAGCGCCTCATTCCAAAGAGTGCGGATACCAATGCCCTGCAGGGTTTCGGTAATCAGACTTCGAGAGTACATGTGGTGTAAGTCGTGGTTGCCCAAGACGGCGTAAATGCCGTAGCGGCTTTCAAGGTGTTTGAGGAAGTAGGCCAACTGGGTAATCGGTTGGGGATCATCGGTGACGTAATCCCCCGTGAGCACGACCAGATCGGGTTCCCACTGGTTACTGGCGGCGATCGCCTGTTTCAGGAGCCGATCTGATAGTCGCTTGCCATCGTAGTGAAAGTCCGTAAGATGAGAGATTTTTATTTTGGCGGGCATTAGGTTGGGAATGGCGATCGCCACGGTTTCAATTTTCAGCCTGCCCGCAAGGTATTTCTGAATCAATGTGCCATCCTCACCGATTTGCCAGAGCTTCGCTTAGGATGTACGGTAGCGGTTTACCGAACGGGCGGTAAGTATATTTGCGTACATTGTGCTTAAGACTTCCTTGATTTTTGGTGGCGACGGTGTTCCCATTCCTCTGGACTTCCCCTGTCATACAGCTCACCATTCCACCGGTAGAGCAGCAAACCGAGTATTGGAGTTGTGGTCCCAATGCGGCGGCCCGGCTCCTGCGGTTCTATGGACACCCAGTTACCTATTCCCAACTTAAGGCAGCCGTTGTTCCCTTGTTTGCGGTGCCACCTCGGCTGAGAAATCCCCTTACCAATGAGTGGGCAGCCGTACGAACTGGCGTGCCCCCCCGCCAGTTGCAGCAACTTTTGTCCCGTTGGGAGGGCGATCGCATCCGACTGAGCCACCGCAATGATTTTTCCCAACTTCAGGCGCTGCTAAACCGCAGAACCCCAGCGATCGCCCTGATCCGTGTCGGCACCTTGCGCCTTAGTACTACCTATCAGTCTCCCCTACTCCATTGGGTGGTGGTCAGTGGCATTGATCCCCAAAATCAGCAGATTACCTATGTTGATACCGACGGACAGTCTCGAACCACGGCGATCGCCGCCTTTCAACAGCAGTGGCACTTCCAAGTCGAACACCCCCTACTGCGTACCGTTCTTACCACCCAGCAGGTGATCCCCGGCACCCTCATCTGGCGCGATCGCCCCTAGGACAGATCCCGCCACAAGCGGCACTGTTCCCTAAAGCATGGGCTAAGATGATGTAATGATCCTTAACAAATCCTTTTTCGTGGAGCTGCACCGTGAAGAGCAACGGCAATAACAACAACGGCAACAATAACAACAAGCGGTGGCGAACCTGGGGACTTTACATCCTGATCGGCATCGTTGTAATTACTTTGGCAACCACCCTCTTTGACAATCAACCCCAAACCCAAGGGGAGTGGCGTTACAGTAAGTTGCTCGAAGAAGTTCGTCGTAAAGATCCCTCCGTTAGTCGTGTCACCCTCAGTACGGATCGCACCTTTGCCGAAGTCACGGTTTCTGGCGGCGCTGAAGGAAAAAAGAAAGTGCGCGTCAATCTGCCCAATGACCCCGATTTCATCAAGACGCTTCGAGAAAACAACATTGAATTGGACGTTGCGCCTCGCCGCAATGACGGAGCCCTCACCCAAACCCTAACCAATTTGGTAATTCCAATTTTGATCCTGGTGGGAATCTTCTTCCTTCTTCGCCGCGCCCAAGTCGGCCCAGGCAGCCAAGCCATGAACTTTGGCAAGTCTAAGGCCCGAGTGCAGATGGAACCCCAAACCCAAGTGACCTTTGGCGATGTAGCTGGGATCGAGCAAGCTAAGTTTGAACTGACTGAAGTTGTCGATTTCCTCAAAAATCCTGAAAGGTTTACGGCTGTCGGTGCAAAGATTCCCAAAGGTGTCTTACTGGTTGGGCCCCCCGGCACCGGCAAAACCCTCCTAGCCCGCGCCGTAGCAGGGGAAGCTGGTGTCCCCTTCTTCAGTATTTCTGGCTCAGAGTTTGTGGAAATGTTTGTAGGGGTTGGTGCTTCGCGGGTGCGTGACCTCTTTGAGCAAGCCAAAGCCAATGCCCCATGTATTGTTTTTATTGATGAAATTGATGCGGTCGGTCGGCAACGGGGAGCCGGTCTTGGCGGCGGCAATGACGAGCGGGAACAAACCCTAAACCAACTGCTCACTGAAATGGATGGTTTTGAGGGCAATACTGGCATCATTATCATTGCGGCTACCAACCGTCCCGATGTGCTTGATGCTGCCCTGTTGCGTCCTGGACGCTTTGACCGTCAAGTGGTGGTAGATCGCCCAGACTTTGCCGGTCGCCTAGAAATTCTCCAAGTCCATGCCCGGGGCAAAACCCTTTCTAAGGATGTGGATGTGGAAAAGATTGCCCGTCGCACCCCCGGTTTTACCGGTGCCGATTTATCTAACTTGCTCAATGAAGCGGCCATCCTGGCTGCTCGTCGTAACCTCACCGAAATTTCCATGGATGAAGTCAACGATGCTGTGGATCGGGTGCTGGCGGGGCCGGAGAAAAAAGATCGCGTCATGAGCGAAAAACGCAAGAAATTAGTTGCCTATCACGAAGCTGGCCATGCCCTTGTCGGTGCGTTGATGCCCGACTATGACCCGATTCAAAAAGTGACGATCATTCCCCGTGGTCGTGCCGGTGGTTTGACTTGGTTTCTGCCCACCGAAGAGCGAATGCAAAGTCGTACTTACCTCCAAAACCAGATGGCTGTGGCCCTTGGCGGTCGCATTGCGGAAGAATTGGTCTTTGGGGAAGAGGAGGTCACCACGGGTGCTTCCAGTGATTTGCAGCAGGTGGCGGCGATCGCCCGACAGATGATTACCCGATTTGGTATGAGTGATCGCCTTGGCCCCATTGCCCTGGGTCGGGCAAGTGGCAATATGTTTTTGGGGCGCGACATCGCTGCTGAGCGGGATTTTTCCGAAGAGACGGCGGCCATAATTGATGACGAAGTGGGCCAACTGGTGTCCCGAGCCTATCAATGCGCTAAAAAACTATTGCAAGACAATCGTCATGTGCTGGATCGCATTGCCATCCTCCTGATTGAGCGGGAAACAGTGGATGCCGAGGAGCTGCAACAAATTCTTGATGACAGCGACCTACATCTTGATGCGGTGCTAGCGACCTAATCGTTATCTGAGGGTGCCTAGGCACCCGTAAACTTTCATAGATACACCAATCTCCTAGGGTTTAGTCCTGGGAGATTTTTGCATCCCCATCGCCCGATGGAGACACTTGCGGTAAGCGATTTCGAGGGCATCAGACGGGGCGTGGGCCTCCTCAGAGAGGGAAACAGGCGCGGCTCCGGACTGCAGCCTGACTGCCTCGTTATCTTGCAGAAAGGTTTTTTTAACATCCTGCGCCATCCAAAAGTCTGCTAAGGGTGTTTTCAAGAAGTTACGGCTATGTTGCCATAGGGTGATTGTTTCCGAGCTATTAATTGGAACGTGGGCCAGGTAAAGGGCAAATTGAATGCCACCAAACTTAAGATCTACCCGCGTGATGTTGGGCAGGTAAAAGGTGGCGCGAAACGAACCTTCGGGAAAGCGATCGCCCAAAATCCACTTTAGGGAATAGGCGGGCTTGGTATCAAAACGGATCATACCTGTCCCTGTCCATTCCCCCGCTTCCAGTTGATAACTTGGCACTTGAGGAGCTTCCTTGCGACCAAAGGCCGTGGCATGGACAAAGGGGGCATGGGCCATGTCAATTGTATTGGCAATGACACGGCTGTAGTGCCCATCCCAATGAAAGCTACCGTTAATGGTGCGCCACTGAGGATCGGTATACTCGGCAAAGGGTGGCAGTCCGGGGGAATCCTCAATCATTGCATCTCCCCAAAAAAGCCAGATGAGCCCTTGGGCTTCTCGGACGGGATAGGATTTGAGGTGGGCTTGGCGCGGAATTGCCGCTTTTTCGGCATTGGCGGGAATGTGCTGGCAGGCCCCATCGGATCCGTAACGCCAGCCATGGTAAGGGCAGTGGAGGCAGTCATTTTCTACCCAACCGCCGGCCAAGTGGGTGCCGCGATGGCGACAGCGGGCATCCAGGGCGATCGCCCGTCCCGATTGATCGCGATATAACACTAACTCATGCCCCATGAGACTAACAGCAAGGGGGTGTTTCTGCTTTAGGGAATTGCCCAGGGCGATCGCATACCAGAAGTTACGAATTAAATCTAAACCAGTCAATTGCCTATGGTGAAAGTGGGGCGCATCGTGATCCGCAGTGAGGTCTAACATCGCTTTTAGGGATTTTCTTGCTACTGTAACAGGGTTTTTTCCTTCTTGGGAATGCCCCACTTTATCGAAGATGTTTCTTCCTGATCCGGAATTATTGCGATGCATTAAGTTAAGTCCAATAAAAAGAGAAAGAATTTTTACTTATTGACCAGAGTCCCTTTTAATATTTTTGACATTTAGTTTTTGTCCAAAGCCCTATGCCCTTTCCCTACCTCGTATCCTTTAGTGTTTTGGTTTTTTTTATGGCTGGTTTTGTCCTGCCACTAGTACGTTTGTGGGTGCAATCGGGGACTTTTGCCATGGCTTTTGGGCGATCGCGGGATCCGATCCAAAAAGTGGTCGGTGCGGCGATCGCCAGTTACATGACTGCGTTGTGTGTGTGGGCCATCTGCTACGCCGTAACGGGGGATGCTGGCATGGGAGTGTGGGCAACGCCTCAACCTGTGCGCCTTTTGGGCTGGTTTTTGCTGGCTAAGGGGCTGACTTTAGTGGTTCTGGCCCAGGCTCAGATGGGACTGTCTTGGCGGATGGGCGTGGCTCCTGAACCTACCACGTTGGTGGTTACAGGATTATTTCGCTGGTCGCGACATCCTATTTACAGCGGGATGCTGACCACGTTGTCGGCGTATTTATTCCTAAGCCCCTGTCCTTGGATCGTCATGGGCTGGTTTCAGTTTGCATTGCTGATTGTGATTCAGTCTGCCTACGAAGAGCAGTCCATGCTCGCCATCCACGGAGAATCCTATCGGGAGTATATGTCCCGTGTTGGGCGATTCTTTCCTAGATGGAAGGGGGGGCAGGAACAAGTTGCAGTAACGATCAATACTTAACTAGGTAGAATGTTGGTTTGTGGGCTGACTTAATACGACATCTTTAGCCCATTACACCTGCTCTTTTGTGTGGGGTTAAATTGGGGGGCTAATAGTTTGCAGAGCATTGAATTAAGGAGAGGGCAGTAATATTTCTCCTTCATTTTCATGTCATGTTTGATGGGCGAATACTCTACAATTATCTCGATTTTCTCAGTTGATTCTGCGTCACTTTTTCGTCAGTTTATTGTGGGGCATAACTTATATGATGCGAATTAATTTGATTTTGGCTGGTCTAGTGATTGGTACCTTAGGCAGTGGGCTAGAAGGGGCGATCGCCCAAACTGCCCGGGCTGCTGGAGTGGCTTCCCTGACCTCCGGAAGCACCATCATTGAAACCTTTGACGCCACAACCGGCAACTTGACCAGCCGTACGGTCACCAATGGCGTGGTTACCTCTGTGTCGGGCGAAACCAATTTGCCCAATGGTCTTTTTTTTGGCGGCAATGTTAACGTTACCCCAGTTTATGGCACCATTTCTGGCGGCACGACCCCCGTGGTCAGTGGGTTAGTGATTAATCCTGGAGTCGTTGGTGTGATTCCTGAAAATGCTACCTTCAGCCGAGCCGCAGCTCAAATTTTAATTAATTCCGCCGCCGATCCCGCCGTTCGCGCCGATCTCGAAGAAATAGCGGCCCTAATCCGTACCGGTGCCGGCGTTAATGGGTTGGACTAAGGGGCCGGCTGGCACTGGGTGGGGCAGGAGAGACAACGTGATCAGATGGGGGGCGGGGCTAGTAGCTTGTATGGTGCTGGCAGTGCCGGTAATTGCCCAGACCCAGAGCCCGGTAATTCCCCTCGACCCCACCCGCACACCAGAGCAGATCCTGGAGCAAACTCCGCCGGTAACGTCCCCAGAACCTGATCCACCGCCCCAAGTGGTGGATGACCTCGCTCAAGTGATCGTCAATGCCCTGACCAATACAGCGGTGCGCTATCCCTGGCTGACTAATCCCACCGATCGCCTGACCTTCCCCGCCAATAGCTTTAATCCGTCCCAAGCCGAAAACTATATCGATACGGAACTGCGGCTATCGGATAGCAATCCATTCCTACTCAAGCTTACCTATGGCTCCTTTCCCGCAAGCGATCAGTTCTATTGGTTGCTGCCAGAAAATCGAGTGGTTATCGAAACCCTTGGCAATCAAGGGGGGCTGATCCATCAAGGACGGGGGCAAGACTTTGCTTCGATTTCGACCCTTACATTCACCCGCGCCCTTGCGGGACTGCAAAACGTTATCACCCTTCCGGAGGTTTTGACCCAGATTACCCGGGGTAGCAGTGCCGGCTCCTTTTCTGTCTTTGCTGCTGTGGCGATCACCGCTAACCCAGAGGGACTGCCCGCTCCCCTGATTACCCTCGACACCGGCACCGATGTAACCCGGCCGAACGTGACGGTGCTATCTAGTGATATCAGCATTGGTGTCGGCAGCACCAATAGCCCCACGGGTGGTGGGTCTAACTTCGGCAACCTCCAGCCGGATAACACTCCCCAGGTGGTTCAAGGCTTTCCTACGGTGAATTTACAGCCGTTGATCCTGCCTTTTTTAGAAAATGGCGAGGTTTTGCGCGTAGGCTCGGTGATCCCACCGGAGTCCCTCGCGGCGATCAATCTCGACATTAGCAGCGCAACGGCATCGGATTTGGGCGGGTTTTCCTCCTTGGCGGGGATTAAGATTCTGCAACCTATGCGTTTCGACAACTTTGACCTGCTACAAGCCCTGACCAATCCCTTTTTGGGGCGTGGGGAAAAACTGTTTTACTATTTCAATTCTTTGTTTTGGACTGATTTTGGCTTTCGCACCCCAGAAACCACCAACACGGTCACTGCAACCGGGGATGATCGCTGGTACCGGGCCTACTACAGCCGTCCCCACCGTCAGACCATAATTCAATATGATCCCCAGGAACTGCGGGCCACCCTGGGCGATCGCTTCAGCAACCCTGGGGTTTCGGTTAGCTTTTCCCTCAGCGGTGGGCAAATTAACCTGGGTCAAACCATCAACCAGACCCTTGGACTGGCCTTAGGCGGCATTTTTCTGACCGTTGATCCCGACACCCTCCAAGCCCAGGTCGATGACGCTAAAGCGCGGCGCGATCGCCAAGAACAATTTGTCCCCCTGCAAACCGCTGCCAATAGCCAAGAGCGGCGGCAAATTAACGAGCGTCTCAATATCGGACTTTTTTACAGCAATCTTTCCAGTTCCCTTGAGCAAATTTCTGGCAGCCTCACCCTTGATGGCGAAGCCAGCCCCACCCGCTCCAGCTTTTGGCAGATCCGCACCGGACTCCACCGTCGGGTAGTGCAATTCCTCGGTTTTGAACTTGGCCCCATCGAACAGGGGGACACCATTGTGACCTTCCTGCGCCTCTCAGATCAGCGATTTGGACCCCTGACTTTTATTGGTGCCCAATTCCCCCGCCCCCTCACCGCTCTACCCCTCAATGAGGCGATCGCCTCGGAAGTAGTGATCACTGCCCCGGATGGCCAGCAGTTTGTGCAGCGTTTCAATAGTAATGCCGACCTCGTGACCCTTCCCATTGGCATTGACCGTCAGGAGTTTGCCAGCGATCGCATTGAACTTTCCCGCACAGATCGCCAGGAGGGCAAAATCACCAGCTTTTTAGGCAATATTCTGGTACCCGCCGTTGAGATGGTCGCAAGTGGCACGAGCGGGCAACTCAACTACTCCCTCTCCTCGGGGCTGTGGCTCAACGTTGCGCCCCGCAGTGCCGGCAATGTGGCTGAGAACACCGATGGGTTGAATGAACCAAGCTTTGGAGCCTACCTGAGCGCCTTCGCCGCCCTAAGTAGCACCGAGCTAGAGCGCAATGAAGCCGGGCAGGTCACCAGTGTGACGATTCAGTCGCCGGTGGTGCGGGCTTTTCTGACTACTGGCACCAACATCAATAATGCCTCGTTTCTGAACCTGTCCTATACCTTTTCCCGGCAGGTGCCCGACCTGAGCTTTTCCCTGTCGCCAGGGCTGTTGCTGGCCAGCGAAGGGGAGCGTATGCGAATGGTGCCTTTTTTTCAGGGAACCTTGGATTTAGGTGCTGGGCTGCGGCTGCGAAGTAGTTTGGAATTTGACCAAAACACGGCTTTCACCCTTGAAGCCCTGCAGCAACTCTCCCCGAATTGGGGCGCGGGGGTGTTTTATCGCAACTTCCGGGAGATTAATGTCGGAGTTGATACCCGCACCTTTAGTGCTCTCTATGGGCTGACAGCTCGCTATCAGGTGCCCCAATCCGCCGTGGCGATCGAAGGGCAGGTGGGTTTTGGCAGTACCCTCGATTTGCGGCTACGTGGCAATCTGCGGTTTTAGTACCTGTGCGGCTTCTGTTCTTGATGCTTGTTATAACCGCATCCCAGACTGTGTCAGTCGGTGCTCAGTCAGTTTGTTTCTGAGGAATCACCTCTCAGAGCAGGCAACTCAAACCAATATTCACCTTACTCAGTGCCGTTAGCCCTCCACACCAAAAAAACTGACACCATCGAGCGTTTAGCGAGTGATGCTTCCAGGCAGTTCTGTAGTTCGAATACACTTTGACATTAGCGGACGTCACCAACTGCTGGATGCCCATGTTGAACTATTGAATTCAGAATAAAGATGTCCCTTTGGTATGGCGCTTGAGATGGTGGGTGATGGACCTGCGCAGCCAGTTGGCATGTCCTCAATAGAAGGGCTGGGCGTTACTTTTGAGTGCGACGAGCCTGCTTCGTAACGTGCTCTTTCGGCACTCCATCCATTCGTGCTTGCCAGCCCTCACCAGTTGACCTGAGGTAGGCAAGAACCTCTTGGCTATAGCGAACCGACACCAGTTGCTTGGGTTTCTTGGATTTCGGCCGTCCACGCAACGTTCGCAGCGGAACCATTGCCTTGAGCTGCTTGACCGTCAACGGCTGTGCATCGGGATCAGCCTTGGCTGCCTTTGCAATGACCAATCCTCAGTAGCACTGGGCATTTTAATGGTTGGGGGCTTAGAAACTTTCGACATAGTGCTTGACCTCTTTACGGTTGGCTCGACGCAAACTGATGATCCTTCGTGCTTCGCCTCGCTCTACAAAGGCAACTTAGTACAGAGTCTCCGTCATCGGTACGAGCGCAATCATTCGCAACTCGCCGTACTCAAAACGGTTGTCCACCCATACCAGCGCCGCATGCCAATCCAGTTCTTCCGTTAGCGACAAGGAAACATCGTGTTTGGTCTGGTTGATTGCGTCTTTGGGCGGATCAAACTCGATGCGCATAATTTACTGTTGATACCATAAATCCGTGTGTCAAGCCGCCTCACTTCACCATGACGCCCAATTAGTAAATAACAAGGTATATGGTCTTTTTACTTGAGTTTGATACAGCTTTTCAACCTTAAACCCTTGCTCTGTCTGAACTCGAAAGTCAATGCTGGTCTTTTACGGTCTCATTCTAAATTAGAATTACTATAAAGCGAAAAAGCATTAATCTCTTCCCCACCCATCTCCTTGGAGTGTCGCTCATGGTAAAACAGGATAAAGCCACGAATCCACAGAAGACTTCTCAATTTGGTAGGAATAATGTTTAACCCGCAGGACAGCATGGATCTGCCCTTGGAGCTTTTTAGGTCTATAGGTAGAAGTGTTAATGCTCACTCGGGCGGATAAAAACCTTGTATAGATGATTATGCAGAGTGTTGACGGTTTATGCTGGTTGGGATATTTTTAGCAGTGAGATGCATAAAGTTATTCAACAAAGATTTATCTTTCATCTAGCTGTTGAAGCACGTATTATCTTCCCAGAAAACTGCCCTACCAGCAGAAATGCCGCAGCAGGAGCTTAGAAAATATCAGGTTAGTGATCAAGGGGATTAGCAATGAGAGATCTACAAGGCATACAATGTGCTTCTGGGGTTCTTTGTATGGAGAACCTCAAAGCCAACACATGGAATAAGCAGCCAGTGCAACTACCCTATGCAGTTGAAGTAAGATCTGGCGGACTTCAGTTCAGGGGACGTTTCAGTCAAACCAATATAATTAAGGACAATGGCAATGGTCTCACCCTGTCGAGTGGGGGGATAGAGGTAAATTTAAACAAAGGCACTGTACCAGAAGCTCTGTTGAAACTATGGTCTAAGACAGTGGGAAGGTCATTAGTCAATAAGCCTGTCACTGGCTATGGAGATATTAATCTGACTTCCCAAAATGGTCAAATTCAAGGTCATACCCAATATTTTCAGTGGCTACATCAGAAAGTATCGGAGACTCCTCATTGGTTTGTTGACGGCACTATTGAAGGAAACAGGATCGAAGTGGTGGTGGGATCGCGCAAAGGGAGTTTATTTGGTTTTCTCAATCGTCACACTTTTCCAGTTGAGAATCATCGGAGCAATTTTTTAATTTTCAAAGATTGCCTTCACCTTGGCAAGGATAGCAGACTGTCCTTTAACAATGAACGGGTGTCAGGACAGCTAATTGGTTCTGATCAGAGATGGAAGATCAAGGTTGACATGGATTATCAACATGCGGAAAAGTCAATTGTTGCTCTAATGATTTTTATGATGGGAAATGAAATTTTTTATGCTAGATGGAGAGAGGAAGATTGAGCTTAGCTTGATTTGACTGTGCTACTTTTTGAGTGGTTTAAGCTTATTCACCGAAAATTTGATCAATACAAAGAGAGAAGATAACAAAACATTGGAGCGGACTGAAAAGTGATATAGCTATTTCAGATTTATTTGAGACAATCTCACCCCAGCCCCTTGCCCTTCATGGGAGAGGGGAGTAATAGTTCTCAAGACAACCATAATTGTTTCGTTCTCAATTAAATTGACTATAAATTGACTACATTTTAGTATTGAGCCAAGATTTAGGTCAGCCGCTCAATTCAACCGTTATGCCGTAGTGATTCGCAATTAAACTTTAATGATTCGAAGTGCCCTCAACAAACGCTGCATTCAGTACTTCCTAGTCTTGAGCCCCTGAAAAGCGGCAATCACTTCAATGAAAGATGTGCCATAGAGTGCTAACTTCCGTTCCCCGACTCCAGGAATTTTGGCAAAGTCATCAAGGGTTTGGGGTTGGGTGCGAGACAATGCCAAGAGGGTTCTGTCGGCAAAAATCATATAGGGTGGAATTTTTTGCTGATCGGCCAGCTTTTTGCGTAGCGCCCGCAACTGCTCAAAAAGGGTAATATCTGCTGGTTCCCCTAGGGGTGGGCCCGAGGTGCGTGAACGGGGCGATCGCGGGGCAGGTTCGGGAATGCCGATCATAACTGGAAGTTCTTTTTTCATGATCTGCCAACTGAGGGCATTCAATCTCAGGATGCCGTAGCCATCATCACTACAAGAAACATAGCCTTTGTGCAGCAGCGATCGCCCTAAATTCCGCCAAGTTGTGGGTGGCAGATCCTGACCAATGCCATAGACAGAGAGGCGATCATGGCCCAACAGGCGAATCCGTTCTTGCCTGCTGCCCCGCAAAATCTGAATGATGTAATGGATGCCAAATCTTTCTTGGGTTCGGGCAACGCAAGATAAAAACTTCTGCGCTGGAACTGTCCAATCCTTGACAATTAGGGGGAAACAGCAGCGATCGCACTGACCGCAGTTACCGCCATGCTCCTGATTGAAATAGCGCAGGAGCGTGGCTCGGCGGCATTCACTACCCTCAGCGTAATCAATGATTTGATTCAGTTGCTGCAGGGCAATGCGCTGTTGTAATTCGAGGGGTTCGCCAGTCTGGGGATCTGTTTTTTGTTTGATGAAATACTTGATTGTTTCTACATCATTGAGCGCAAAATACAGTGTGCAGTGAGCTGGATCCCCATCCCGACCGGCCCGACCCGATTCCTGATAGTATCCTTCGATGTTTTTGGCGAGTTCATAGTGAATCACAAAGCGCACATCGGGCTTGTTAATCCCCATGCCAAAGGCAATGGTCGCCACCATGACCTGGACATCATCCCGAAGCCAACGCTCTTGATGTTCCCGCCGCACCCCATCCGCTAAACCCCCGTGGTAGGGCAGAGCAGAGAGGTTGTTGGTAGTTAGTTTTTCGGCGATGGCGTCCACCTGCTTGCGGGTCAGTCCGTAAATGATTCCCGACCCCTTGCTATTACGAACCTGCTGAACTAAGTGCTCGAAGGAGCGATCGGTGCGAACTTCGTAGTAAAGATTGGGGCGATCAAAACTGGAAAGATGAACCAAGGGTTGGCGCAACCCTAGCTGGGCCATGATATCGGCGCGCACCCGCTCGGTCGCTGTGGCTGTCAGCGCCACCATCGGTACTTGGGGAAAGCGATCGCGCAGGTGGGATAACTGACAGTATTCTGCCCGAAAGTCATGCCCCCACTCTGAGACACAATGGGCTTCATCAATGGCGATCGCGTCTATACCTAAGTTGGTGTGCAGCCGACCAAGCAAGGAGGTAATCAAGTCCGAGAACAGGGTTTCGGGAGCCATGTAAAGTAGTTTGAACTGCCCGCCCAAAAGTCCGTCAATGCGATCGCCTCGCTCGGAAGTGGTCAGGGTGCTGTTGAGGAATGTGGCAGTAATGCCCGTATTAAGCAGGGCTGCGACTTGGTCTTGCATCAGGGCAATCAACGGCGACACCACCAAAGTTAGTCCGGGCTGGACTAGGGCCGGCAACTGATAGCACAGGGACTTGCCCCCCCCTGTGGGCATGATTGCCAACACATCCCGTTTTTGCAAAATTGCATTGATCACCTGCTCTTGACCGGAACGAAATTCGTCATAGCCAAAATATTTTTTGAGCACCACCCTGAGATCGGCCATAGCGTCTTGATAGAGAGCACATGCGGAAGTTTGCGTCAACGAATTGCCCCGCAGACAAGTGAACGCACCCTAATTATTTCGGGAAACAGCGGCAGGTTCAGAGGAGCTTAGCTTGATTACAGAATGTGGGAGGGCGGGGTGTTTGCGGCAAAGTTAATGAATCGACCTGAAAAAACCATAAAATACAGGGTGAAACTTTGAGACCAGCCCCATGGAATTCATCACCTTTCTCCACAGCGCCCAAATCCGTGAACAGGTAGAGCACGGCGCAGATGTTGATGTGCCAATTACCTTGGTGATCGCCTTGCCTACATTCCAACAAGCTTCCACCGTTCTGCTCTGTGCGACCCTGACGCTGCCTGTAGTTGCCCCCCTCGCCCATGCTCAGGATGTACCCGAGATTGCTATCCTCCAGGAACTGCTGTCCAGCCGTGGCTTTGACCCCGGCGCGGTGGATGGGATTAAAGGCGAGGCGACTACCGCAGCGATTCTTCAAGCCCAGTCCTTCTATGGGCTAGAGCAGGATGGTGTGGTTGGGGCGAAAACCCTAGCAGCCCTGCAGTCCGATGACTATCGGGCCCCGGGCAGCGATGAACCTTCAGAAGACCCATCGGCAAAGTTAATCGTCGATTCAGCCATTGAAGTTAGCACCCTCCAGAGCCTGCTGAAGGATAGGGGCTTCTACGAAGGGGAGATTGATGGAATTGCTGGCGCTTTGACCCAAGCTGCCATTCTCAGAGCCCAGGCATCTTATGGACTGGATCAGGATGGAATCGTTGGTTCCCTGACACTCCAAGCGTTGAATAGCGATCATAACGTTGATACTACCGACACTAGCGCTAATACCAGTGTCAGTACCCAAGGCTCCGATGTTGCAGAGCTACAAGAGCTTTTGGCCTCTCGGGGATTTTATCGCAGTGCTATTGATGGCATCTTTGGCCCAGAAACCGAGGGGGCGATCCTGCGAGCCCAGGCATTCTATGAACTTGAGCAAGATGGCATAGCGGGCAGCCAGACCCTAGGGGCCCTTGAAGCTGATACCTTCAATGTTGCGGCTAGTGGTTAAAGTTTACTAGCTAAGCCCCAGGGAAAAAAATCAAGTCTAAAACCTTGCTTTGTTCTTCCGGAGAGTAAAGCCCCCCCATCCTAGGAATTTTATTCTGGGGATGGGGGCTGGGTTTTAATGGGCGCTACCTTTTGGTGCGGGTACGGGCTTCATCAAGAAAAGCCGCAGGAAGTGACCGGCGATCGCCATTTGGGACGGCAGTTTTTGGAGCACCTTACGCCATTGGGGGATATCGGACTGTTGCAGTTGGGCAATCCTTGTCATGGGCTGTTCACAACGCCGTAACCGCTCCCAGAATTCGGGGTGATCCAAATTCAACACCACCGGAAAGGCTTTTGCTGACTCGCGGTTGGTTTCCTTGAGCACCTCCTCTACGTACTGGCGCGTATCCATGCCGATCGCCTCGTAGAAGGATGAGCGAATGCAGATGTCATTGAGGTACATGGTGGCAAATACCGACAGGAGGAAAAAACGACTCCAGAAATTGGCTTGCCAGCCTTGGATGTTTTGGGGCTGCGATCGCAACAAGAGGTTACAAAAATCGCCATGGCGATTCTCGTCTTGACACCAGCTTTCAAAAAACTTAAAGAGCGGATAGATGCGGTGCTCGGGGTGGGCCGCTAGGTGCTGGTGAATCTTAATGTAACGCCAGTAGCCAATTTTCTCCGAAAGGTAGGTGGCATAGAAAATAAACTTCGGCTCGAAGTAGACATGCTTTTTCGTCTTCGAGAGGGTAGATAGGTCTAATTGCAGGTGAAAGTCGGGCATGGCCTTATTCAGGAAGCCCGCATGGCGAGCCTCATCTCGACTCATGAGCGAGAATATTTCTGATACCAGGGGGTTGCGATCCTTCAGCCGCACTGCAATTTCCTTATACAACAAAAATCCAGAGAACTCCGAGGTGCAGGAACCTTCCAAAAACACACGGAAGGACTCTTGGGTTTCCGGGTCAAGGTGATCCCACGATTGGCGAAACTCTTGGTCTCGAACAAAGTGTTTGCGATTGTAGTCAGCCTTGAATTCCTGCAACATGGCTTCATAATCTGCCTGATGGGCGGCAATATCCATCGTGGCCATGGCATCAAAATTGGTGGTGTAAAAACGGGGCGTTAAAATGGTTTCCCGCCGACCGGTGCCGTTGACACTAGGCGTGGCGAAGGATGAATTGGGTTGGGTCGCTACCATATATTGTGTCGAAAAACTAAGCCAAGTAAATTCAGTCTAAGAGCAGAACCCTCGATTAAATGTTAAGAAGCATAAAGAACTCGGACTGTTGCCATAGCCAAACCTCAACCCGTCGGCGCAGTAGCTTTTGAAACACCAGCAGAATGTAGGGCACCACCGTCCATAGGGAATTTTGGGCGGATATAAAAGCCAGTCCCCAACCAATGGGCGATCGCCCCCAGCGGGGTCGCCAGTAGGACAGTCCATAGGTGCCGATGCTCAGTCCCAAGGCCCAGGGTTGGTCATGGATCGGACTCTGACAGGCGATCGCCACCCCGAGCCATCCCGTAAAGGCGATGGGCTTTAGCCAAGTGTCTAGGGTACGGGCGATGTGTCGCCGCAGGTGCGCCATAATCGCCGTGACATAGCGCTGATATAGTTCCAGAATCTTTTGACCTTGGGACAAATTAAGCAGAGATCGCTCCACCTGCACCTGCCAATGCCCGTTGGGGTAAACTACTGTCCGCACCACTGCCCGCCCTTGCCAAAATCCGATGATGGCGATCGCCCCTTGGCGTAACCCCGCCCGCCACAGCAGATCCCACGGCACTCGTTGCCAGGGAATAATCACGCGCTGCGCTGCCAAATGGGACTCCTGGAACTGCAATTCGAGGCGATCGCCCACTAGGGTAACGGTCGGCGGAAGGGAATCAGCCGCTCGATCAGTCCGACGACGAGTTGAATTAAGCCATTCCATTGTTTTTCGGCATTTTCTACCCCCGTGTGGTGCAACTGCAAAATCATCTGGGTCGTTTCCGGGGCAAACACCCGCCGATCAAATAACTCCCGACGGTAGCGATTGGTCAGGTCGCCGTCAAGGTGGAGGGTGGTCTGGGCAAAGATCACATCTTCATGGAGTAGGGTCAGTTCTAGCTCCCATAATTTTCTGAGCACCCGCGTTTCAATACTGCTGAGTCGGGGCTCCCCCTGGGCATCGAACCTTAGCTCTAAATCAAGAATCTGGCGATAGGCCAACTGCAAAAAGTCCTGGTAGGAACGCCGTTGGGCATCGTCTTCTTGTTCCAGAAAGCGCCGCTCTGCCTCCTGATAGCGCTCCAGATCGAGGTTGTATTTAATCAATTCCTTACGGTAAGCATCCTGGACAAAGGGGGCTTGAGATTGGGTCGCCAGTCCTTGCTGCTGAAGGGATGCACTGCGGCTGGCCAGCTCCTCGGCAATTTGTTTGAGTCCTTCGCGGGTTTGGTATCGAATATCATGGAGCAGCCGCCGACAAAAACTCTCTGGTTCAAACTTTTGGCAGGGGATTTCTCGCACCACCATGGTAGTAACGTCCAGAGTGGTGATCTCTTGCAGAATATCCTTTAGCGTCTCACGGAATCGCCGCAGGGTCTCACTACTCTGGGGTTGGGGTTCTTTTTTGATCGGGAACAGTGCCACTAGCGGATCATTCCCACACTAATGCCGCTATCGATACCATCATCAAGTTCGCCAAAAAAGCTTTCACTGTCCTGTGAATCTTGACTTTGGGGCACCACTGCCTCCCGCCGCAGCAAATTGGAGATTTTTTCGCCAACTTCCACAAGGGTCTTCAGATTGTTGGCGATCGTTTCGCCGCCCCGCAGCACCTGGGCTTCATGGAAATGGCGTAGTTCGGCATAGGGGGAATCCGCCAAAAAGTCCGCGCCCAACTCATTTTCAATATCGCCATCAATGAGATTGATCTCTGTCCGCAGGCGATTTCCCGGTCGATGGGACTGATCACCGTCGTGGGCTACCCATGTGACGATCTCGAGGTGCACCAAATCGGCGAAGACTGCCATTAAAGCCTCGCTAAAGTCACGGGTTTCCGAGAGGCGGTGCTGGAATTGACGAGAAGTTTCGCGATCGCTCATGGCTGACGCTCTGCAGCTTCAATGTGTTCGATGGGGACAAAGCTCTCTTGGGGTAAAAGCAGCAATTGGGAGTAAACCAGCTTGCCCCCCATGTCCATGCGGTTGATAGCCACCCCCAAAGGTCGGGGCAGCTTCGTGGCATAGGCATCTAGATAGTAACGATAGACCTGCTTCGCGGCTCGCAAAACCACAGGATCGATCTTGCGCCCGCTGGGCTCAGCAGTGCGATCGGGATACTCGACTCGTTTGCTCGCATAGGTCACAGCGTTATCCCCTCACTAGGTTTTAGATCTATGGAATGACCTAAAAGCAAGGGTCGCTTTTTGTCAAGCCATTTCAGCTTGGGATTATACTAACTGCCTTCGGAACCCGCAAGGTTCATTCTGAATAACTCGCCGTAAAAGCGGTTAGAAAAATCGGCATACTGGCGATCGCGGAGGTGGTTGACCACATCGATCATGTAGCCCATAAACTTAAAATTCTCGAGGGTCAACTCATAGATCATATCGGTGTCACCATCGAACATCACGCGACAGAGGGTCAAATCCGAAGGGAGATTGGAGGGTCGCCAACTGGCCACAAAAGAAACCGGGGGGCTACCCTCAACCCGCCGCTCACCGACCAGTTCACCAGTTTTATATAGGGACATGGCATAGGGCAAAGCTTGCCGCCGATTGGGTTCTTTGTAGTAAGGAACGTAGATTGCGACTTCTTGGGGTGGGGCTTGGGTCAGTTCAATCTCCATAGAGGCGCTCTCACGATGGCTCGGCGTGTACTGAAAAAATTATAGGAGAGTTTAAGAGGAAACTCGGCCAACAATCTCGATTTTGCCGGTAGGTTTGACTTCCCAAACATCGTAACTGCCTTGGACGTCGCCAAATTCGTCAAAATTGAGGTTACTACTGGCCCCTTGAAAGTCAATTTCCGTTCCGGCTCTAACCAACTTTAAGGCTTCACAGACATCGGTGACTTCGGTTCCCGGTGGGTTGGCAATATCGCGAATTTTGGACTTTATAGCGTCACCCGTGCCATCCTTGGCGGCTTCGGCGGCGATCGCCACAACCGCAGCGGCATCATAGGAGTGGGGCACAAAGGCACCGAGGTCTAGTTTTTTCTGTTCCTTGAGGGCTTTGGTAAAAGCAGCTAGGGATTGACCATCCGCACCGGGCACAGTGCCAATCGCCCCAGCTAGGATCAACGATCCATCGGGAGCATTACCTACCAATTTAGGGAAATCCTCGGTATTTACCCCATCGGTGAGGAGAATTCGTACCCCCTTGGTTAGTCCCTGTTCGAAGGCAGCCTTGAGAACTGCCCCGCCTGACTCTGGGTAGAGAATGGCCGCAACGGCATCGGGTTTGGTGCCAAAGGAGCCCCGCGCCTCTGCTTCAAAGGAACTGGCTTGGGGATCGTAGCGGGTGGGATTATTTTTGTTCGTTATGGTGCCGCCTAGGTTCTCAAAGGCCGCGACAAAGGCTGCTTCAAAGCCGACACCGTAGTCGTTGTTGATCACTAGGGTTGCTACTTTGCGGGCACCGCGCTCGTAGGCTAGATTCGCAAGGGCGGAGGCTTGGAAGGTGTCCGGCGGGGCGGTGCGGAACCAGTAGCCCCCCAACTCTCCCTTGCGAGCCCGCTCAGTAAACACTGGACTGGTACTCCCGGGTGAAACCATCACTACGCGATTGGGGACGGCGATCGCCAAGGCGGCGGTTGAAACACTGCTGGCAAATGCCCCCACCACGGCTCCTACCCGATCCACTTGCACCAGCTTGGTCATGGCTTCGGCTCCAGCCGCGGGCTGGGTGCGGTCATCTTCCTTGATTAAGGTAATCGGCTTGCCCAAAACACCGCCACAGCCGTTAACCGTTTCCACCAGGAAATCAATGGACTGCACCATGGGGGCACCGATCGCTGAAAGATCTCCCGTCGCTGGCAACAGCGCTCCCAAGCGGAGGGTTTCTTTGTCGCCGCCGCCGCTAGCATTCACGGCAGGCGGTTGGGGTGTGACTTGGGCGGATGGGGCTTCTGGGGACTCCGCCTGACAAGCCGCAACCCACAGGGCGACGCATAGACTTATTAGGGCGATCGCCCAACGGGAGAGACGACGGGGAACCATAATTTGGGGGCAAACAGTTTTTATTACTTTAACGGAAAACTGCCCCCATCCCCAAGGAATAGGAGCAGTTCTAGGTGACTTTTAGGGGCGATTGACCGGGCATCGATGGCTGCCGATGAGTCCAAACATTCCCTACGGATTGATCTCAAAGGGCTTCCCGATCAAAAGCTGATACCCACAGACCCGGACTATGCCTTGACAGATTTGAGGTATTCCACCATGGTTTCAACATTAGAGACCTCAAAGGGGTCGGTGGGGCAGTTGTCGCCGTACTCTGGTTCAACGAACATCTTTTCGATCTTGAGGTTATTGACCACCATTGAGTAGCGCCAAGAGCGCATCCCGAAACCAAGATTATCCTTTTCTACCAACATGCCCATCTTCCGGGAAAATTCACCGTTGCCATCGGGCAGTAGGAAGACTTTTTCGGCACCTTGGTGCTTGCCCCACTGGTACATCACAAAGGCATCATTCACAGAAAGACAGATCACTTGATCGACACCAAGGGCAATGATTTCCTCGTAGTGCTTCTCATAGCCTGGTAGGTGGGTGGAGGAGCAAGTGGGGGTAAAGGCACCGGGCAGGGCGAACAGCACTACACGCTTATTGGCGAAAATGTCGTGGGTGGTCAGGTCTTGCCAGCGGAAAGGATTGGGGCCGCCCACGGACTCGTCACGAACGCGGGTCTTAAACACGACATTAGGTACGGTTTCCAGCACAGTATGACTCCTGTAAAAGGGTAACTTAAGGTTCTTGAAGATAACGAATGCTTAAGCAAACGTGAATTTAGCCTATCACGAAGTCATAGCGTTTTCAACTTTTGCCATGGCTTGATGGATGGGGATGAATGTCGCAAAGGGCTTGGGGCTAGCATAATAGGGAAGTAAGAATTCAAAGAACGGTTGTGATTGATTTGCCTTCCCTGCTGGCTGAACGCGATCCCCTCGTGGCGGGGTTTCTATGCCAAGAGCTTGACCGGCAGCGCCGCCACATTGAGCTGATTGCGAGTGAGAATTTCACTTCTCTGGCGGTAATGGCTGCCCAAGGCTCGGTTTTAACCAATAAGTACGCGGAGGGCCTACCCCAGAAGCGCTATTACGGGGGCTGCGAGTTTGTCGATGAAGTTGAGGCGATCGCCATTGATCGGGCCAAGCAACTCTTTGGCGCAGTCCATGCCAATGTTCAGCCCCACTCCGGTGCGCAAGCGAATTTTGCTGTCTTCCTCAGCTTGCTGGAGCCGGGGGACACCATTATGGGTATGGATTTGGCCCATGGGGGGCACCTGACCCACGGCTCACCGGTAAATGTGTCGGGTAAATGGTTTAGGGCGGTGCACTACGGCGTAGATCGAGCTACGGAGCAACTGGACTACGATCACATTTTAGAGTTGGCTAAGGAGCACCGCCCCAAGCTGCTGATCTGTGGCTATTCCGCCTATCCTAGGACGATTCATTTTGACAGATTCCGGGTGATCGCCGACGAAGTGGGGGCCTATTTGCTGGCTGATATTGCCCACATTGCCGGGCTGGTGGCCGCAGGATTGCACCCCAATCCCATCCCCCATTGTGATGTGGTAACCACTACGACCCACAAAACCCTGCGGGGACCCCGCGGTGGCATGATTCTGACCCGGGACGCCGAATTGGGTAAAAAATTCGATAAAGCTGTTTTTCCCGGCTCCCAAGGTGGCCCCCTAGAGCATGTGATCGCTGGTAAGGCGGTCGCCTTTGGTGAGGCACTGCAACCACAATTCAAGGACTACGGGACTCAGGTGATTGCCAACGCCCAAGCTTTAGCCAAGCAACTCCAAGCGCGGGGCTTTAAGATCGTTTCTAACGGCACGGAAAACCACCTAATGACCATCGACCTACGCTGTATTGCCATGACTGGCAAGGTAGCCGACCTTTTGGTTAGCGGTGTCAACATTACAGCCAACAAAAATACTGTGCCCTATGACCCAGAATCGCCCTTCGTCACCAGTGGTTTGCGCCTTGGTTCTCCGGCAATGACCACGCGGGGCCTGGATACCGCAGATTTTGCTGAAATTGCCAACATAATTGCTGATCGCCTCCTTAATCCGGATCACGACTCCGTGGCGGCCGAATGCCTGCGCCGGGTGCAAAACCTGTGTGATCGCCATCCCCTCTACCCCGAGTTAGGCACCCCGGCGGCGATTTCCCTTCCTGCCTTGGTGTCCTAGTTCGTGGGTTCTTAAGTCGGTGCCATTGGTTCTGCCTCCTTTTTGGGGGGCAGGGCTTTGGGCGGATGCAACAACAACTTAGACCGCCTAACTGTTGTCACCCTCACCTTGGGGCAATGGTGGCATTGAGTCGTAGGATTGCCTGAAACCCTGGATTTTTCTGCTCAGGTGCAGTTCCCACTTCTCCTATTGCTTGCGCCTAATTCGTGGCTCAATGGCATGGGGATGGACGGCAAAGAATTTTGCCGCCTGGCCCATATTCCAACCCAACCAATCATCTTCCCCGGGAACGATAGGCTCCCCATCTTTTTGCGGTTCCGCTTTCAAAGCCTTGATCAGCTCCTTGGCCACAGCCTTGGCTAGTAGGGGCGGCACCGAATTACCAATCTGTCGAAATCCGTGCCACTTGGTGCCGTGAAATCTGAACCAATCGGGATAGGAGTGCAGCCGTGCCGCCTCTCTCACCGTAATGCACCTAGCCAGAAAAGGATGAATCGGGCGCGGTGACGTAAAGGAACCGCGATTGCTGGCAGTTCCGGCGCGCAATGTGTTGCAAACCCCATTGGGGTCAAGCCTAAAAAATCTACTGATCGGTTCTACTGCACCAACGGCAGTTTCCCTAAATCGCTGAATTGATGGTTCCCTATGGAGGGTGCGCAAACTGGAAGTCAGCATTTGGGGATTCCATGATCGGGTGTAGGAATAGTCACCTGTCCCAGGGTGCCATCCTCTCATCACTTCACCATACGCCCCAAGGGGTGCCCCATATTCGGCTAAACAACTCTCTTTTTGGAGCAACTCTGGATACTGCTCTACTTCGGGCAGATCGGCGATCGCCTCCCAAACCGTCGGCGCACTGGGTAGGTGGGTGAGAAGCAAAGACCTGTTGGCTTGAGGCAACCTGGTGACGGGCACCGGATATTCGGGTAGGGGCATATCCCCCCTACATCCCAGCAGAAACAACCGCTCCCTAGTTTGGGGTACACCGTAGTTGACGGCATTGAGAACGCGATAGTCTTCCCGGACGCGATAGCCCCTGACTTGGAATGCCAGAATCACTTCTTCTAGGAATTGGCTGTGCCTGCCTACCGTCAGTCCTTTCACGTTTTCTAGAACAAAATACTTAGGCTCCAACTCTGTAACTAGGCGCATAAAATGAGTCACCAGAGAATTTCGGGGATCATCCAACGCCCTTCTGCCGATCAATGAAAACCCCTGACAGGGAGAACCGCCAAACACCACGTCGATTTCCTGCTGCTGAATTGCGGAGCCTGTTCTGATATTTAGCCCAGAAACATCGACAACACTCTGGCAGATCATGGACCAGTGGGGAAAGTTAAACTTGTGCACAGCACAGTGAATCGGATCAACCTCTACGGAAGCCAATACATCAAAACCCGCTTGCTCGAAGCCTAGGGTCATTCCCCCCGCCCCAGAAAATAAATCCACCGCAATTGGTTTCGTCTTTAAGCCCATAAATTTCCTTAGGGGGCTGCGCAACCCTTGGCGTCCGCCAACAAATGTAAACTCGTTGTTGCTGAAATGGCAGAGATCGGCCGGGCGATCGCCACTGGTGTTTGAGGGGGGGGAGTGGTTCTAAGCAATCAGCCATTGGATTTGAAAGAGCGCTCCATCAGGCATTGGACTGACCCCCATAGCGTGTCAAGGTGACTAGGGCAGAGTGAGTCATGAACTCCGCCGGGGCCCTAAAAAAAGGAGTCGGAATTTT
>JAAUUH010000069.1 GCA_012031145.1 Oscillatoriales cyanobacterium SM2_2_1 | reverse complement strand
GCGCTACGCTAACGGCAAAGCTCTGCCACGGTCAATGGCAATCCAGCCAGCAAATTTGCCCCCATTAATCCCCCGGCGATCGCCGATGCCGAACTGCCCAACCCCGCGACAGGGGAATATGGGTCTGCACATGGAGGGCGATCGTTGGTTTAGTTTGCCCGATATGCTCATAGAACTTCTCGAAACTGGTATAAACCAAGTTATTGCGGTTTTTCGGCACCCGATCAGCCCCCACCCCACTGGCTGTGATGCGACATTCTGAAGACACGGCAAATGTAAATTGATTTCGTAGGGATAGCGCCGCCCCCAAACAGTCAAACCCTGGCCCCAAATTCCCCGTCGTTGCCGGTACCGAAACCTCAAAACTGGTCATGGCATCCTATGATCTGAAATGTATTCTGAAATGCCGCGTATTCTATAGCATTTTCCCACCATGGAGCACGAACCCTTTATCCAAGCCGCGATCGCTGAAGCCCGTCAAGGTCTCACTGAGGGTGGTATTCCCATCGGCTCCGTCCTTGTGAAACAGGGACAAATTGTAGGCCGGGGGCACAACCGCCGTGTGCAGCAAAACAGCACCATCCTCCATGGCGAAATGGATGCCCTTGAGCGCACCGGCCGCCAACCGGCCGCCTTCTACCGCGACGTTATCCTTTACACCACCCTCTCCCCGTGCCCCATGTGCAGCGGCACCATTCTGCTCTACAAAATTCCCCATGTGGTCGTCGGCGAACATCGCACCTTCCTAGGCGAAGAAGACCTCCTGCGATCGCGCGGTGTACGGGTAGATGTCCTGGATCACCCCGAATGCACCCAAATTATGGAGCGCTTCATCCAAGCCCAACCCAACCTGTGGTTTGAAGACATTGGCGAACTGGTCTAACCCCAAACAAGCCCTGCGGCACACCCTCCTCAATGCCCGCCTGTCCGTACCCCACCACGAATGGGTCGCCCGCAGCCAGCAGATCTGTACCCATCTCGCCCACTGGACTTACTTTCTCCAGTCGCAAACGGTTGCCGTCTATATCAGTGTGCGCCAAGAACCGAACCTGGAGCCGCTTTGGCTTCAGTTCCCCCATAAGACTTGGCTGTTCCCCCGATGCCATGGCAAAGACCTCACTTGGCACGTCATCGCCATCGACCCTACGGAGCAGTGGCGTCACTCCCTAGGGATCAACCGCTGGGGGATCGGTGAACCTTGCCATACCTGCCCCCAAGGAGAATTAGGAGATCTGGATTTGGTTCTCCTGCCCTGTATCGCCGCCGACCAGTCTAAATACCGCCTTGGCTATGGTGGCGGCTACTACGACCGTTGGCTGCCGACCCGCCCGACCCCCCAATGTCCCACTGTTGGGGTGCTGTTTACTGCTGCCCTCCAGGAGACCTTGCCCCAAGATCCCTGGGATATCCCCCTCGATTACCTGATCACAGAAGATGGATTACGATGAGCTGCGGGTCTGGGCCAAAACATAAATGCGATCACTCAATTGTCGTAATAATTGCGCTACCTCCGAATCCGCCGATTGTTGCTCGGCAATCTTTTGGCAACTATACAAAACACTAGTGTGATCCTTCCCTCCGAGTGCCTCGCCAATCTTGGGCAAACTCAACTCCGTGTGTTGTCGCATCAAATACATGGCCACCTTGCGGGCATGGCTGATCTCCCGTCGGCGAGAATTACTGAGCAAATCTTCCCGCGCGATTCCCATGTCCTCGCACACCACGCGCAGCACTAGGTCTGCCGACACCTCCAAGGGCTCCTTAGGTGGGTTCAGCATCGGAGCAACATTTTCTACGGTCATCGGCAGCCCGGAGATGGAAATATAGGCTACGGCACGCACCAAACCGCCCTCCAATTCTCGAATGTTGGACGTGTAGCTGGCGGCGATGTGGTGAATGACATCCCCCGGAATTCGCAGATTTTCGTACTCGGCCTTTTTTTGTAAAATAGCCATCCGCGTTTCTAAATCCGGCACCTGAATGTCCGCTATTAAACCCATGGAAAACCTTGAGCAGAGCCGATCCTGCAACCCCTGAATCTTCCCCGGTGGGCGATCGCTCGCAAGGACAATCTGCTTCCCCGACTCATAAAGGGTATTAAAGGTATGAAAAAACTCCTCCTGGGTGTATTCCTTCCCCTCAATAAACTGCACATCATCCACTAGCAACATGTCAATCTGGCGGTAGCGTTCCCGAAAAGCTTGGGTACCGTCTTTGCGAATTGCCGCAATCAAATCATTGGTAAACTGCTCGGTCGAGAAATAGGCCACCCGAGTTTGAGACTCGATTTCTAACCGGTAATGGGCGATCGCCTGCATCAGATGGGTTTTGCCCAATCCAACTCCGCCGCACAAAAACAACGGGTTAAACTCCCGTCCCGGCGACTCGGCTACTGCAAGTGCTGCCGCATGGGCCATGCGATTAGTCGCTCCTACTACAAAGCGAGAGAATATATATTTCGGATTTAGTGGTCGGTGTTCCCCCCCCTCCGCACCTTCACTTTTCAAGGGCAAAGAATTAGCAGAAAGCTCTCTTGTAACTGGAACATTAATATCTTGATTGGCATTCTGATTACCAACTAAATGTTCCAGATCCTGCTTTTGCTCTGAAATAATTTCAATTTCAATGGCATAGCCCAAAATTTCAGTTACTGCCGCCTTAATGTGGGTGTAATAGTATTTCTGAAGCCAGCTTTTTGCAAAGGGATGGGGAGTGCGAATGACCAAAGCCTCAGTCGTTAATTCTTCTGCCACTACTGACTTGATCCAACCTTCAAAGGTCGGACGACTTAACTGACGTGACAATAGTACTAAAACCTGCTCCCAAAGAGTCTCTAAGGAGATGTCAACTGCCATGAATGTCGTCCTTTCTTCTCAACACAGTGGTTATCACACAATGCTAAATTAAAGATTAGGGGCGGATAAAATTCCCCTAACTTAGTGCCACAAAAAATCTTGCCTTGCCACAAACATCCCTTGCCTAAGTAAGGAACGAAACCCCAGATGCAATCTAGAAACTGCTCCAGAATATCCTTCCGAGGAAAAAGGTTTAGAGTTAAATTTATACCACAGGTATCGTTGCTAGTCCGTAGTGACAAGAACTTTTTTTCGGTTTTATTTTGCAGATTTGTTAATGTGCCAAGGAGTGGCAAAATTAGGGTAACAAAATAAAACACCAACGGAGCCGTAAATACGTAACTATCAGCGCGGTCTAAGATCCCACCATGGCCTGGCATAAACTGCCCTGAGTCCTTGACCCCGGCATCCCGTTTCATCATCGACTCCGTGAGGTCGCCCAGAAGTCCGGCGGTTCCCACCAAAATACCTAGGGCTCCTCCTGCCAGCCACCAGAGAGGCCAATGCAGTCCGTAGGCCCAGCCCAAGGCAACCATAAGGCAACTGAGCAGACCAAAAACCGCTCCTTCTACCGTTTTCTTTGGGCTAATCTCCGACAAACGGGTTCGTCCGATTGCCTTACCCATAATGTAAGAGCCAATATCGGAAGCCCAGATACAACTAAAAGCCATCACCACATAAATCCCCCCTTGGGTGAGGTCATAGCCCCCAAAGAGTAGCTCTTGATGCCAAGGTGCTCCGTCCACCAAACCTCGCAGCCGCACCCAAAAGCTGGGCAAATAGCCGCCGTAGAAGAGTCCTAGAATTGAGGCTGAGACGTCAGCAATCGAGGCGAATTGGGGCTGAAACAGCAGGTAAAAACAGATCATCGTCCCCGCTAGGGGCAGAATCACATCCGCCAACTGGGGCTGTATCTGGGACGCGCCCAACAAAATCAAACTCACAACCATCGTTGTCTTAGCAGCAGGAGCAATGCCCTTAGAGCGCACTAGGGCAAAATATTCCAACTGGCCGAGCCACACCAAAACCGCAAACAGAGCCGTGAAAGCCCAGCCGCCAAGAGCGATCGCCGTCAACGCAACTACGATGGCAACAATCGCACTGGCAACCCGCACCCAAGGCATGGCAATCTCGAACTCTAAACGTCTATACGCTAACATAAAGGTTATGAGTCCCACGCACTACGAGTTGTTAGGGCTTAGCCCTTGGTGTACCGAACTGGAGATTCGGCGGCGATATCGTGACCTCAGCAAGCGATATCACCCTGATACAACCCTATTGCCTGCCCAGGAGGCTGTGGAGCAGTTTCGGCTAATCAATGAAGCCTATGCTGTGCTTAGTAATCCCGAGCGCCGCCAGTCCTATGACCGGGCCATTCATTTTTCACGGTTCAGCTATCAGTCTCGCTCCTTGACAGCCAGTAACCTTTCCCAAATCGATGACGATGGACTACCGAGTCAACGTCCCCTTTCTGGTGGCGAGCTGTTCGTCCTGTTGTTGATCGGCGGAACGTTCATCCTGTGCCTAATTTTGGTTATTCTGTTAGCATGGCTGCGTGGAGATCGCCTCATGCCCGACCTTCCTGTTGCCCTTACCCCTCCCTACTATGCAGTTGCCACCCTTAGAAACGCCCCTTTACAATCACCCCTTGCCTGTGATTGAATTCTGGTTAACTGAGATTGGCTGCGTACAGAATTCTAATGATGTATGCTCATGGCTCCTCAAAATGCCTAACTGGCAAGCGCAACTACTCATGGATGTTGAAGAGATCCATGTACATTACACTGGCTATCATAGTGAAGATGTTCGACGAGCATTTCCCTACTCCCTCAGCCGCGGAGATGTTGAAAGCGCTATATTAGCTGGACCATAAGGCTAATAAAGTGAAGGGATAAGAAGCATTGGTCTCCCGAATAGATGATTTTGATGGGTGGGAGTGAAAAGTTTGTTTGCAGGTGTAGATAGCGAGTGAGTGATGGTGTTGAAGGTGGAGGTCGATTGAGAAAAACCTATCGTATAGGCATTCTTGGCGCGACAGGGGCGGTGGGTGAAGAATTGATAACCCTGTTGCAAGAACGGAAATTTCCGATTGCTGAGTTGCGCTTGTTGAGTTCTGAGCGCTCTGCCGGAAAGCAACTTGTATTTGATGACCAGTCCGTAACAGTGCAGTCCGTAAGCGCGGAGGTGCTAAAGGGGTTAGATTTAGTTTTTGCTTCAGCGGGTGGGGCAGTTTCGCGCCAGTGGTTGCCAATCGCCGTAGCCGAAGGAGCCATTGCCATCGATAACTCCAGTGCCTACCGCATGGATCCCGAAGTGCCGTTAGTGGTGCCGGAGGTCAATCCTGAGGACGTAGTCCAGCACTGTGGCATTATCGCTAATCCCAACTGTACGACGATTTTGATGTGCGTGGCGATCGCCCCGTTACACCGAGCTATTCCCATTCGCCGTATCGTAGCGTCCACCTACCAGTCAGCGAGTGGTGCGGGAGCGCGGGCGATGGCAGAGGTGAAGGTTCAAGCTCAGGCAATTTTGGATGGAGCCTCACCAAATGTCGAGGTACTGCCCTATCCTCTGGCTTTTAACCTTTTTCTTCATAACTCGCCGATGGATGGGTCGGGCTATTGCGAGGAAGAGCTGAAAATGGTACGGGAGACGCGCAAGATTATGGGCGAACCATCCCTTGCCCTGACAGCTACCTGTGTGCGCGTACCCGTGCTGAGAGCCCATTCGGAGGCGATCAATTTAGAGTTCGCCGCTCCTTTTGCTCCAGACAAAGCCCGCGAAATCTTGCGCCATGCCCCAGGGGTGATGCTTGTCGAAGACTTCGACCGCAATTATTTCCCAATGCCCCTAGAGGCAACAGGGAAAGATCCAGTTCTAGTAGGGCGGATTCGACAAGATCTTTCCCATACCTGCGGGCTAGATTTATGGTTGTGCGGCGACCAGATTCGTAAGGGGGCAGCCCTGAATGCGGTGCAAATTGCGGAACTGCTCATGGCACGGGGGCTCCTATGACCACCGCTCAACCTTTTTTTGGCAGGCTGATTACGGCAATGATTACGCCAATGACGCTGGATCGGCAAATTGACTTTGCCCAAGCGGAGCGTTTGGCTGATATGCTGGTTCAGCAAGGAAGTGATGCCCTAGTGCTATGCGGCACTACTGGAGAATCTCCAACTCTGACTTGGGACGAGGAGCATCGCTTGTTTGAAGTAGTGCGTCATGCCGTCGGTTCGCGGGCCAAGATTTTGGCAGGCACTGGGTCTAATGCCACGGCTGAGGCGATCGCCGCTACCCAAAAAGCAGCATCCTTTGGACTTGATGGCACACTGCAGGTGACGCCCTATTACAATAAGCCTCCCCAAGAGGGACTGTATCAGCATTTTCGGGCGATCGCTTATGCTGCCCCTTCTTTGCCAATGATGCTTTACAATATTCCCAGTAGGACAGGATGCCGAATGGAAGTGGAAACCATTTGTCGCTTGTCCGATATAGAAAGTATTGTTGCTGTTAAGGATGCTACGGGAGATCTTGATCACGGATCTCAATTGCGGAGCCTTCTACCTGAATCCTTTGCTATCTATGCCGGTGATGATGCCCTAACCCTTCCTTTGATGGCCATAGGAGCCTGTGGTGTGGTCAGTGTTGCTTCTCACCTAGTTGGTTCCCGTCTCAAGGAAATGATTGAGAAGTTCCACCGAGGGAATATTGCCGCAGCCCGTTCCATTCATTTAGAGCTTTACCCTCTGTTCAAATCTCTATTTACTATGACCAATCCCATTCCCATTAAAACGGCACTGCGACTGCTCGGTCATGATACCGGTGTGGTGCGATCGCCCCTTACCGAAGGCACACCGCAACTTGAGTCCCAGCTACGCCAAGAGTTGCACCGCCTCAATTTATTGGTCAGTTGATGAGACCAGCGGTTTGACCGAGTTCAAGTTTTTGTTTTTTATCGATTAATTGGAGTTCCTATGACTGTTAGTAACAATGCGGCCTTGAAGATTATTCCCCTGGGTGGTTTGAAAGAAATTGGCAAGAACACCTGGGTTTTTGAGATTAATAACGAGATTTTACTCCTGGATGCGGGGCTGGCCTTTCCGGAGGGCAGTATGCCTGGGGTGAATATTGTGTTGCCCAATGTGGCCTACCTGCGCCAAAATCGTCACAAGATCAAGGGTATGGTGGTGACCCACGGCCACGAGGATCATATTGGTGGTATTGCCTTTCACCTGAAACAGTTTGAGATTCCAGTGATCTATGGGCCCCGCCTGGCCATGTCGCTCCTTGAGGACAAACTGCGGGAGGCAGGGGTACACAATCGTACTGAGTTGCGCCGCGTGATGCCTCGAGACATGGTTCGCATTGGCAATAACTTCTTTGTGGAATTTATTCGCAACACCCACTCTATTTGCGATAGCTTCTCCGTAGCCATTAACACACCCGCTGGTCTCGTTATCCACTCGGGAGATTTTAAGATCGACCATACGCCTGTGGATGGGGAGCACTTTGACTTGCATCGCTTAGCGGAGCATGGGGAAAAGGGGGTGCTGTGTTTGATCAGCGATTCAACAAATGCGGAAATCCCTGGCATTACGCCTTCAGAGCGGGCGGTCTATCCCAATTTGGAACGCATCTTTGCGGCGGCTCCCGGTCGGGTGATTGTGACAACCTTTGCCTCATCGGTGCATCGGGTAAATATGATCTTGGAAATTGCCGAAAAGCAAGGCAAAGTTGTGTCTGTGTTGGGACGCTCTATGCTGAATGTCATTGCCCATGCTCGCACCTTGGGATACATCAAGTGCCGGGATGAACTGTTGCAACCGCTGCAGAATTTGCGCCACTATCGTGACGAACAAATCATAATTCTGACGACGGGTTCCCAGGGAGAATCAATGTCAGCCTTGACCCGCCTAGCCAATCAGAGCTATCGCCAGTTTGAAATTCGGCGCGGGGACACGGTTGTCTTCTCGGCGAATCCGATTCCTGGTAACACCATTCCCGTTGTGCGGACAATCGACAAATTGGTTGCCCTCGGTGCCCACGTGGTCTATGGAAAGGATAAGGGAATTCATGTTTCTGGTCATGGCGCTCAGGAGGAACAAAAGATGATGCTGGCTTTGACGAAGCCAAAGTTCTTCTTCCCTGCCCATGGTGAGTTGCGGATGTTGATGCAGCACGCCAAGATGGCCCAAGCGTTGGGCATTCCCGAAGCCAATATCGTGATTGCTGAAAATGGCAGTGTGGTGGAGGTCTCTGAAAAAGGCATTGGAATTGTCGATACGGTGCCATCGGGTGTGGAACTGATTGACGCTTCTCGTGATGGGGTAGTGCATGGGGATGTGTTGCGCGATCGCCAACAAATTGCTGGGGATGGCATCATTTCGGTTGCAGTTTCCTTGGATGCCCAAGGGAATATGCTCACAATTCCAGATATCCAAACCCATGGGGTGGTGACTTCAATGTCACAAAATGAATTGATGGAGTTGATACGGCGGTCGATCGCCAATACACTCAAAAATTCTTGGGGTGATCTTGCTCGTCAGTTTGACAACCGCACAGAAGTAGATTGGGCGGGAGCTCGGACTCAATTGGAGCGGGATGTCACCCGGATGCTGAAGGGTAAGATGCAAAGCCGTCCGATTGTGGTGATCTTGCTGCAAACGCCGACCGCAGCTCAATCCGCTTCACCAGTGGTGGCGGCAATTGAGGGAACACCGGCTGCTGGTAAGCGCCGACGAGCAGCAGCGGCAGCTTCCTAGGATTTATCTAAGTGCCCACGAGGACATGTGATATTGTTCATGCTGTGGGTGATGTGGGCACCAGTCTTCTTTGAAATAATGAAGATCGGTGCCTACTATTTTTCGGCTTCTTGCGGAGATTGCCTGTTTCCTCAAGACTATTGGTATCAACCGTCAAACCCTTGTTCGGCCTGAACTCGAAGGTTAATGCTGGTCTTTTACAGTCTCAATTTTAATTGAAATGACTATATGTTCTCGAAGTCAATAAATGATAGGCACAAAAATTCCTAAAGAGACATGTAGGAAGCGCATACCAATACCAAAGTTCCGACAAGCGAAGAACTTGATCCCAATACATTGCCGATGAAGACCAGCTTGTTTAAGTTTGTCCCCGTCCATGCCAGCCCCCGATCGCCGGTAAATGGTTCTAAAGTGAGGGCGAAACAGAAACCATATCCTGAAATAATGTAGGGAATGGCGATCGCCCAGAGGAGATTATCTGCCGATCTGAGAATGGAGAAAGCCCCCGCCATGGCAATCATGGTAGTTGCCCCCAGAGACAGCGCTCCGTGAGCTAATTTCCAGGCTCGGATTACTTCTTCGCTCTGCTTTTTAACAATGGCGATTCCGTAGGGAACTCCTGACAGCAAACCGATCAGCAAAACAATCGAGCCGTTGAATAACAGAGAGCTAGCGGGGGTCATTGGTTTTGCTGGAGATTAATAAATTACTTCGTAGCTCGCATTATCGTTGGTGTGTAGGTTCCAGTACTCTTCAGCAATACGATCACTTGCATACTTAGGATCACCGCTATTGACCGTGCCACAAATTGTGACTGTCCCCACCTTGATCGGCGAATCCTGGAGGGCTTGATGGAGGGTATTTGCTAAAACCTTTATTCCCGCTTTGCCAATGGACAGGGAGACGAAATCGGGATGGGGATACATAGAAAATCCTCCACCAGTAAATAGAATTGTGCCGTTGCTTTAGTTTTGCATTGCCGGAAGGAAGGAATTAACGCAGATGATCGCCCCGGCTACATTTGCCTGAAAATCGTGCACCAAAGTATCAAAGGTTGTCTGAAGGACACTCTCCATGCGGGGGACAGCCGAATTGTAAACCAGCACCGATGGAGTTCCCAACCGATCTCGAATTCCCTCGCAGGCGGAAGTAAGGGCATTTGGATCTCCTGAATCGGCGAGAAAATAATGGGAAGTAATCGCTTCTTCTTGCAACTTAGACTGATAGCTCTTGAGCTTCTCTTCATAACGGGCAACCATGGCGATCTTGAAGCCCTCCTTACCAAACTTCTTGACAATAGACATGCCATTACCTTCACCCATACCGACAATTACACATAATTCAGTCATGATTTCTTCTCCTTGAGAATAAATTTGTAAGTAACCTTGGCTTTAACCACTGGGATAAAGCCACCTCGCCAATAATTTTGTGGGCCTTGGCATCACTACATAGGTCATCAGCAAAGTCATGCCAAAGGTGATGGTAAGCGGACGAATCAGTGAGGGCATAAAATCTAAAGGTAGCCAAGCGATTAACTGGGATAAACCTAAAATAGCGATCGTGGAAATTACTACCATTTTGCACCTTGATGGCGGTAACAGCCCAGACCTTGAAGGTAAGGTAAACCAAGTTTCTAAGCCTGTAATGATTGAGAATGATCCCAGATCAGTGGTGAGTTCTTTTGCTTGAACCAGGAGTTTTTGACGGATCGCAGAATGCTCCCAGAGTTTCAGATGTTTCAGCCGATCAAACTTGAAAATAATGCGATATTCCGATCCATCGTTACCGGGACAGAAGATGGAGGCTCCTAAATAACCATCAAAATTAGATGCCACCCCAATAATCTGCTCCAAAAGAAGTTCAAACCGTTCCTCCTTTCCAAGTTTTACTCTTTGGAGAACATCAACTGTTACTGGTAGATCGTTTGCCCTATTAGTTGATGCCAGCAATTCCAACCTCCAAGCCAACTAATTGGGCTGGTTCTATACCTGTCTGCCGTTACCAAAGCAATGCCAGAACCCTTTCCTGCTATTTGGGCGTAGGTGCTGAGAGTGCCATCAACAGAGAACTTGACTACTTCACCTACTTCGTGATCAGTGATAAATATGTTTCCATTAGGAGTGATCGCTAGATTCTCTAAAAAGGTGTTAATGGGAAAGGTCACCAAGGATCGAGAAGGAACAGGGGCGATCGGGGTATTGGCGTAGATATTAGGTAAGTTCATATCCTTAAGTCAAAATCATCGGAGTGAGCACGGGAGCCATCAACATTTCAAACTCTAGGTTTGTGGCACTGACTATATTTTCCACGACTTTACTATTGGCGATCCGCATCACATGGGTCTCGTGAAAGGTAATCATGCGATCGCTCTTGGGAATACCGTAGTAATCCTGATCGTGTTTCTGAAATGATTTGAAGCGAACAACCACCCGATCGCCAGCGGCAAAAATGTCTTCGATTCGGAGAGGTTGCACATGGGGAAACGCGGCAAAAAAAACAGAGAGAATTTGTTTGTATTCATCAATGCCGGCGATCGCTCCAGTTGGCTTTAGTCCCGTAATTACTTAGATGTGTTCATCTAAAAGTTGTTCAGCGAGCTCTAGCTGACTCTGTCCGAGAAGTTGCTCGATATACTGGCGGGCAATGGCTATGTTTTCCGTTTCCATAGGTGGGAATTGCTAGTTCAATAAACGAAATGTAAAAGACTTGTTAAAATAAGTCAAATTGATAGTAGCAATATAAAGAATCAATGAAATCAATGGACTTAAGCGATATTGATCTCAATCTCCTAGTTGTGTTTGAGGCGATTTGGCTGGAGAAGAGTGTTACGGAGGCCGCGGAGCGCCTGCACCTGGGGCAACCTGCTGTCAGTTCGGCGCTAGCAAGGTTAAGAACGCTCCTAAATGATGAATTATTTGTGCGAAATGGGCGTGAGATGAAACCGACGCCCAAGTCCCGGGTGATCGCCCCGCAGGTACTCCAATCTCTGCAGTCAGTTCGTGCAGTGCTACTGAGTCATGATCGCTTCGACCCCCAAACAGCTTCACGGCAGTTCACCATTGCCACCTCGGACTATTTAGCCAATTTGATTTTGCCGACAATGATCCAGACTTTGACAGAAAAGGCTCCCCATATTGACTGGCGGATTGTGCCTTTGGAGAAGAATACCTTTGGTCAGGGCCTAGAGCGGGGCGATCTTGATTTGGCGATCGGGACTTTCGGGCAACTGCCCAATACCATTCAATCCGAAGCCTTTCTCAATGATTCCTTTGTGGGTATCTGCCGTAGGGGGCATCCTATTCTCGAGCAACCAGTCGATTTAGTTTCTTTGACAACTTTTCCCCATGCCCTCTTTACCCTAAGAAAAGATGATCACGGGATGATTGACCAATTATTGGAAAGTCATCAACTAAAGCGTAGGATGGCTGTGACTGTGCCCTATTGGTTTGTTTTGCCCAATGCGATCGCCCATGGTGATCTGCTAGCGGTAGTTCCCAATTGCCTAGCCTGTCACTTTATCCAACATTATCCGATCGAGAAATTTGCCATTCCCCTGGAGTTACCTAAAAATCAGATGTCCATAGCGTGGGGAGCTTGGCAGAGTGGCGATCGGGGGCAAGAGTGGCTTAGACAGATGATTCTTTCTGTAGGTGCGAACCTACTGTCATGACCCCAGCATGGAGCAGAACCAGTTCTCGACCGGTGAGGATTGCAGCAGAACTACCCGGAGGCTACCGGAGAACCAACTATTCAATAGGAACCGGCATCATAGGAGCCACTGGCCACCACATCTCGAACATTGAGGTCACAGCGCCGCCACTCCTGTCCGTCGAGGGCGATTTCCTCAATTAGGCTTGCCAATCGCAGCGTTTTAAGGGCCTGGATGCCACCGACAGAGGGCTGCTGACCGCCGCGGACGCAAGCAACGAAGTGTTCAAGCTCGGCATTGAGGGGTTCAATGTTGCTGGTGTAGACTTTTTCGATCAGCCCATCTTGACGATAAAGCACCTGTCCGTAATCGGTCATACAGTTGGCCGTGGTTTTGCGATGGATCAGGATTTCATTGTTGAGAAAGTCGGACTCAGTGAGGGAATTTTTGCAGTGGGCGACGATGCGTCGCAGTTTACGGTGGGTGACCTTGCTGGCGGTGAGGGTGGCGATGACGCCGGAGTCAAAGGCGATGCTGGCGGTGACGTAATCGAGGTGTTCGGAGTCTGATACTTTGTTGCCGTGGGCAGTTAGGTGGGCAATGTGGCCGGGCACGAGTTCGAGTAGAAGGTCGATGTCATGGATCATGAGATCAAACACGACCGAGACATCATTGGCGCGGTGGGAATAGGGACTCATGCGATGGGCTTCGATCGCCAGAATTGTTTCGTGCTTGAGCACCTTACTCAGTTCTTGGTAGGCGGGGTTGAAGCGCTCTATGTGACCAACTTGAAGAATGCGATCATGGGTGGCGGCGGCATTGACTAGGGCTTCAGCTTCGGCAATGGTGCTGGCGATTGGTTTTTCAATCAGGACATGGACTCCAGCGGCGAGACAGGTCATACCCACTTCGTAGTGAAGACGGGTAGGTACGGCAATGCATACGGCTTCTACGTGGGGCAAAAGATCGCGGTAGTCTTCAAAAAAACGGACGCGGTGTTTACTGGCGGTATCAAGACCGCGCTCGACGCTGATATCGGCGACCCCGACCAACTCGGCATCTTTAAGAAAGCTAAAGACACGGGCGTGATGTTGCCCCATATTGCCAATCCCGATGACACCGACACGAATTGGGTGATCAGGATAATTGCGATTGGGGTGCATAAGCCTCACACGTCAGTAGTTTCTTACTTTAATCGGCATTTTACCATTGCCCGTCGGCAAGGGACGCTAAAATGTCGCCGCTGGAAAGGGTGGCGATCGCCCGTTGTTGGGTGGTGGCGATCGCCCGCAGACGAGGCAGGGCACTGATCAGTAGACGGGCAAAAAATTTCTCGTGTCCAGAGAGGTTGGCATGGGTTACCCCATCCTCAATGGGGTCAGGAAAATCGAGATCGGCCATGGGGCCCCAATTGAGCACTCCTTGGCCGTGCTGCCGGCGCTGGGCGTCGGCTTCCAACCAACTCGTCACCTGCTCTGGGGTGAGGGTTTCCATGGGGCACTGATAGCTTTGGGCAATAAGGTGCAGCGATCGCCAGGACGAGAGAGCAATGCGGGCTAGGAACTTCTGGCTGCTGGAGAGGGGGGTAGCATCAATCAGCGCTAAGTCGGCGGTGGTTAAAAACTCTGGGGGCATAGCTAGGATTGGTCTAGGAGAAGGGAACAAATGCGATCGCGCCCTTCACGCTTAGCCTGATAGAGGCAGCGATCGGCGGTTTCGAGGAGGAAGGCTGGGGTTTCATCCACAACAAAGGTGCTGACAACGCCCATGCTGAGGGTGACATAGGTACTGCACGCGGAGTGCTCATGGCGAATGGCGAGGGACTGAATGTTGTCGCGGATGCGGCCAGCAAAGTGGAGGGCCCCGTCGAGGTTGGTGTTGGGGAGAATAATGGCAAATTCTTCGCCCCCATAGCGGGCGACGACATCTAGGGGTTTGCGAACCGATTCCATAAGGACGGCGGAGATGCGCTGGAGACAGAGGTCGCCTTGGGTGTGGCCATAGGTGTCGTTGTAGGCTTTAAAGCAGTCCACATCACACATAATCAGGCTAATGGGCCCGCAAATAAGGCGCGATCGCCGCCATTCCCGCAACAGATATTCGTCAAAATAACGACGGTTGGCAGTTTGGGTCAGGGCATCGACATTCACCAAAAGCAGTAGGCTTTGTTTTTCCTTTTGGAACTGCTGCACCGTGGCTGCACAATCTGCCAGTTGGGCCTGGAGGGAGCGTCCAGCCTGATGAGTGCGCAGGTGCTGCTCTATTCGCATCAGGGCTTCAAGCATATTCAGGGGGCGGGGGATGAAGTCTACAGCCCCCACAGAAAAGCCCTCAACTCGCTCAAATTCCTGGGTGTCATCGCCAATAAAGACGACGGGAATGTCATAAGTTGTGGGATAGGCCTTCAGTTGAGAACAAAAGTCGTAGCTGCTTGATCCTCCAAGATCGGCATCTAGTAAAATCAAGTCCGGGGGTACTTGGGCGGTGAGGATCAGGGCCTGGGCGCAGTTGCGGGCTACCCGGGTTTTGTAGCCAATCACCTCTAGGGACTGGAGCAGTTGGGTGATTTTGCTAGGAAAACGGTCAACGGCAAGAATCACCCTGGCGCGCTCTTGGGGTGGGTCGCGCTCCTCGCTCGGAGAGGGCATAGGCTCAGTTTGGGGCATGATGAACTAGAGTAAAGAGACCGAGCGCAGTTAACTTCATCCTTAGTCACCCATGATATCCCTACGAATTGGTAATGGCTACGATCTCCACCGCTTAGTACCGAGGAGGCCCCTAATTTTAGGTGGTGTAACCTTGCCCCATGACAGGGGGCTATTGGGGCATAGCGATGCCGATGCCCTGACCCACGCAATCATGGACGCGCTGTTGGGGGCGATCGCCCTGGGGGACATTGGGCACTATTTTCCACCGAGCGATCCCCAGTGGGCAGGAGCAGACAGTATTCTCCTTCTGGAAAAGGTGGTGGCGCTAATAACGGAGCGAGGTTGGCGGGTAGAAAATGTTGATGCGGTAATTTTGGCGGAGCAACCCAAGATGAAACCCCATCTGTTGGCTATGCGGGAGCGGCTCAGCCAAGCTATGGACGTGACGGTAGAGCAAGTGAGCATTAAGGCCACCACCAATGAGGGTATGGATGCTGTTGGGCAACAGGAGGCGATCGCTGTTTATGCGGTGGCGCTTTTGGCCAAACTTAATAACGATTAACTTGCGATTGTTCCTATCTCACTTTGTTCATGAATGCGATCACAGCCCAACTCGATCTTTTGATTCGGGCCCGCGGTGGGCTCATCCATGTGGTGGCGCGGGATGAAGCTGCCCTAGAGCCCTGTTGGCCCCAGTTAACCCTGCCCCTATTTAGTTGGGACATCGCCCGAGGCTGGCGGGATACGGAAGCCGATCGCGGTTCGGTTGTGGCAGCATTACAGCGGGTGCGGCAGCACCGGGGGGCAGGGCTGTTTTTGTTGCGGGATGTGCACCCCTACCTCATGCGTCCTTTAGAGCACAGTGCCGTCATTCGGGAACTGAAGAACCTCGCTGCCGAATTGCCGCGCGATCGCCAGACCTTGATCCTCATCACTCCCCAGCCCTGCCTGCCCATTGACCTTTGGGAACAGTGCCCTGTCCTAGAAGTCCCCTCCCCCTCCCCCAGGAGATCCGGGACACGATTCAGCAGTCTGTCTCCCCCCGGGAGACGCAACTGAGCCC
>JAAUUH010000068.1 GCA_012031145.1 Oscillatoriales cyanobacterium SM2_2_1 | reverse complement strand
ACCGCCCCCACCACCCGCCCCGCCGCCATGGACAGGGGAACCCGCTCTATGTTGACCGGATCCGGGATGAGGTCTAAGGATAACTGGGCGGCCGCCGCCACCGACATCAGGGACATGGGGCACCTGCATCACGCTTTAAGCGGTCTAAAATCGCCCGATTAGCCGCCGGAAACCCATACTGCTCCAGATCCGCCAACGCCACCCAGCACACCTGCTGACACTGGCGCGGTTCGGGAATTTGCCCCTCACTCAACCGGCAGTGGTATACCGAAAGGGTTACGGTTTTGTGGGAGTAGGCATGGGTTAGGGCCAATAGCGGTGCTTCCACTGAGACTTCAACTCCCAACTCTTCCCATACCTCCCGCCGAATGCATTCAGGAATCGACTCATCGGGCAGCACTTTGCCGCCGGGAAACTCCCAATAACCGGCAAAATCACTTCCGGGTAAGCGTTGGCTGATCAACAGGCGATCACCCTTTCCATTCCAGATCACTGCAACCCCGACTGATACCGTGGGCAACTCCATGGGCTAAAATATTGAGACTGTTCTACACCTTAGCGCTTGACTGGAACCAAAACCATGGCAGAGACCAAAATCTATCTCAACGGTGTGCGGGCCTACGGCTATGTGGGGCTCCTTCCCGAAGAACAGATTTTAGGGCAATGGTTTGCGGTTGATGCAGTGCTGACCCTCGATTGGTCGGCCGCCGCCACCAGCGACGACATTGCCGACACCTATGACTATCGCACTGCCATTGGCACCATCCACCGTCAGATCCAAACCGGCAGATACAAACTGGTAGAACGGCTCGCGGGGGCGATCGCCCAGGAACTCTTCACCGAGCCCCGCCTGGGCCATCTCCACCTCAAGGTGATCAAACAGCCCCCCATTCCCGACTTCCAAGGGTCTGTGGCCGTAGAAATTTCGGGCGATCGCACCCACTTCTCCCCCACCCCAGCCAGCATCGCTACGCCCGAAGCCAAACCCGCTAAAAAAAAATCCAAACCCTCTACACTGACGGCTCATGCCTAGGCAATCCGGGGGCGGGTGGGTGGGCGGTTGTTGCCCAGTTTAGCGACGGCACCACGGCCCATTGGCATGGCGGAGCCGCCCACAGTACCAACAACCGCATGGAACTAATGGGAGCCATCCGCGCCCTCGAACTGGTTCAGGATATCAGCACCCCGGTCACCCTTTTCACCGACAGCCGTTATGTCCTTGATGGCATTAATCGTTGGATTAAAAACTGGAAGCAAAATCAATGGCGCACCGCTAGTAAGCAACCGGTTAAGAATCATGACCTTTGGGTTCGCCTTGACGAGCTGAATCATTCCTTGGTGCACTGGCAATGGGTGCGCGGCCATGCTGGGAATGCGGGTAACGAGGCGTGTGATGCGATCGCCCAAGCCGCCGCTAGGGAGTACCTTCAATAGTGTTTCTTAGCCCGTACCCCAGGTGCCCCGTGATAAACTGAACCTACTTTTACCTCAGTTGCAGCCCCACAGTTCTATGACCAACCCCCTTTTGATCGGACGCGGCATCCCTCCCTACACCGAGATTCTCCCCGAACATGTCGTTCCCGGAATCACTACCCTGTTAGGGGAAGTGGAGCAGAGTCTGACTGAATTGGAGCAAACCGTTGCGGCGATCGCGGTTCCCTGTTGGGAAGATTTTGTGGAACCCCTCGAGCACATCTCCGAACGCATCGGCTGGGCATGGGGCGTCATCGAACACCTGTTGAGCGTCAAAAATAGCGCCGAATTGCGTGAGGTTCATCGCCAAATTCAGCCCCAGGTGATTCAATTCTTTAATCGTTTCAGCCAGAGCCGCGCTACCTACGAAGGCTTCAAGAAGATTCGCCACAGTGACACCTGGGAGCAACTCGATCCAGCCCAGCAGCGCATCGTGACCGCTGCCCTGCGGGATGCGGAACTCTCTGGGGTGTCCCTAGATGGAGAACTCAAAGAGAAGTTCAATCAGATTCAAATGGAACTGGCGAATCTCTCTACGCAGTTTTCCAATCATGTCTTGGATGCCACTAAGGCCTTTTCTATGACCCTCACCCAACCGGAAGAAATTGAAGGTTTGCCGAACAGCCTACTGGCGATCGCCGCCCAAGCCGCTCGCCTCGATGGTGATAGCAAAGCCACACCGGAAGCTGGGCCTTGGTGCATTACCCTTGACTTTCCCAGCTATGCCCCCTTCATGCAGCACAGTCGGCGACGCAACCTACGGGAAAAGCTGTACCGTGCCTTTGTCAGCCGGGCAGCCTCCGGCGACTATGACAACAATCCCCTGATTCAACGCATTTTGGATCTCCGCCAGCAAAAAGCCGAAATTCTCGGATTTCCCTCCTATGGTTCCTTGAGCCTGACACGCAAAATGGCTGGCGATGTCACCAAGGCCGAGCAACTTTTGGAGGAGCTGCGCCAACAGAGCGTTCCCTTCGCCCAACAGGACTTAGAAGATCTACGGGAATTTGCCCGTCGTCAAGGGGAACAGGAGCCACTTCAGCATTGGGATATTGGCTTTTGGTCGGAACGACTGCGGGAATCGAAGTTCGAATTCACCGCCGAAGAACTCCGCCCCTACTTCCCCCTTGAACAGGTGCTATCGGGATTGTTTGGATTGATTGAGCGACTCTTTGGGGTGCGCGTAGTGCCCGCCGATGGTGAAACGCCCGTTTGGCACCCAGATGTTCGATATTTCAAGCTCCTAGACGAGCATCAGGAATCCATTGCTTCCTTCTATCTCGATCCCTACAGCCGACCAGCGGAGAAACGGGGTGGAGCTTGGATGAATGATTGTTTGGGGCGGGTGCGGCGACGGGAAGGCAACGATACTGTCGTGCGCAAGCCCGTGGCCTACTTGGTCTGTAATCAAAGCCCACCCGTAGATGACAAGCCTAGCCTGATGACCTTTGGGGATGTTACCACCCTGTTCCATGAGTTCGGCCATGGGTTGCAACACATGCTCACCCATGTGGACTATGCAGGTGCATCGGGAATTAACAACATTGAGTGGGATGCGGTGGAGTTGCCCAGTCAGTTTATGGAGAATTGGTGCTACGACCGCTCTACCCTCATGGGCATGGCCAAACACTACCAATCGGGGGAGACTCTGCCGGAGCATTACTACCAGAAGCTATTGGCAGCGCGGAACTTTATGAGTGGTTCAGCAATGTTGCGGCAATTGCACTTTGCCATGGTGGATTTGGAACTGCACCACCGCTACGATCCTAGGGGGGCAGAAACTCCTGCCCAAGTCCGATCGCGCCTAGCAGAGAAGACCATGGTGTTGCCGCCCTTGCCGGAGGATCAGTTTCTCTGCGCCTTCAGTCATATTTTTGCCGGTGGTTATGCAGCGGGTTATTACAGCTACAAATGGGCCGAAGTACTGAGTGCCGATGCCTTTGCCGCCTTTGAGGAAGCTGGTTTAGACAATGAACCAGCGATCGCCCAGTTGGGCAGAAAATACCGACAAACCATTCTCGGCATGGGGGGCAGCGCCCATCCCATGGTGGTATTTGAATCCTTCCGGGGACGGCAGCCCAGCACCGAGCCCCTGCTGCGCCATAGCGGGTTGCTGGTGTCTGCTGCATGATGCTCTCGATTCTGGTGCTCCACGGCCCAAATCTCAACCTTTTGGGCCAGCGAGAACCCCACCTCTACGGCTCCCAGACCCTCGAAGACATTAATACTATGCTGCAACAAGAGTCGGAATCCCTAGGGATAACCCTGGTGGCGCAGCAGTCCAACCACGAGGGGGTGCTTATCGATGCCATCCATCGGGCCCGGGGTGTGCACCAGGGATTGGTGATCAATCCGGGGGGGTTGACCCACACCAGTGTGTCGCTACGGGATGCGATCGCTGCGGTGGAACTGCCGACCCTCGAAGTGCATTTGAGCAATATCCACAGGCGGGAAGAATTTCGCCACCACTCTTACATAGCGCCAGTGGCGATCGCCCAGATCACGGGACTGGGTGCCGACGGCTACCTGTGGGGATTGCGGGCCCTAGTGCACTACCTGCGCAAAAACCAAAGTTAGGCACTGCATGAATCCCCCAACCGTCGTCTTCCATGAATTTGTCACAGTCACACGGGCCGTACCGATTCCAATGCGGGATGGGGTGCGGCTTACGGCCGACATCTATCGACCCCGTGGCGTAGACACGCCCCTACCAGTTCTGCTGATGCGCCTGCCCTACGGCCGGGCGATCGCCTCGACGGTCACCTATAAACACCCCAGTTGGTATGCCATGCAGGGGTTCATCGTCGTGATTCAGGATGTGCGGGGTTGCGGTTTGTCAGAGGGCAACTTCTATCCTTTTCGTCACGAATATGAGGATGGCTACGATACGGTCGCCTGGTGTGTGCAAGAACTACCCGGCAGCAACAGACGGGTTGGCATGTATGGCTTTTCCTATCAGGGAGTGACCCAGTTCCAAGCAGCGGTGATGCAGCCCCCCGGACTGGTAACGATTTGTCCAGCCATGGCCACGGCGGATCTGTACCATGGCTGGTTCTATTGGGGGGGAATGCCCTGCTGGGAGTTCCTGCTGACGTGGGGGTTACAACTAACCCAAAACCGGGCCCAGTACCTTGGGGATGAACCCAAGTCCATCGCCACTTTTGCCGCCCAGCAGCGCCTACCGGAACTGCTCCAGACCCTGCCGATGCTGGCGGTCGAGCCTGTCGATGGGTTCTACTATGACTGGCTGGAGGAGCGCGACCCCCAGTCTCCCTACTGGCAGCAACTCAACCCAATCGCCCGCTTTGATGCCTACGATTTGCCCGCCCTCCATGTGGCTGGCTGGTATGACCTCTTTGTCGAAGCCACTTGGCACACCCACGAGCGATCGCTAGCTGCCACTGCCCAACCCCAACACCTGGTCATCGGCCCATGGCAACATATGCCCTGGATCCCCCAAGTTGGTGATGTGAACTTTGGCCCGGAAGCCAGTTCCGCCATCGACACCTACCAGGTGGACTGGTTCAACTTTTGGCTAAAGGGAATTGACAACGGCATTACTGGGCGATCGCCCCGGCATTTTTTTGCTATGGGGCCCAACCAGTGGCACCAGCCAGCCGCCGCCCCAGTGATCACCCTGCACCTTCACAGTGACGCTACCCTGTCCGCCGAACCTCCCCATCCTGCCCCACCGGACATTTATGTCTTCGACCCGCGCATTCCCAACCCCAGCACTGCCTACGCTCCCCTCGACCAGCAGCCGACCCATCGGCGCTGGGACTATCTTCTTTATGCCTCTGCCGTTCTTCCAGCCGAGCTTTGGATCGCCGGAGTAGCCACCCTCACCCTCCATGCCACCAGCGATGCCCCCGAACCCTGTTGGGTTGTGAAGTTACTTGACCTGTTCCCGGGCGATCGCCAGCAATTGATCACCATGGGCATCCTCCAAACCAACCAGTGCCCCGTGCCACTCTCCTTTCGTCCAACCGATTATGTGGTGCCCGCAGGTCATCGTTTGGGACTAGCGATCGCCTCCGCTGCCTTTCCCCTAGTAGCGCGCACCGCTAATCCCAGAGCCACTGTCAGCGACCTCAGGGAGTCTACCCAGCAAGTGCACTACCATGCCCCTTCTACCCTACGCCTACCCAAGCAACTTGGAAAAACGTAGCTAGCCTTACATTTTCTGTCAGTTCCGTCTCCTAAGATAAATGAAACAAAAATTTAAAAACCCTTTAGCCTGTGTTAAGTTTTTTCTTCTCCAGCTACGCAGCAGGCTCCAAGTTATTACTTAGCTACTGGGCAGTGACAGGGTTCTGATAAATCGATCTAGTGAGTAACGCCAATGGTCATGGTGCAACATATCGCCAACGTGCTTTTAACCCACGTCAATCACAGTGATGGGCGACTGTGGCAGGCAATTCTGGAGTCCCAGGGTGTTGTGGTAGACTACTTGCCCCATTGGATGCGCACGGCACCTATTCTGTTGGATGCGCTCAAAGCTCGGTATGCCCGGGGTGAAGTCTTTCCAGAAATGCTGATCATGGACGTTGGGGTTCGCCTACCGGAACCCCGCAAGTTACTTCAGGCAGGAGATGTCTGTATTTGGTGTCAGCGCCATGTACCGGAAATGAAGATTATCTTGTTGCACTCTAGTGCAACCCAAATTAGTGAACTGGAGAAACGGTGGGCGCTTCGTCGTGGTGCGACTGACCTGATGCCCCAACTCAACAGACATAATCTCCTATCCGTTGTACTACGATTGACATCGCTTTTGGGGCGATCGCTATCTCCCGAGCCTTTACACTACATCGCTGAACTACTCACTTCCCAAGAGAGTGAAGAGGTCACTGTGTTGCAAAACACCCCGCCCCAAGAGCAGGTGGCTGAGCTTGAGTCGGCTCCCGTGAAAGCATTACCAGAAGACACCGAATTCGTGATCTATCGTGGTGTACGTGTATTGAAGAAGAAAAGCGCAGTATGAAAAAGTTAGGGCGGTTTGCGAGTCTTTGTATTGGTGCGTTTTTTTTGGCTTTAACCCTATCCCTCTCTAGCCATGCCCAGAGTGCGTCCCAGGAAGTTCAAGGTGTAAGGGTTGCCGTTGATACGGTGTGGGTACTCATTTCCGGGGTGCTGGTTTTCTTCATGCAGACTGGCTTTGCAATGTTGGAAGCAGGGCTTATTCGTCGCACAGGGGTGGTCAATTGTTTGCTAGAAAACTTTATTGATGCTGCCCTAACGGCGATCGCCTTCTGGTTCACTGGGTTTGCCCTTGCTTTTGGGCAGAGTGTGGGCGGCATTTTTGGCAGCACTCACTTCATGCTTCTTGATGCGATTCAGTGGGGTAACGGTGCGGTTGAGTATGCGGCGGGTGCAGATGGTGCCGAAATAGGAATTTCCCGTTTATCGTTCTTTTTCTTTCAATTTGCTTTTTCAGCCACTGCCAGCACGATTACTACTGGTGCCATGGCAGAGCGCACAAACTTTGTTGGCGACCTAATCTACTGCTTTGTCTTAGGAGCTTTCTCGTATCCCATCGTTGTCCATTGGGTGTGGAATAGTGAAGGCTGGTTGCAAAAGATTGGCTATCTAGATTTTGCTGGCAGTTCCGTGGTGCATACCTTTGGTGGGGTAACCGCCTTGATTGGTGCATTTTTGTTGGGGAAACGGGCTAATCGCGACTGGGAGCAGCTTCCACCGGGGCATAACATGGCATTGGCCACCCTAGGAACTCTAATTCTTTGGTTTGGCTGGTATGGCTTCAACGCCGGTTCAACACTAGGCACCGGCAATGATGGCTTAATCGGTTTGGTGATGGTCAATACCACATTAGCCGCAGCAGCAGGGGCACTCACCTCAATCATTTACGTGTATTCGCGGATTCAGAAGTGGCACTTGTTTGTATCCCTCAATGGAACCTTAGCGGGTTTGGTGGGGGTGACCGCTGGTTGTGCCTACATAGCCCCTTGGGCTGCCATTGTCATCGGGGCAATTTCAGGCGTGCTGGTGATTATGAGTGCAGATTACATTGAATCATTACGCATAGATGACCCAGTTGGTGCCTTTAGCGTCCATGGTAGTTGTGGCATTTTTGGCACAGTCATGGTGGGGTTGTTGGCTCAGCCGCAGCTAACACCCCGTGGGCAGGGGGGCGTGTTTTTTGGTAACGGTACATTTTGGTTGATTCAGGTTACTGGCGTCTTGAGCATTACCATATTTGCTGCTGTTTCGGCGCTTATTCTTTTTGGCACATTGAAATATCTCAATCTGCTGCGTGTACCGCCAGCCGCAGATAAGTATGGCATTGATGTTTACGAACATGGAGCGTCTGCCTATCCAGACACCTACTCTATCGATGAGTCTTTGATCAAGATGTTAGAGGAAGAGGATTGATTTATAGGGAGTGAAGCCCAAGGTTGAGAGAGTGCCATTGCAATCTATTGAGGGAAAGCCTAGCGCAAGCCCGAATTGGATGGACGATAAATAAGAAGGATGAACATAGCGCTCTACTTTTTAGATTTTGGGCGAAGGATAGCAGATCCCCATGCAGCACGAAATACATCCATTCAGAATGTAGCAAACCGATTTTAAGCCGCCACGAAAACAGTGCAACCACTGGTGAACCAATAACGAGAAACAGGAGAGCTAAACCACAAACCATTAGGGAGTTCAATCACAAGTCTCCTCGAAGTCCATCGGAAGAGAATCCTCAAAATTGCGTCATAGCATCCAGATTGGCCATTATGGCAGTGCTGTGAAGCAGTATCAGTGACCACAGGCAGTATGGGCCGATTTCCCCAGAAATATAACATCACTCTAAAAAAAGATCGCCATAAAAAGGTGAACGGTGACGCAGTACAACAGCAAAGACGTGAATCCTGGAAGGCATCGCAGGATGTGAATGCTAAGGAGCGCATTTGTATTGATGGAATGTATAGTCATTCTAAATAGCTATGAGGCAGTTTGAATCCTTGGAAATACCACCTGAAGCAGGTTGGGTTGTCTCGTTTTTATTTGAAATTACTATAATTGTGGCAGGGTGCGGAAGTCAGCGTGACGAGGAAGTGTTCAGTTATCACTCCATTTACAAAGGTCAGAAATATACAGTCATTGGGGCTATTTCAGTTAATGATAGTGTGTGTCTAAAAATAGTTCTGGATTCAATGAAAGAAGAATATTTTTTACCTTTATTTGGGATGACTTAGCACCTAAACTACTCTCTGAGCATAGCTTAATCACAGATCACCTCAACTGCTATAAAGTTGTAGGGATAAAGGGAGCGATTAGAGAGACGACCACCTGTGCTCCTGATTTTAATTTGATTGAGATGCTGTGGTCGATTCTCAAATATTTTCTTAGATTGCTCAGACGTCAGTCTCAAGAACTACTCCAGCACTGGATCGGCATTTTTCTATGTTTGCTGAAACATGTTTGCTAAAAAAGGATTTCTTCGGAAATCGATTCGCCAGATGTTGCGACGTGTTGATTCATTCCTTGATCAGCTGTAAACAGCCACTCAAAAGAGCCACGGTTCAGTTGGGGTGAAATAATGCCAAGCCATGGCGCACCCTAGCCACCAATAGGTGAGCAGATTTCAACCAGAGTGCCGTCGGGGCACCGCACATGGGATACCAATTGCCCCCAGGGTTTTAGCTCTGGGGCGTTTACCTCCCCGGCACCAGCCGCCACTGCCTTGGCGTGGGACTCCTCGACGTTTGGTGTCACCAGTGCAACTTCAAACCCAAGGGGCTGCTTGGATTCGCTGGCAGCAACAAAACCGGTGGGAAGGTTCATAGCTCCAAGTTCGTGGGATGCAAAAGCAAGTGCGGTCGCTCCAGTTTCCAACTCGCCATAGTCCCCAGACTCATGTAGGAAACGACGGGACAGACCAAAGGCGCGCTCAAAAAAGGATAGCGACGCGGCGACATCGGGAACATAGACGATTGTGTATCCAAATTTCATGGCTACTCCAGCTTTGAGACAGAAAAAGTATATTGATTAGACGCAATGACGTCTAATATTTTTGATAAAGCTGATGAAGTAACCCTGGTTTTTGGTCTCGATTCCCCAGTGGTGCCACAATAAAATGGTGCTAAATATTAAATTCAAAAATTTCGTTCACGACGACAACCTATGACTGCTTCTCTTCCTCTCACTCCTGATGCGATCGCCCAAGCGGCGGCAGAATTAGCCCACAAAACTCCCCAGGAGGTGCTGCGCTGGGCCCTAGACACCTATGGTGATCGCGTATCGTTAGCATCGAGCTTTGGGGCGGAAGATGTGGTGCTCATCGATATGCTGGCCCAAATCTGTCCCGATGCCCGTGTCTTTACCCTTGATACTGGACGGCTTCCCCAGGAGACCTATGAGGTGATCGGGGCAGTGCAGCGGAAGTACCCCCAATTGCGGTTGGCGATTCATGTTCCAGACCGCGCCCAAGTGGAGCCGATGGTGCAGGAGAAGGGAATTAACCTGTTCTATGACAGTGTAGAAAATCGCAAACAGTGCTGTTATGTGCGAAAGGTAGAGCCCTTAAATCGGGCACTGTCGGGACTGGCAGCGTGGGTGACTGGACTGCGGCGGGATCAGACGACTAACCGGCAAACCATGGCAGTGGTGGAATGGGAGCAGGATCGTCAGATGGTGAAGATCAACCCCTTAATTGACTGGACCTACCCCCAGATATGGGAATACATTCGCCAGAACTATGTGCCCTACAACGCGCTCCATGAGCGGAACTATCCCAGTATTGGCTGTGCGCCTTGCACACGAGCGATAGCCGAGGGTGAAGACCTCCGGGCCGGACGGTGGTGGTGGGAGCAAAGCAACCAGGAATGCGGGTTGCATGTCCGCACTTAGGGTGATCGCCTGGGGCGGTTCCGCAGATTTAGCAGCTTTTCCAACTCCACCCACACAAAGACACTGGTGCTAAATCCTAAGCAAAGGGATAGCTCGTCCCCTGTCAATGGTTCAACCCCAAAAAAGTTCTGGGTTGCCGGCAGGTAGAGTAACAGAATTTGCAACCCGGAGGTTAACAGCAGCACCGGCAGCATGGCGGGATTGGAAACAGGGTTTAGTTCTAGGGTCAGTTGGCTATGGGAGCGCAGGGCCAGGGCGTGGCCCATTTGGGCTAAGCACAGGGTGGTAAACACCATGGTGCGCCAGTGGTTAGGCGAGAGGCGGGCAGCGACGAAGGCGAAGCTAATGGTTACCACGGCAAAAACGCAGCCGATCCGGAGGATATAGCTCCCCAATCCACGGGCAAAAATGCTCTCCTGGGGTGGGTGGGGAGGACGTTGCATCACGTTGGGTTCGGCAGGTTCCATCGCTAGAGCTAGGGCCGGTAATCCATCGGTGACCAAATTCATCCATAGGATTTGTAGGGGGGTGAGCGGGGCCAGTTGGTTACTGGTCAGCCCAAGGAGGGGGATGGCGGCAATGGCGATCGCCTCGCCAACATTACTGCCAAGAATATATTGGACGAATCGACGAATGTTGGTGTAAACAACTCTTCCTTCGGCGATCGCCCGGACAATGGTGGCAAAGTTATCATCCTGGAGGATCATGGCACTAGCGTCCTTAGCTACATCGGTTCCCGCCTGCCCCATGGCAATACCTATGTCAGCCTGCTTCAAGGCAGGGGCATCGTTAATCCCATCCCCAGTCATGGCTACAAGATGGTGGCGAGCTTGGAGGGCACGGACAATCTGCAACTTGTGGGCTGGGGTCACCCGAGCAAACACGGCAGTGGCCGCAATCTTTTCAGAGAGTCGCTCAGGAGGAATCTGATCCAGCTCTGCACCCGTAAGATGCAGACTGCGATCCCCAAAAATACCTACTTCCTTGGCGATTGCCATTGCCGTCAAGGGATGATCCCCCGTAATCATCACCGGTATAATACCCGCCTGGCGGCAGGACGCCACGGCATCAACAACTTCGGGGCGCGGGGGATCGGCAATGCCAATTAATCCGTGCCAAACCAGATGGGACACTTGCTCGAGTGGGGTTGATCCCAAAGGTTCGGTGACGGTTACCGCGGCAAAGCCCATGACCCGCAGGCCCCGTTGCGCCATAGCATCATTGGTATCAAGAATCTGCCGCCGCGCCTCGTCGGTGAAGGGGGAGAGGGCACCGTTTCGCTGCTGATGGCTACACTGCATTAAGATGACATCCGGTGAGCCCTTTGCAAAAATATAGGTCTTGCCGGTGACCGAATGTTCCACCAGAACGCTCATCCGCCGCTGCTCGGACGAAAAGGGCACCTCATGGCGACGGAGTAAGGGTTGGGGCTGATGCCCAAGTTGTCCCACCACCTGGAGTAGGGCCACTTCCGTAGGATCGCCGACCGCTGTGGGCCCATAGCCACCAATTTTGAGTTTGGCATCGTTGCAGTGGTGACAGATATCCATGAGTGTCCCTAGGGTTTCGTCTAGGGACATGGGCTCTGGGTTGGCTTCCCATAGACGCCAATGGCCATCGGGGGTAGCGATTTCCCTTACGGCCATTTTGTTTTGGGTCAGGGTGCCGGTTTTGTCGGTGCAAATCACGGTGACGGAGCCGAGGGTCTCCACGGCGGGCAAACGACGGATTAGGGCCCGCTGCCGTGCCAGGCGCTGCATTCCCAGGGCTAAGGTGACGGTTACTACAGCGGGCAGACCCTCTGGCACCACGGCCACAGCCATACTGAGGGAAACTTCCAGCAGTTCACCTAGGCGATCGCCCCCCAACACTATGCCGCCACCGACCATCACCATAACCACCAGCAGCAGGGCCCCGTAGACCAGCATCTGCGAAAGTTGATCCATGCGCTGCTGGAGGGGTGTGGGTTCATGGGCCACGCCCTGAAGCATCTGGGCGACTTGACCGATCTGGGTAGCCATGCCCGTGGCCGTAACGACAACTTTGCCCCGCCCCTGCACCACCTCAGTGCTTTGATAGACGAAATTATGGCGATCGCCCAGACTGGTATCTTCTGCCAAAATCAAATCCGCATTCTTGGTTATTGGGGCTGATTCGCCAGTGAGGGCAGCTTCCTTGACCTGAAGGTTTTGGGACTCCAGCAACCGACCGTCGGCGGCCACTTGTGCTCCGGCTTCCAAGAAATAAATGTCCCCCGGCACCAATTCGGCCGCTGCGAGGGTTTGGGTTTGACCATGCCGACACACCGTAACCGTTGGGGCCGTCAGTCGCCGCAGCGCCGCCATTGCCTGCTCCGCTTGACGTTCCTGTAAAAAACCGAGGGTCGCATTAATGCCAATAATGATGCCAATGGCGATCGCGTCCTTAGGAACTTCGCCTTGCACCAGATCCAAAATTCCCGAAATCAGGGCTACTGCCAAAAGCAGCAGCAACATGACGTTTTGGAATTGCTCCCACAGAATTTGCTGCCACAAACGTCCATCCTGCTCTGTCAGTTCATTGCGCCCATACTGGGCGAGACGCTCTACGGCAGTTTTTTGATCTAATCCTTGGGACGATGTTTGCCATTGGGCGAGAACTGCGGCCCGATCCAAAGCATGGGGTGGGCGAACCGTCATGACCCCGCCTGACGTAGGGCAGCCGTAAGGTGATATGCCGCAGCCTGCACTGAGGCGATCACCCGTCCATAGTCCAGTCGGGTAGGCCCCAGTACGCCCACGCTGCCCGCAGCAGTGGACTCGCCATAATAGACCGTGGCGATTAAAGTGCAGCGCTGCATCGACTGCAACGTTAACTCATTGCCAATACTCACGCGCACCGTAGGTGTGGGGCCCAGATTTTTTGTTGCTGCTGTCATCAGCGACCGCAAGGCCCCACGATCCCCCTCCAAAAGATCCAGCATCGTCTGGATCTGCTGGGGATCGCTAAATTCCGGCTGTCGCACCAACTCTGCTACGCCGCTGACAAAAATTTGTCCCCAGGCCACCGCTGGACGCGATCGCTCTAACTGGGAAAGCACCTGAGCCATGGGATGTCGGTAGGGGCTAAAGCGCAGACCCAACTCTTCCCAGGGCATCGTAGCTGCCAAGTTATCCCACGCCCGATCCCGTAGGTGAGCATTCAGGAAATTATTCAAAATCAGCAGCTCGCCATCATCCGTGGGCGGTAACGTCACCTGCCACGAAGCCGTGTGATAGGCGTCTCCCATGGCGATCGCCAAAAACTGTTCCCCTTGCACGGGAATTAGTTGCACATGCTGGATTCGCAGGGCCGCACCACTGGGGGCAGAAATTAGGGCAATGCAGCCGCTGAGGGTCGCTAAAATCTGGGCTACGCCCTGGAGTAATTGCTCCAAAGGCCGACCAAGGGACTCGGTCGGCGCTCCCTCAAAATGGGCCATGGTATGGGGGAGTTCGGAAGTTGGATCAATTAATTCATCGACGTAGAGACGATACCCCAGATCCGACGGTACCCGACCTGCCGAAGTATGGGGCTGGTAGAGCAACCCATAGCTATCTAGACGGTTCAACTCTTGCCGCATAGAAGCCGCGCTGATATTGAAGCCATACTCTGAAACCAGTACCCGGGAGCCAACTGGCTCAGCCGTGATAATGTAGCGCTCTACAGTTGCCCAGAGTACCTTTCGTGTGCGTTGCCCCAGTGGTTCTTGCATGTCTCACCCTCGTCGATGATGGGTGTTCGTGAAGTAGTAGACAGAATACCGGTACTCTAGCAAAATTCTACAGATAGCTGTATCTACCCTTGGGATTCGCTAATATAACTACACCCTTGACCAACACGGCATGGATAGTCACCAGACCCCCGAACCGATTCTCAAGCCTGAATATCTCTGGGCGGTCAATCTTCCCTCGACAGCCACTTCTCCCGGCTCCCTGTTATGTGATCGCTATCGCCTGATCCACAGCCAAGTGGTCGAAGACACTCAGCCCCTCGATCTTCCCTATGCTCCCGACGAATTTTCGCCCCTCACCGTGGCCTATCTCAGGCTTTCCCGTTTGCCGCTCCACCTGCCTCGCCCCTACGGACTGCTGCGCCTAGAGCAACAGGATGAGCCGGTAATCCTACTAGAAAACGCTCCCCTAGATGGAGCCGGCCATCTCTATCCCCCTTTGGCAGACGTTTGGAAGACAGTTGGCCCACGGCGACAGTTGCACTATCTCTGGCAACTCCTGCACCTGTGGCAACCCCTTGCCGAGCAGCAAGTGTTACAAACTCTCCTAGAGCCACAGCAGGTGCGGGTGCACGGCCCTTGGGTTCGCCTGCTGGAGATCCGCGCCGAGGCAGAGCCGGTCACATTAGCCCTGCTGGGAGATTATCTTTTGGAGTGGCGCGATCACGCCCATGAAACCATTGCTGAAGTCGCGGCTGAATTTTTCTATACCCTTTCCCGCGGAACTTTTGATCCTCCTGGGGCGATCGCCTTTCTCGATCATCAACTGTCTCAGCAGGGGCGAACGATGCCCCTAACGATCCGTGTGGCTACCAGCACCGATGTGGGATTGCGCCGCGATCATAATGAAGATGCCTGCTATCCCTATCCGCACCGGCAACGGCGATCACAACAAGGCGACCTCCTGCGGGATCGGCTGGCGATCGTCTGTGATGGTCTCGGTGGTCATGAAGGCGGGGAGATTGCCAGTGGTTTGGCCATTAAGACCCTTGAACAGCAGGTGCAAATCCTGCTACGCCAAATCCAGAATGATCGTGATTCCTTCTCTCCTCGCAGTTTTGGCGATCAATTAGCGGCGATCGTCCGTGTTGTTAACAATCAACTGGTGGCGCTTAACGATCAGCAACAACGCCAAGCCCAGCAACGCATGGGCACAACCTTGGTCATGGCTGTGATTCCCAACCCCCAAGGTGAGACTGAACGCCAAGTTTTTGTGGTCAGCGTTGGGGATAGTCGGGTATACCTTTGCACCCCCGATCGCCCCTATCAAATCACCCTCGATGACGATGTCGCCACCCGGGAAGCTACCCTAGGCTACAACCTCTACGCCTATGCCAGCAAGCGTTATGACGGAGGGGCTCTAATCCAAGCCCTTGGCACCCGCAGTTCCGATCAACTTCAACCCCGGGTGCATCGCTTCATCATTGACGAAGATTGCCTGCTGTTGCTCTGCTCCGATGGGTTGAGCGACTTTGAGCGGGTCAGCCAAATCTATGATGCCCATATCCGCCCTGTCCTGACCGAGCATCGTCCCCTCTATGCCAGTTGTCAAAACCTGATCGAGCAGGCTAACAAACTTAACGGTCACGACAACATCACCGTTGCCCTAATGCGATTCACCTGCGCGCCGCCCACCACCGCCGATGATCAGGATGAATCCAGTCTTCCGACCGAGGACACGACCCTACAGTTGGATGCCGCTACGATTTTACAGGATGCTTTCGGGGCGACGGAGCCCCCTTTGCCGGAGGAGGAGCCCCCCGACCTCGATGATGATGCCTCTGCCTTGGTTCTATCGAGTAAGGAACCATTAGTGGCTTCCGATCACCCCGAGTCTAACCCCATCGTTCTTTGGGCGATTTTGTTGGTCTTAGTGATCGCCGGCGGATGGATGTTTTCAACCAGGTTTTTTGTGCGATCGCCCACCCTACCCACCCCGCCCAG
>JAAUUH010000067.1 GCA_012031145.1 Oscillatoriales cyanobacterium SM2_2_1 | reverse complement strand
CGCATACAGCCCCTGGGAGGACAGTTCGGCATAGAGGCGCAGGGAATTGGGGCGTTCGATCACCCCATAGGTGGTGGTTTATAGGGCGACTTATCCCGCGAAAACCGGACATCACGGTTTTGGCGAAAGATCCGGACGGTACCGCCAAACTCCCCGGTGAGTGCTTCAAGCATGGCAGTCAAGGGCCCTAGCACCTGGGACTCCCATTGGCCGCGGGTGGCATGGAAGTATTCCTTTGAGTTGTCCTGCTCTAGCCCAACAAACCAGCTCACGGCGTCGTTACTAAATCCAAAAAACTCTTGGGTCACGATGGGAGCCTTTAACCACAGGGTTGACGGTGCCCATGATATCGAAGATAAGCCCTAGGGCGCAGCCATCACAGTCACAAATGCAGGTTTTGGCACAAGTTCCGTAGAGGGCTGTCCCCATTGAACTGTCCCAGGCTTTCACGGCGAGAGGCTTAGCCCTAGCCTATGTAATTTGACGGGCACGGTGGCATTGAGCCCGCAATACTGCCTGCTAGCTTGGATTGATGACGCGCCCTAGGGCAAGCCAACCGCATCACCAACTAAGGTGCCGTAGAGGTCGTAGGGATCAGCTTTAGTGATAGTAGCGGGATAGATTTCTCCTAAAGTCGCCACACCCTGGGGATCTTGAAGGTAGACCTCCCCATCAACATCGGGGGCAAACGGGCGATCGCCCGATCAGTTCGCCGGTCTCGGGGTGCATTTGCTCGATTAGGACGGGCACCGTCTTACCAACTTCCTGCTGATTTTTTTGATAGGAAAGTTCCTGCTGTAGCGCCATCAGGCGATCGCGGCGTTCCCGTTTAATCTTTTCCGGGATTTGATCGGGTAGGTTAGCGGCGGCAGTGCCCTCCTCACAGGAAAAGGGAAACACACCCACATGGTCAAATCGATGGCGGGCGACGAATTCTAGCAAGGATTCAAAATGGGCATCCGTCTCACCGGGGAAGCCGACAATAAACGTGGTGCGCATAACGGCTTCGGGAAGGGCAGATTTAATATGCTCAATCACCCGGTCATTCACCCGTCCCTGCCATGGACGATTCATAGCCCTAAGGACATCCGGATGGGCGTGCTGGAGGGGCAAGTCCAGATAGGGCAGGATATTGGGAGTATCCCGGATCACATTTAGCACCTTAGGGGTCAGTCCCGTGGGATAGGCATAGTGCATCCGCACCCAGGGAATATCAACCCCACCAAGGGCATGGAGGAGCTCCGCTAGTTGGGGTTGTCCATAGCGATCTTGACCATAGTTGGTCGTGATCTGGGAGATCAAAATTGCTTCCTTAACACCCTCATCGGCCAGGCGCTCACACTCTTGAACGATGGACTCAATGGAGCGCGATCGCTGATTACCCCGCAAGTGGGGAATAATGCAAAAGGCACAGCGATAATCGCATCCCTCGGCAACGCGCACATAGGCCATGGCAGCATGGGTGGTGCGATAGCGGGGCGTGGTCTCATCGGCAATGTAGGTGGGCTCGGCGGTGACGGCCATCACCCGCTCACCTGCTTCAGCGCGGGCAATCACTTCGGCAATTTTGTGGTAATCCCCGGTGCCCACGATCGCCACAGCTTCAGGTAGTTCGTTCAACAGCTCCTCTTGGAAGTGCTGGGCCAGGCAGCCGGCAATCACAACCCGTTTCCCCAGGTCGGCCAGCTCAACTAGGGTGCGCACCGATTCCCGTCGCGCTTCTTCGATAAAGCTACAGGTGTTAACAATCACATAGTCGGCAAAGGTTTCATCATTCTCGATGCCATAACCCGCCTGGGCCAGGATGCCCAGCATATGCTCCGTATCGACCCGATTTTTCTCGCAACCCAAATGGGCGATCGCCACAGTTGGTTTCAGCGCAGCAGTCATAGTGTTAAATAAAGTATTTCACGAGCTTAGCAGTTCCCAAAGAATCAGCATAGTTCCCAACTTCCGGGAATCAAGAGAGTCGTAACGGACGCCAACCGGAAATATTAAGTTTTGTGTCGCCCAGGGAACCGATCAGCAGACTTTTAGGATACCGTGGATCCTAGGCGGCATGAAGAATAAAGCCCACTGCTCCCAGTGGGTCAAGCATTTTTGTGTTGAGTGCCGCCATATTAGGGGATTTCCCATATAAAAACATTAAGTTTTGTTAAGCTGTTTGTAACAGCTTTTTTTGTTTTTTAGGGTTCGGTTTATAGTTCAGCCTATAGTTCAGCAAGTAGTTCAACTACTTTTCCAGGGACTCTATAAGGCGGAGTCGATGGACTTGGGTGCAGGTTACTTCTGCTCCAAGAGCGGCATTTAGCATGGCAATGACATTTTCAGCCTTGAGGATACACTGGGGCAGAGCTCGGCCGACAAAGCGTACTTGACAGTCAGCTTCGAGGGTTAAATCTAGGAGGCGATCGCGAACGTTAATGATCTGGGGCTTGCCAGACTTAGAGACTTTTGTAAATTCAAAACTGGGCATGGCCAGCACCCGGGAGATCGCCCCTTCAAGGTCAGCAGGGCCCATAGGCTCGGGAACAGCGAGGGTCAGGAGATATTCCGCAGCAGTAAGAATAGATTCAGCGGCGGGAGCGTGGCTGGGAATTTCGACCACATCGTAGACGGGGATCTCGGGGGGCAACTGGGCAGCCAGACGTTGCCGAAACTCATCAAGGGGTAGGGGAGCGGTGAGTTCAAAATCCACCAGTTCCCCACTGCTGCTGTGGCCAAGGGGTAAAGCCTTAGCAATGGAGATGCGCGGCAGGGGGTTAAAGCCCTCGGAGTAGGCGATGGGGATCTCTGCCCGGCGAAGGATGCGGGCGAAGAGCCGTTGGAGGTCTAGGTGGGAGATTAGGGTAAAACTGCCCAATTTGCCGAAGGTGACCCGGAGCCGTTGTTGGCGGGCTGGCGGAGCCTCGGAGGGCAGAATTTCGGGGATGGGCAGGGGCTTAACAATCACGTTGTGGCCAAAGTCAGGGCTGCATACGCCACAGCGGGAACAGCCATGGAAGGAGCAGTCGGGGACGGTCTCGGTGGCGATCGCCCGATGCCAGTCGTCCTGAAGCCACTGTTTGTCGATGCCAGTGTCAAGGTGATCCCAGGGCAAATCGGCATCCAAATCGCCCTCACCACCAAGGGCGTGGGGCTGCCAAGTCAGTCCGGCCTCGGCGATCGCCTCAGTCCAAGCATCATAGGCACGGTTGGCATTCTCAAACCAAGAGTCCATTCCAGCACCCAACTGCCAAGCACGGTGAATCACGGGAGCAAGGCGGCGATCGCCCCGACCGACAAAATCCTCCATCGCCGAGATCCGCACATCGGTGAAGTTCGCTTTGACGCCGGGCAATTTTCGCAGGGCCCTTTGCAAAAGCTCCTGCTTGGCCAGAAAGTCCGCGGTACTCACCCGGTGCCATTGGAAGGGCGTATGGGGCTTAGGTGTAAAGTTGGAGATCGTCACGGTCACCTGGAGGGGCTTCCGTTGGGGGGCACGGCATTGCTGCTGTAGCCAAGCAATGGTGGCGGCGATCCCCAGCACATCGGCGTCGGTCTCGGTGGGCAGCCCAATCATAAAATAGAGCTTCACCCGCTCCCAGCCCTCATCGTAGGCGGTTTTAACCCCACCCAACAATTCCTCATCCGTCAGTCCTTTATTAATGACATCCCGCAGTCGCTGGGTGCCGGCTTCGGGGGCAAAGGTAAGACTTTGCTGACGTCCATCGCCGCTGCGAAGCATATGGGCAATATTGCGATCAAAGCGATCCACCCGTTGGCTAGGGAGGGAGAGGGTAATGTGTTGGTTGTGGAGGCGGTTTTTTAGTTCCACGCCCACGGTCGGCAAGGCTAAATAGTCGGAGCAGGAAAGGGAAAGGAGGGAAAACTCGTTGTAACCCGTTTCTTTGACAGCCCGCTCGATGGTATTGATCACAGCTTCGGGGGCAACGTCTCGGGCGGGACGGGTCAACATCCCCGGTTGGCAAAAGCGACATCCCCGGGTGCAGCCGCGGCGAATTTCAATGGTTAAGCGATCATGGACGGTTTCAATCAGGGGCACCAGTCCGATGCTGTGCTCCGGCTGGGGAGTTGCTACCCGCCGTAAAACTCGGGCCGGCACATCGGGTCGATTGGGCACTACGGCTCCCGACTGGGGCACCATCCTGTAAAACTGGGGGACATAGACCCCCTTCACCTGCTGGGCAAGGTCAAGTAGTAGTTCTGTCCGCCCCCTGCCGGATTGCTTACCCGCAAGAATGACGGCACCGATTTCAGGAAGCAGTTCTTCGCCGTCCCCAAGGGCGATAAAGTCAAAAAAGTCGGCGTAGGGTTCGGGGTTAGAGGTCGCGGTCTGCCCCCCGGCAAAAATCAGGGGACACTCGTCTAGGGATTGGGAATTGCGCTCCTGCCAAGTGAGGGGGATATGGGACAGGGCGAGCATTTCCAGAATATTGGTGGCTCCCAGTTCATAACTTAAGCTAAAGCCAAGGATGTCAAACTCCAACAGTGCCCGCTTGGATTCAACAGCAAAAAGAGGGGTGTTTGTGTCCCGAAGTTTGGCAGCAAGGTCGGGGCGGGAGATAGCGCGATCGCACAGTTGCTCTACCTGGGCATTGAGGATGCTGTACAAAATGACATGCCCCAGGTTGGAAGCGCCAACTTCATAGATTTCCGGATAGGTGAGGGCCCAGCGCACGATCGCCTGCTCCCAAGGCTTATGCACCGCGCCAAATTCATTACCCAGGTAGCGGGCGGGCTTGAGGATATCTGGGGTAAGCAACTGCTCGACGGGGAGGGGCATGGGCGATTCACTAAATTCCGTTGGCCCTATCTTACCGTGTGTTTTCGAGGGGGCTTAACCTTCCCCTCCCCACAACCGCCACACAGACCATCATAGAAATTATGTCCCTAGTCAGAAATCTACAGAAAATCCATAAAAAAGATCGCGTTTAGATCCCATTTAGACTAGAACTCCTTTCCATGCCAAATCCTTCACGGCAATAGCATCACTCCGCCGCTTGGCGGCGCAAACCCAGCCAGCCCCATACCCCTACACAGCCAAGGATCAAGCCGTGCTGAATCAAAAGTGGAATGAAATAGGTGTTGCTATAGAATGAGTAATTGAAGTAAGGAGTGGAATAATCCCGAGTGGAAACATTACCAACATCCGTCCTAGCCAGCACCACGAACCTATTGCCATCGCCTGAACTATCACTACCGGCAGCATGACTATTAGTGAGCTCACCAGCACATTGGCATTGGAGTTGAAGTAGTTCCCTCTCAAAAAATAAAAAACAATTGTTGACAGCACCACCCCATACGCTGCCGCAATGAGGGTTGTCAAAAACCATTCTCTCCCGGATATACGCCCCCGGCTAAACCACTTCACTAGGGGGGCTTGCAACAAACTAGTGAATACCGCGGTGATCGCAAGTAGAACCCCAAGACTATACGATACGTAAATAAGTAAGAACCAAACATATGGATTCCCAGACAGATATGCAACTGTAAATACAAGAAGATAAATAACGGCTATGCTCAACCAAGGGCCGACAACGCTGCCGAGTATCGAAACTAGGATCCACACGAGCGGTCGCCAAAGCAGGCGGTCTGTCTTCCAAAGAAGGAGTAAAGCCACCCAGGTTCCGACAGGAATACCTATCGCAACGAGGGATAAAAGAAGCAGTAGCCAAATGGACATGGATTTCATCCTCCATTAAATGTAGTTCCTGGGTGTCAATCAAACCATTAATAGATGAGCACCCGGACACACCAGTCAAGTTTCAAACTCCGGTGCCGTGGCGACACACCTGTGCCCCCCAGATTAGACTTAGCAGTATTTGCCCCAAAACCGATAAAAAACCAGCTTTTTAGTTGCTCTAAGCCCAATCAGCTATAATGGCGCAGTGATTTGATCATCACGTTGTTTTGGTGGTCTTTTTGGCGAAAATTGCCTCGCAACCCAAGGATCGCCGAATCGATGCTAACGCCGCCATCTAATCATCGGGTGATATCAATTCTGTTCCCCTGCTTAACTTGATTGCAGAACTCATCACCTGATTAGGTATGATGAGTTCCCCAGATGTCCCTATCCTGTCCTTGACCGACTGAGGTTTACTATGCCCCAAACGCTGAATACCGAAACCTACAATGCTGACAAGATTCAGGTTTTGGAGGGGCTAGAGGCGGTTAGAAAACGCCCCGGAATGTACATTGGCTCTACCGGGCCCAAGGGATTGCACCATCTCGTATTTGAGGTGGTAGATAACAGTGTGGATGAAGCCCTCGGCGGCCACTGCGATCGCATTTTGGTTGAGCTGTTGGCCGATGGTTCCGTCAGCGTTACCGATAATGGGCGCGGTATTCCCACGGATGTTCACCCCAAAACCGGCAAATCGGCCCTCGAAACCGTGATGACGGTGCTCCATGCGGGCGGCAAGTTTGGCAGTGGCAGCTATAAGGTTTCCGGCGGACTCCACGGCGTGGGGGTCTCGGTGGTGAACGCCCTCTCAGAATGGGTGGAGGTCACGGTTTGGCGGCAGCAACAAATGTTTCAGCAGCGCTATGAACGGGGCACTCCCGCTGGGGAATTGGTAACCCAGGAGATGGCTGAAACACGGCGCGGCACCCAAGTGCGATTTAAGCCCGATGCCCAGATATTCACCACCAGTACGGAGTTTGAATATGCCATCTTGGCCGGTCGTTTGCGGGAATTGGCCTACCTCAATGCCGGGGTGGGAATTGAATTTGGCGATCGCCGCTCCGAAGATGGCAAAGCCGAAACCTATTGCTATGAAGGCGGAATTCGGGAATATGTAGCTTACATGACCCATGAAAAGGAACCGATCCACCCCGATATTATCTATGTGCATGGAGAGCGGGATCACGTCCAAGTGGAAGTGGCCTTGCAGTGGTGCACCGATGCCTATAATGACAACATTCTTGGCTTTGCTAATAATATTCGCACCATTGACGGTGGTACCCATTTAGAAGGTCTGAAAGCCGTCCTCACCCGCACCATTAATGCCACGGCCCGCAAGCTAAAAAAATTAAAGGAGGGGGATTCTAATCTGGCGGGTGAAAATGTCCGCGAAGGACTCACGGCCGTAATCTCTGTGAAGGTGCCGGAGCCAGAATTTGAGGGGCAAACTAAAACCAAGCTGGGCAATACGGAGGTGCGTGGCATCGTCGATTCCCTAGTGGGTGAGGTGCTCGCCGAATATTTGGAGTTCCACCCCCCTATTGCCAGCGCAGTTGTGGATAAGGCGATTCAAGCCTTTAATGCCGCCGAAGCAGCGCGACGGGCGCGGGAATTGGTACGGCGCAAATCAGCCCTTGAGTCCTCCACGTTGCCCGGTAAGTTAGCAGATTGCAGTTCCCGTGATCCCCGGGAATCGGAGATTTTTATTGTAGAAGGGGATTCTGCTGGTGGTAGTGCTAAACAGGGCGCGATCGCACTTCCAGGCCATTTTGCCCCTGCGGGGTAAGGTGCTGAATATTGAAAAAGCCGATGAAAGTAAGATTTATAAAAACAACGAGATTCAAGCCCTGATTACTGGATTAGGTTTGGGGATCAAGGGCGAAGAATTCTCCATTCAGCAGTTGCGATACCACAAGATTATTCTGTTAGCTGATGCCGATGTAGATGGGGCCCATATTCGCACCCTGCTGCTGACTTTTTTCTATCGCTATCAACGCCAACTGGTAGACCAGGGGTTTATCTACATTGGCTGTCCGCCCCTATACAAAGTGGAGCGCGGTCGCACAGCCCAATATTGTTTTAGTGATCGCGACCTTCAGGTGCATTTGGCTACTTTTCCCGCCAATGCCAATTACAACATTCAGCGGTTTAAAGGATTGGGTGAAATGATGCCGCAGCAACTTTGGGACACGACTATGAATCCGGAAACTCGAATGCTCAAGCAGATCACGATTGAGGATGCAGCGGAAGCCGATCGCATCTTTACGATTCTCATGGGCGATCGCGTTGCCCCACGGCGGGAGTTTATCGAAGCCCACGGTTCAAAGCTCGACCTCGCCGACCTCGATATCTGACCCATTCCCGGCATCTTGACCTTGGTGCAGTACCCGCCGAGAGGGGCGGCGGTGCTTTTTTCGGTTCAGAAGTGGCTCATGGTGCTGGGATTTGTCCTTGTAGGCCCGGTCAGTCGTCCGAGTAGAGTGGAGGCGATCGCCATGCTCCTGCACCTCGGCCAAAAAATTAAGGTAATGGGGGTAGCGCTCCCAGTCACCGCGCACCACACATCCCGGCTCGTGGCGGTGGGTGCAGTCAGGAAACTGGCAGGAGTCCTGTTCAAGCCGGAACTGAATTTCAGGAAATGCGGCCATGAGTTGGCGCACGGTCATCGTTAGGGCGGGCTGCATGAATCCGGGGCTATCCGCCAAGTGCCCGCCCTCGGGCAGGGGAAATAGTTCCACATGGCGGGTGGTGTGGCGGCCCTTCTCATGGCGGGTTGAAATGCGACCCGTCCGGAGCTGCTCCCGGGGGGCCAGCACTTGGATCAAACTGGATTTACCCACCCCAGATAGCCCCGTGACAATGCTGATCCCCGATCGCAACTGCCCCCGCAACTCCTCCAGCCCCTGCCCCGTTACCGTACTGACGGCCAAAGAGGGATAACCCCACTGGTGCAGGCGATCGCCCCAAAAAGTCACTGTCCTTTCACCTACCAAGTCTCGCTTGGTCCACACCACCAACACAGCACAGCCTAGGGGCGCAGCCATCGCCAGAAAGCGACTCACCTGATGGGGATCAGGCTCCGGCTGGGCCAGGGAGCTTACCAACAACAGGCGATCAACATTGGAAATCGCCGGTCGCTCCAACTGATTTCGGCGCGGCAAAACCTCGGCGATCGCCCCTCGATTACCCTGCCAGTCCGGTTCTTCGACCACGACGCGATCGCCCACCACGATCTGCACCCCCACTTTTTTTAGTCGCGCTCGCCGCACACACAGTAGCTCTGGCTGGTCTGGCAACTCCAACCGCACCCGATAAAAATTGGCTTGTACCGCCATCACCCAGCCAATCAGGGGACGCTCCCTCACAGGGCCACAGCAGCCACAGGCGCAGCATTTTGGCGATACCAGGCGATCGTCCGTCGCAGCCCCTCCTCGAAGGAAATCTGGGAGCTAAAGTCGAATAATTCCGTCGCCCGCGTCACATCCAAACAGCGGCGAGGCTGACCATTGGGTTTATCGGTTTGCCAAATAATTTGCCCCTCAAACTCCATCAAACGGCAGATGAGTTCAATCAAAGCACGAATTGAAATTTCATAGCCGGTGCCAATATTCACTGGCTCCAGACCATCGTAGCGACAGGCAGCCAGCACAATCCCCCGGGCAGCATCCTCAGAATAGATAAACTCCCGTGTCGGCGTCCCATCCCCCCAAACATATAGTTCCCGTTGCCCCGAAATCTGGGATTCATGCACCTTGCGAATCAGCGCTGGAATCACATGGGAGCTTCGGGGATCAAAATTATCCTCGGGGCCATACAAATTTACGGGCAGCAGGAAAATGCCGTTGAACCCATACTGGGCCCGATAGGACTGGAGTTGCACCAGCAGGGCTTTCTTGGCCACTCCGTAGGGAGCATTGGTCTCCTCTGGATAGCCATTCCAAAGCTCCTCTTCTCGAAAGGGCACTGGCGTGAATTTGGGATAGGCGCAGATTGTACCCACACAGACAAACTTCTTTACCCCCGCCCCATAGGCCGCATGGATTAACTGGGACCCCATCATCAGGTTGTCGTAAAATAATTCTGCTGGCTTAGCCTGGTTGAGCCCAATTCCGCCCACATGGGCCGCTAGGTGCACGACGAGATCTTGTCCGTCCACCGCCGCTTGGCACATCGACCAGTCCCGGAGGTCACAGGTGCGCGATCGCGGGATGGAGATCCGTTCCTTTTCTGCTCCCGCTGCCAAAAGCTGCGCTACCACCTGCTTACCCAAAAATCCAGCACCACCCGTAACCAGAATATTTTGCCCTGCCAAAGACTGCCAATTGCCCATAGATCCCATCGCCAAGAATATTGAAATTTTAGAGGATGGCGCTCCATTCCGGGCCACAACATCTGTGCCTCGATATAGGATTTAATGGAGGCATCGGCAGTATCACCTTGTCCCCCATATGGTTCATATTCCCATTGACCTCAAGAGCTTGCGTCAAATTTCCGAGGGCGATATCAACTTTGAGCTAGAACTTCTCAGCGTTTACCTTGAGGATGCCAAGACTCACCTAGCGCAGCTCCAAGCGGCCCATGCGGCTCAGAATTATGTCCAATTAGGGCAGGAAGCCCACTATTTCAAAGGCTCTAGTAGCAACATTGGCGCTATCCCGATGCAAACCCTAGCCGCAGAGTTAGAAGATCTATGTCTGCATCCCAATCCCTGCCAAGAGCGAATTGACACCCTCGCTAGGGCAATTCTGCTAGAGTTAGAAGCTATTGGGGAATTTATTGCCGCCTATTCTTGAGATGCCGCTTTCAAGCAGGATAGTTCCTGTTCCAAATGCTGAACCTTTTCTAAGAGCAATTGATTGGTCGCTAATAGTTCTTGGGTTCGGGATGAGAGATAGGGATCAGACTCCCACCAATTAATGCCGATTTCCCGTGCCTTATCCACCGATGAAATCAATAACCGAATCCGAATACTCAGCAGTTCCACATTGCCAACGCTGACCGTAATATCGCCAGCAATAACAATTCCCTTATCTAGCACCCGTTCGAGGATGTCGGCCAATGTCGAACCTGCTGTACTGCTTTTAATCGCTTGGTTCATGGCTATAGCTGGTCAAGCAGATGGGCTAGTACCACCGTGGGCGATCGCTCGGTCTCCCTGACACGCGACAGTAAAACGTCAAAACATAAATCCCGGAAGTTGCCGTCGCTGCCCGACACAGGAATCTCATGCTCTCGACAGATGCGACCAATCATCAAGCACACACGCAAACTTGCTGAGCCGTGGTTGTCCTCCGGGGCGATCGCATGGCGAAAACTGCGCACTAGGCTAATGATTTTCAGGGCATCAACTCGCTCCAAGCCCACCCGCTCCATCAAAATTTGCCGCTCCGTATCCAGGTCGGGCTCCCCCACATCAATCGTAATCATGCGGTCAAGTAGGGCATCTTGGGTCGGATGCACACCGGCATACTCCTCTGGATTGGAGGTAAAAATAGCCCGAAACTGGGGATGCACCCGCACATACTCCGACTGGGAACTGTCCGGCGGCAGCACGATCAGCTTTTCTTCCAGCACGCTCAGCAACACATTGTTCACCTCTGGCCGAGAGCGATTGAACTCATCATAAATCAGTGTGAAGCCCTCCTTAGCCGCCAGGGTCAGCCGTGAATCCATCCAACTGTGCTTGAGATCATCCTCCACCTTCAGCACCGAATGAATGTAGTTATCAATCACCTTTTTGCGGGTATAGCCCGCCAGGGAACCCACCAACTGGGACGAATTGAGATCCTCATCGCCGTAAATCAGCACCATGGGACGGGTGAGTAATCCGGCCAGATGCATCGCAAGGGTTGTTTTACCTGTTCCCGCCGCCCCTCGCAGGTGCACGGCAAACCCTGACTGGAGGTAGCGTAGGGCTCGGCGCACGATCTGCTTGGTAAATTCGGTACTAACGAACTGTCTCGGTGAAGCCTGAAGAATCGTGGTCATGCGTCTGCCATGGTTTGCAAGGTTTTGACAATTTCCGAAGGATCAATCCCTAGGGTGATGGCACCTTGGGCTAGCAATGAACGCAAAACATCCCGTTCATCCAAAACCTGGGTCAAGGTCGGAGAGTTGGGTAGTTTCGCCACGTATTCCAAGATAAATTCTTCCACTGTGCGCTCCTGGGCCGGGGCAGTCACGGAAACCACAGGCGGTGGTGGGGCGATCGCAACGGTGGGCCCTGTCACAGGTTTAACAGACGCGATATTGGGAACTGGTGGGTTAGGGGAAGTAATGGACGAAGACCCCGGTGTCACTGCAATCGAGCCCCAGACAGATTGATGCAACCCATCGCAAAACTGTTGGCGTTGCTGTTTGCTGGCGATCGCCCAAGCAGCGCGATGCGCATAAATTTGCTGTAATTCCTGGGATATCATCACCTGGCGAAGCTGCGCTTCCTGCTGCCGTTGCTGTTGCTGCTGCTCACCCTGCAGATGCCGCTGCTGGGCAGTGACTTGCAAAAAGTCTTGAATGCTTAGGGCTAAAGATTGCACCTCAGCGATACGCTCTTGGGCTGCCTGACGGCTGGCTTGCTCTCGATGCGAAGCCAGTTGACTTAAAAGCTGCTGGGTTGCCTGGCGGCGCTGCTGCTGCTCCCGTTCCCGGCAGAGGCGATCACTGGCCCCGGTAGCCAATCGGATGCGGTGGCGCGTTAATAACTGTTCCCGTGTCCCTTGGGCATAATCTCGAACTGTTTGCTGCCGAGCCTGGGACTCAGTCGCGCTTTGAATCTGACGCTTCTGCTGCCAAGAACCTAGGGCTTCCGCCACCTGCGCTGCCCGAAGTAGCACCTCTTGCTGTTGCTGCTGCCGCTGCTGCCGAGAAGATTCTCGGCGGCATTGCTCAGCCGCAAGACGCGCTGCGTTAGCTGCACTCAGCAGACCTAAGTAATTCGCAGTTCGCACTTGGCGGGCTGCTGCAAAATCATCCATTAATGAAGTCACGATGAACTCCGCTCCCTAGGATTAACGTGGCAAAAAAAGCACAAATAATAGTAAAAATCATGAAGAATCCGGTCAAAGATGGTCTGACCGAACTCCCCAAACCACATATTAAGAAAAGCTAGGCAGCAGGCACAGCAGCCGAGGTAGTTAAACCAACGGCTTCGGCATATTTGAGGTAGGTTTCCACCGAGGCTACCACTACCCGCGCTTCGATAGACAGAAGCTCAATACCCACCAAAGAAACACGAACCCAAGCATCAACAACGATCCCCTTGTCCAAGATGCGATCTACTACCTCTGCCAAGCTAGAGGAAGAGTTAACTTTTTCGACGGCCATAATTGATACATCCGCAATTCTGCATCCCTATTCTCTCTCTATTAGCGCACTTCAGCAACCGCTAAAATACGGATGGCTTTTTCTGGCTAACATTAATTCTTGATGTTTTTTTGATGTTGTTCGTCCCTAAATTGAGATAGGATTTACCCGGCATTTTTACTTCGTGGAGGCACGATGACCACACCGACGGAACCGACAAGCTTTGTCAAGATGGCCATGCGGAATATGGTCAAAAAAGGGGGCACCTCCCTAGGGCACTTTGCCCTGACGATCGCTGGAGTGGTGGGGTTGCTGCTGGCCTTGGCGATCGCCTTCCATGATTGAGCACGGCAAGGGCTGACCTTAACATAATGATCCTAAGATCTTCATCAACGGTTACATTGACAACAAAGTCCCATTGCTGAAATGATCACACTGGTGTAACACCTCGGGTAGTTCTCACAAAGCCATGGCAATATCAGTCTGTGTCATTGGGGCTATGGCTGCCGAACCCATAGGAGAAGACCAATGGGAACGATGGTTTGCCATTTGGGCAACCCAGATGGCTATTGACCAGTCCATAGCTCCTTGTACGGAACTAACTCTTAAATTTACGGATGATGTGGAGATGACCGTTCTCAATCGCACCTATCGCCAGCAGGATCGCCCAACCGACGTTTTGGCGTTTGCGGCCCTAGAGGCGGACATACCTTTGATCGAGGATTCTGAGCCAGTTTACCTAGGAGATATTGTCATTGCGGTGCCCACGGCGGCCCGTCAGGCAGCGGATCAGAACCATGCTTTAGCTCGAGAACTGGCATGGCTGGCATCCCATGGTTTTTTACATCTGTTGGGGTGGGATCACCCCGATGAGTGCCAGTTGCAGGCGATGCTATCCCAGCAGGAGACGTTGCTTGGCCTGATTACCCATGATTTGGACATCTTCCCCCCAGCAGTATTGTTATGACTACTCCGCTATTTTTGCTCCGCCGTCCGGCGTCCCACACTGTGGCTGATAGTTTAGGAAAAAGTTTTTACTACGCTGGGCAGGGGGTTCTCTATGCCCTAATCACCCAGCGCAACTTTCGAATTCATTTGGCGATTGGATGTGTTGCTATTAGTCTCAGTATTTACGAGCGGCTCGCCGCCGTAGAACTGGCAGTGGTGTTGGTCATGATTGGGCTAGTGCTGGCGATGGAACTGATCAATACGTCCCTAGAGTCAGTTGTCGACCTCACAGTGGGGCAGGACTATCACGTGCTGGCTAAAATTGCCAAGGATTGTGCTGCGGGGGCAGTTCTGATCATGGCGATCGCCTCCGTCAGTGTGGCCGGGCTGCTGCTTCTACCGCCGCTGTGGATCACTTGGGAAGGCGATATCCTACTTGGGCAGGTTCTCGCGGGGGTCAAAGGACTGCACTTTTAATAGTTGCTCGTAAAGTTCCCGTTCACGGTTGCTGGGGCTTTTCGGTACAACGATTTGAACTTCCACGTACTGGTCGCCAAAAGAGCGAGAGTCCTTAGGGAACCCCTTACCCGCCAAGCGCAGTTTTTGCCCCGACCGCACACCCGGTGGCACGTTGAGCTTGACCATTCCGCCCAGGGTTGGCACCTCTACTTGCACCCCAAGCACTGATTCGCTGGGAGAGACTGGCAGTTGACAGTAAACATCGCTGCCTTCGAGGCTAAAGAAATTATGGGGCTTAAGAAGGATTTTGAGGTACAAATCTCCCCCATTGCCTCCCTGACCTTTAAGGCGAATGCGTTGCCCAGACAATACTCCCGCGGGCATATTGACTTCGAGGGAGCGTCCGTCCTCGAGGCGGATCCGTTCCCGTCCGCCCACATAGGCGCGCTCTAGGGGAAGTTCTAGTAAGGCTTCCGAATCCCGACGTGGATTGGGGCGGGGCGGGGTCTGGGTAGTGCTGCGGTAGGCATAGTTGGGGTCAGTAGCCCGTCCATCGTTGCGGAACTTGCCAAGCAGTTGATCGACAAATTCTTGGAAGTCTTTGTACTGGGCGAAATCCACATCGCCGTAGCTGCGCTCCGCATCGGCGTCCCCGTAGGCGCTACTGGGGGGGCGCTGAAACCCTCCCTGCTTATAGAACTGCCCAAAACGGTCATATTTTTCGCGATTACTGATGTCCGAAAGTACTTCGTAAGCTTCATTGACATCCTTAAATTTTTCTTCGGCTGTTTTATCGCCAGGGTTGAGGTCGGGGTGATATTTCCGCGCCAACCGTCGATAGGCCCGCTTGATTTCGTCGGCACTGGCGGTGCGCGGAATGCCTAATATTTGGTAGTAATCACGGAAATTCTGCATAGCAGGAACCGAGTCAAATCCAATTCGGAAACCACATTAACACACGGAAGTGAATCGCTGAGATCGGATAACCGGTATAGATCGGCAGCCACCAGAAAAATGCCGCGATCGCCCCACCCAAGGCGGCCGGTGCCCACCATCCCTTGGACCAAACTGTGTCTAGCAGTCCAGCGAAGGCAATCATGGCAAACACCGAGGCGGGCATGTAGTGATACAGGAAGATACAGCGGGAGGTCAGCATCCAGGGCAGCCAGTGCCCAGCAAAGCAGAGAATCAGGTACTGACTAGACCGGCGCGATCGCCAGACCCAAATGCTTGCCACCGCTCCGAAGCCACCCCAGGACAAAACCGGATTCCCCATGGCATAGATGGCCCGATAGGTTCCATCGGTCAGTTCTTGAAAAAAGTAGGCGATCGGACGCCAGAGTGCCGGCCAGGTCCACCACGGGGAACAGTAGGGATGGATTGGTATGGTGCTGGTTTGCCCAAGGGTGCGGTGAAAGATCCAGATCTGTCCATGGATCTGCTGGAATAGATCCCAAGGACTGCTTTGAGGCTGCAACTGCAAATGGGGTAGCCACTGCACAACATAAATTAGGGTCGGGGCGATCGCCATGCTTATAAGCGCTATGCCAAAGGGGGTGGGCGATCGCCGGACATAGTGCCAACCCAGGATCACGCCCCCCAGCCCATACCCCAGCCCTGTCCACTTGACCGCTACCGCCGCCCCAAAAAAGAAACCACCCA